>NZ_FLQY01000112.1 GCF_900089945.1 Candidatus Propionivibrio aalborgensis | reverse complement strand
GCTACTTCCAAGACCGGCGCGTCAGGTATGCCGCTTAATACTTCATCGGGCCGAAGCAATAGAAACTTATCTGAAAGCAATCGACTCAGATCCTTGCCTGACGGAGGACTGATTGGAGGCGTCGGCGAAGTTGCTCCGAAAGATGCACCAGCACCAAGAAAGAGGATCGTCTTGCCAGCACGAATCTGCTCTATTAGGTGATGAGGTATATCCACTGTGTCCTCCCAAATTCTTGTTCTCGCTTCAGCACCCTGAGGAGGCGCAGCCAGTCGTCCTAATTGTACGTCAGGACGTGATATTGGTTCCCGATGGAAGACTGGGCGGCATGGGTCGGGTCCGGCTGTAGCCTGATGTGCCACGAGGTCAGTCGGTGTGACTTCCCGCCCTGTGACTGCTGACCTGCCCATTGCTGACGGTATCGGGCCGGATTTTTGATGGCGGTTCAGGTCGAGGAACGGGCCGACCTACTACGGACTGAGCGGCCGTTATCAAATCAGTTATCTGCCGTTCGCGAAGCTCGATTCTTCGGAGCTGCTACGGCTGGCCATGGCCGAAAGTGACGGTAGGCAATGCGTCCGATAACGGACCTTCGCTTGAGGAGCTAGATTACTCCATGTCGGCTTTACGGAGCAATGACGTAAGCGTACTATCGGCCACTAGCAGCCATCCAAGACTTGGCCCAACAGTAGTCATTGAAGCTTACTGGGAGTATGCCTATGCTCTGTTTGTGTGAAAGCCGCTTCTAACGGATTCTGGTCCTGTATGAGAACAGTTGCCAAGCGGTGAAAAACCACTTGCGAAGGGGCGTTCCGCGCAAATGTGACGGCAAGTTTTGGAGCAGGCGCCGGAGTCATATAGCAAAACTGCTACCGACAAAAAAGTCACCGATGTTCGGCGTAAACCTTCCCGGTGTTCAACAGTATTTTGAGAACAAGAAATGACCAATCAACGCGTATATCCCTCAAACGACTATATGCAACCATCGGAAGGTGAACCGATTCGTTCAGTTATCGTCGAATCAGAACACTCAACTATTGTGGCTTGGCACGTCGAGCCGGGACAGAGAATCGCGCCACACACCCATCCAGAAGGTCAAGACACTTGGACAATACTTTCTGGGCAAGGTCTATATCAAGTCGACGCGCAAGGCCTCACTGTTTCAATTGTTACTGGTGATGTTGTCGTTGCTCAAAAGGGTCAAGTGCATGGTGTTCTTTGCACAAGCGGTGATCCATTGCGTTTCATTTCAGTTGTTGCCCCGCTTGCTGCGGGCTATGAACCAATTTGAAGGGTCAATCGCTCGCTTTTGTGCATCGCAAATCTAATACCGTAAGCATGTCACAGCATTGAAACACACACTGCTGTCTGAACTGGTCGTTTACCTCTTTCAGTCGCTGGGCGCCGCTTTTCTGACCGTCCGCTTTCCCATACCGCGAACTTCGGCTTTGGGTCGGATCCGGCTGTAGCCTAAAGTGGCAAACGGTCATTGACCGCCATCAGCATCTGTACGGCAGGTAACCGTCGCATTGCCGCCCGACACAGACCGCAGGCTCACGGTCGGCTTTGGCCGACTACGGGATATCGGAACACTATTCAGTTCTTCAAGAGAAGTCCCTGTTTATGAGCGCAATCCGACAAGCTAGAGCTGGAGGCTAGTTGCTGGTGTCTGCCTCGTTCTTGGTATTGAGCCCCACCGTGTAGTGACCGCCCTCCGCCTTTTTTAGCGCCAAAAGGTCGTAGGTCTTGAGCATATCCAGCAATCCGGAATGCCCATAGGTGGTTGGAGAAAATGCGGGATCCGTGCGCTTCAAATACTGACCCAAGGCACTCAAACCAACTTTGCCTTCGGATGTATCGCTGGCAAGCAGGGACACTGCCTCAACGACGAATTTTGGCCGACGTTTTACAACGGGCACAGGTGGAGCCTTTACTGGATCAGGCTTCGCTGTAGCGACTTTGTTTCCGTTATGTTCGCTCCCATCTGAAGCCGGCTCGGAGGGCTGCCACTCAAAAAACTGATCGGATGCATTTCGTAGAGCGTCAGGAGTCTTGATCTCGCCAACGATGCAAACAGTTGCCCCCCGCTCGCGGAGTTTTCTGCACAAGTAAGCGAAATCGGAATCGCTGGTTACCAGACAAAAGGTATCAGCCCGGTGATCAAACATCGCTTCTATCGCATCGAGAGCCAGAGCAATGTCTGCAGTATTCTTGCCCGAGGCGTACTGATATTGAAGGCAAGGCGTGAAGGCCAATCGAACGAGAGCCTCCTGCCATTTATTCGCGAGCGTGGAGTGGTTTCCGTAACCCCGGCGCAGCACAACGCGGCCGAATTGCGCAACAACCCGAAGTGCGAATTCGAGAATTTCGGGGCTTGTATTGTCACAATCGACCAGAACAGCAACGCGAGACTCGCCGGGGAGGGTAGACGCAACCATCCTTCATACTCCAAAAGATAGAACTGTCATGATATACGTCAGTGTTTGAACGCGGAAAAAATCCATAACATAAGTGCCCGATTCAGATGCATTCGTTCTCAAAAAGGGATCGTTCCTCCCATACAGCTGCCAGCATGCGCGGCAAACCGCCATGAGCACGGATATTGAGCATATCCAGATCCTCAAGCACATGCCGCGCATCGACCTCGATCCACCAATAACCACTGAGGTCTTGCCGTTTCTCCACGTTGACCGCATTCGAGTGGCAAACCTCAATCAGCAACACAGGTATTCCCTCGCCATCGAGGAGAGCCAAATCAGCCCGACGCCCCGATTCCGGACATATCCATTCATCAAGAACGCGGCAGGCTCGTATAAACGGCGACACCAGGCGGGGTCCGCTTGGTGTTGAAAACAGGAACAGTGGCATGGGCACATGTCCAGCCATTGCTTCAGAAAAACGGACCGCCAAAAGGCGAATCGCAGTCTGATGAACGCTCGTGCCGTGACGGCCGAACACACAGCCATCTGCACCACTGTTCCGAAAGTGTTTGAAGTGTTGGCGACCTCGCTTGCTTCTGGCAACGGTGAGCTCTCGATCACAGTGTTTGTCAGTACAGCGGTACCGTCCACGCTCACCCCGATACTCCGCACGATCGGCTCTCAGCCAATCGCCGGTCTTCATGTCGATGGCCCACGGAATCCTCATGGCAGATCTTTCCGCAAGAGACGCCCGCGGGTAGCGAGATCACTTCTTACGCGTGCCACGCTCGGTTGTTTGATCACCCAGTTATTGAATTCGGCCTGCCAGTAGCCGCAGCCCCGACAGATCGGCTCGACAATTGCGCGGATACCTTCGTTATAAGGATGCCAAACCGCCATGTCGCCCGAGGGCAAAGTCCGCGTATAAACTGGAACACTTTGAATCAGATACACTTGATGCATAATTTTGACTCCGTTGTTGAACACGAAGTCAGGTTAGGAAGAGGTTGCAACGAATATCACTGACAAACCCTCTCCTTACCCTAATAGAGAGGGATTTATGTCACTAAATCAATGCACTACGGATTCAGAGACGCCGCCCAAAAAATCTAACCTAGAGCAGGTTGCCCGTTGCCTTCTCGACTATCTGAATGTCCACGGCAAAAACTCACAGATTTATCAAGTGCTGCGATTCCTTGCTGAGAACACGTTGAGTCGCCTTGCCGAAGGGAAAGATGCGCGATTTAACTACTACAACATCCGGGAAGGTGTGATTCGGGAAACGGAAGGCGATGCGAGCGCCTGGTTCAGCCGCCACTGGAAATCATTGAACGGTGATTTCCGGCAGCGCTGCGAAGAGGGAATGCAGAAATTCGCAGCCGACCAAGGACTCGACGTTTATCCGTGGGTAGAGAAGCATGAAAGCGATGGCGGTGCCGGAAACCAAGCTTTGATATCTCTGATCGCGTTGCCGATCCCTGGTATCTCAACTTCCATCGACGCGTGCGCTGACACAGCGCCTCATGACATCACTTATATTCCGGCGGAAAAGCTCAAGCTATCGTGGTGGGCCCGCTGGTTGTTTGACAAGGATCAGGTAGCAGAAGGATGGCGAAAGTGGCTGCTAATCTGGCCGACGATTTTGTATGTGGCGCTTACCGCAGCCGGGAGCGTATTCGTCCTTTTCGCTCTATCGCTCAGCAAACACCCGGTCACGACCAGCGATCTTGCAGCGATGCTCATCATTGTTTTGTTCAATTGGCCAGCCTATCGATCCCTGCAGCAATTTATTCGATTGGTCGATGATCGGATCATCATGGCATCGGACTCCATGCTAGGGTTTCGTGAATTCGGCGCCTGCCTCGAACTTTTCAGGCCGAATGCGCGGGAAGCAGGAGCGCCGAAGAAAGCTCGTATGATTAAGTACGCTGCACAATGCCCAGTCTGCGCCGCCCAGGTGCTACTCGACGCGGGCGAACCGGACTTCCCCCGCCGAATTGTCGGGCGCTGTCAGGAAAGCCCGAGAGAGCACGTGTTTAGTTTTGATCGGGTTACCCGCGGAGGTTATCGATTGCGATAGTCGCTTCGCCATGTTCGAACTGTCGCAAGAGCGGATCGCTCTCTATCGGACAGGCGCACGACTGGGCGTGCTCAGATTTCTTCTAGACCCTAACACTACACGTCGCTAGCCGGCTAGCGGCTTTGGCCAAGTCTTGGTCGTCGGCCTTATGTTGAGCTCCACATAAGGCCGAGATCCAGTCGATCATACTTGCCCCGTGCGCGGTCAAGCAGCCCATCAGCAAATCTGGACTTAGGCTATTTCAGTCTGACCTGAATACTAGAAAATCTGCTGTAAGAGAAGTCCTTACGGCGCCGACGCGCTCACGGGTGTAGAGGCCGGTCCCCGGAATGCCCGTGTTCAGGTACGCGCCGCGCCGACCGCCGAAGGTCATGGAAGCACCCCTGGGGCCAGCGGAAAGACTCAGCCCGCTGCCGCTGAGATTGAGATTCAGACCTGGCGCAAGCTTGATGCGTCTGCGGAACCTAATACCCATGCTGTCCCCTCCCGTTGTCGACCGTTTGCTAGCTGGGCGGTCTTATTGTGGGGGACAATTTGCGGGAATGCCGAGGGTACGTCCACTGGCGCTTCTGGACGGATGATGCTCATACGCATGCTGGGCATCAGAAGCCGAACAGGCGATTTCCCTTCGCCAAAACCACTGTCGCAGCCCCCAAGCTGTACGCCCCCGACGACTGGATATCACCTAGCCTTCTGTCAACTTCCGACCGTTCTGCTTAAGCAGATGGTCACCGCCCAAGCGAGTGTGAGCAAATTCATCTCTTCAAATACTCCGGGGGTCTCGCGACCCCTGGATCAAGCTGCTCGCGTGGTTTTGTCCAAGGCGCGGCGGCAGACCTACAGGTGCCTCGGGGCGAGGTTTTGGTCAAACATGCGACAAGACAATTATCTTGTCGCAAGTTCGATGCAGATCCGAGCATCCACATTCGCCTCTTACCTCTATGCGCACTTCGTGATAACGCTGTTGCACTTCAGACTTGAATACGCCCCGTATTCCGTCCAAGCGGGAGCGGAATAACCTCAATCCAGTGCCCAGCCTCGTCCGCTATAGCGCGCCAAAACCCTTCTGCTGCAAGGATTCCAACGTTTTCAGTGTTGGCCCAACCCTTGGGCCAACCCTAGCGAGCCTTACTGACTCCCTACACACGACGTTCGGCTCATGATTTGTCAGGATTCAGTCTCAGCATCAGCGTCATCGGATGTAAAGGCGACGACTGAAACCCGTAGTGTTCGTAGAACTCCCTGGCGCGGTCGTGCAGTGCATGCACCAGCAGCGCTCGGATTCCGACGTTTTGAGAAACGACCACGACGCGATTTACGGCGTCTTGCAGCAACGATGCGCCAAGCTTGATGCCTTGGGCGCGCTCGTCAACAGCGAGCCGTGCCAGAATCATCACCGGAACCGGGTCGGGCATGTTCCGACGCACAGAACGGGTTGCCATCTGGTGCAAGACGGCGCACGCAGCCATTGCGTAGAAGCCGTAAACGCGGCCGTCTGGATCTGCCACTACAAACGTCCGGCTGGCCCCGCTCCATTGGTTGGTCATTGCGCGGCGCTTGAGCCACTCGTCGAGAACGCCCTCCCCGCACTCAAATCCATCCAGTAGATGGCTGGCAGCGAGCGGCTGCGGCGCGCTGAGTTGCAAGCTTATGCCTTGCCAGATGCCCAGGGGGGCGTCACGGCCATGAGACGCTCAAGCCCTGGATTGGCGCTGGGCGGACCGTCGAGCATGGCCGTGAATTGCTTGAATCTTTCGGCATCCAGACTGAAAAAGACCTGATCAAGCACCACCGCCTGCGCTTTGTCGCAGGCGGCCTCAAGCATGAAGTCCGAGCGGTTCTTGCCCAACAGGGTCGCAGCGTGATCAATCAAGTCTCGCTGCTCGGGCAATGCCCGCAGGTTGATGGCGGCGTCGCGCATAGGAATCCCCTTTTGCTGCATACACAATAGATACACGGAGCGTAGTCGCCTGTGTAGCTGTTGTCAACACGCCATTTGCCTTGATCAGTATGGCTGGCGGTCGCCCCTCCCCACCCCGTTATTGCAGCATGAAGGTTTCGTACTCGAGCCGGCTCAGGCGACGGTCGAGGAGTGCCAGCGCAGTGGCCAGGGTGACGAGTACGGAAAAGGCAAAACCGTAGCCGTAGAGCGCAGCCCCCCACCATAGTGACACCCCGGTGAGCAGGATGTTCAACAGCAGGAATTCGCTGCAGAGCAGCAGGATGATGCGGCGCTGGTCAAGATAGAAGAATACGTTGAGCACCGACAGCAGCACGACCTGCAGGCTGGCGCCGATAACCTGAACGTACAGCAGCGGCAGATACAGCTCGGAGATGTCGAGCGCCTGTAGCAAGAGCGGCCCGGAGACGAAAGTTACGAGTACGGCGAGCGTCTGGATCTTGCCGATCTCGGCCATCCCCTGCTTGATCGAGTAGACCATTTCGTCGCGCATGTCCTCGATGTATTCCAGCGAGCCACCACTGCGCACGGCATCGTAGAACTTGTCGTAGTACTCGACGAAATCGGTTTCGATGCGCACCATGAATACGGCCATGCCGGGGATGATCGACAGGTAGGCGAGGAAGACCGGCAGGTCGTAGATGATCGAGGCGCGCAGGGCGCCGATGATCGGTTCCGAGGTGTCGGGGAAGAACCAGAACATGAACTTGTCGGCCCAGATGCCGAGGTTGTAGAGCAGACCGATGGCGAGCAGGCTGGAAAACATCGCCCCGCGTTTGGCGAAATCGAAGGCGATCAGCTCCTGCGGACGAAACTCGCGCATGGTCAGCACCCACATGCCGCCGAGCAGGGCGCTGTGGCCGATGACGAATCCGGCCATCAGCCCTTCCAGCCCGAGCGGACGCAGCAGCAGCGCCAGCGATACCGTGATGGCATAACCGATGGCGAATAGCGCGACGATTGCCTTGTAGCGCTTCATGCCCGACAGAAAGATGGTAACGATCCAGATTGCGCACATCAGCACGAATGCGGCGAGCATCAGGATGCGATAGACGACCCCTGTTCCGGGGAGCAGCACGAACAGCCCGATGATGCCGACGACCGATGCGGCGATGATGACCAGCAGAAGGATCCCGTTGAGGTTCGGCGAGATGACTTCGTCCTTTTCTTCGAACAGGCGATCGGAGACGAAGCGCGTGAAGCCCAGTTGCAAGCCGCCGGTCAGGATCAGGCTGATGGCGATCAGATAGGTTACTGAAGTCTGGAACTGCGTCACCAGGAACGATGGCACGACAACCGTGCTGCTCAACAAGCCGATGATCAGGATGCCGAGGATGGACAGCACCCAGGGGCCCGAGCCGATGATGCCGGCGAAGGTGTAGGCCTGCAGCAGCCCGACCAGCGTGTCCTTCTTCAGCAGCTTGCGCAGTTCGAAGCCGATGCCCGCCATCAGTCCGCCCCTCCAGCCGCCAGCGCCCGCTCATAGACCCGGCGATAGGCGCCGAACATGAGGTCGTCGGTGTAGTAGCGCTCGACGCGGGCGATCCCCGCCCGGCTCGCGGCGGTCCAGGCCTCGGGGTTGCCGAGCAGAGCGAGTGCGGCATCGGCCAGCGCCTGCGGGTCGGCGATATTGACGACGGCACCGGAAACGCCCAGTCCGCGGTCTTCGTCGTCCAGCCCTTCGATCAGTTGCCGGCACGAGCCGACATCTGTGGAGATGGTGGGAACGCCAGCGGCGTAGCCTTCGAGGATGACCAGCGGCAACGCTTCGCTGATCGACGAGAGAATGGTCAGGCCGATCTTCGGCATCAGGTTCTCGATCTTCTGGAAACCGAGGAACTTCACCTTGTCTTCAAGGCCCAGGCTGGCAACGAGATTGCGACACTCCTCGGCGTAGGCGGGGTCTTCGTCCTCCGGGCCGGCGATCCAGCCTTCCGCCGCCGGCATCTGGTTCGCCACCCGGCGCATGGCGCGGATGAAGGTCTTCACGTCCTTGATCGGCACCACTCGTCCGATCAGGCACAGTACCGGTGGCGGCATTTCCGGCCGCAGCGCGCGCAGGGGTGCGAAACGCTGCAGGCTGATACCGTTGGGGACATTGAACGTCCGCTCCGCCCGCGCTCCGTCGGCGATCTGGCGCAGCCTGTTGGCTTCGTAAAGCGCAATGATCGGATCGGCCGATTCGTAGCAGAGCCGTCCCAGCCATTCAAAGAAGCGAATCCACATCTGGCGAAAGTAGGAGAGTTCGGTCGGGTCGCGCTGGAAGATGTTGCGGTTGTCGCGAATCCACTCGCTCTTGAACAGGTCGATCTTCCGCTCCTTGGTGTAAATGCCATGTTCGGAGAGGATCAGCGGCCGCTGTCGCGTCTGTCGCAGCATGGCGCCAAGCAAGCCGGCATAACCCGTTGAGACCGAGTGGAAAGCCTTCACGGGAATCAGGTCATGGGCAATGCGGGCAAGCGTCCAGACCGGGGCATGCATCATGCGCACGGTCCAGAAGAAGTCGACGAATGAGGGATCGGTGCAGTTCTGGCGATAGCGGTCGCCGATGATGCGCCAGGCCTCCTCACTGTGCAGAAAATCATCTTCCGGCAGGCGTCCGCCGGGCATCAGATCCCGGATGATTTCGCTGAACGCAGCGCAGGCGCCAGCCGGTGCCTCATCGCGCAGGAAGCCGTCGTGCAGTCTGTCGGAGAGCGCGAAGGCATCTTTTGCTCCTCGTCGTGGTTTCGGCTTTTCTCCATGACCGACGAAGTCATAGAGGTAGTGCGCCTGCATATGAACGACGTTCTCCGGCAGGGCGTATTTCATTTCACCGTAGTCTTCCCGACGGCTGCCGATGAACACGATCGCAAAGCGCAGTTCCGGAAAGGCAAGAATGATCTGGTTGACCCAGCTCGATACACCGCCGCTGACATACGGGAAGGTACCCTCAAGAAGCAACGCGATATCGGCTTCGCGCGCCTGCGGGAAAGTCATGCCCGACTCCAGTAAGCGATCACCGGCTTGAGGCGCGGCAGGGACTGCCAGTTTCCAAGATCGGACATCAACGCACGCACCTCCTCGTAGCGCCCGGTCTCGAACGCCACTTCCGCGAGATACGGCACGATACGGGTTTGCGGCATGCCCAGCGCCAGCGCCCGGTCGTAAGCCAGGCGGGCTTCCTCCGGCTGGCGAAGCGCCTGCAGCAGGCGGCCGAGGCGCAGATGCAGTGCCGCATCATCGGCCGATTCGGCCGATTCGGCGAGAGCGATCCGGGTGTAGCGAAGCGACTCGCGCAGGGCGTGGGTGCGCAGATCCCCCTGCGCCAGTTCCTGATAGACAAGCTCCCAATACAGGTCGGCGAGCCGCCGGGCGCCCTTCCACCGGGCATCGCTTCCTTCAACCGCCGCCTGATAGCTTTGCGAGGCACGGTGGATGTCGTCGTTGATCACCTTCTCCTTGCTGTCGAGCATGCCGTAGGCGAGCAGGCGGATATCTTCGGAAGAATCGGTGAGCACGTCACGCAGAAGCGGCGAGGCAACGTGCCCGGGTATCTTCTGCAGAGCAATGAGTGCGCGCTGGCGGGCCGCCACAGGCGCCCGTTCGTTGCTGATGAAGGAGCGCATGCCGGCCTGACGAAAACCCTTGCCGGCTCGCTGGTGGGGGTCCATTTTCGGCAGGGACACCGCCTCGAACTGGCCTTCCGGTTTGGCTGGCGGCAGCGAATGAAGCATGACGACGCCGAGGATGACGGCGACAAAACCGAGGATGGGGACGGCGAAGCCGGTAGCGGAAAGCAGCAGCAGAACGGGCACTCGCCTGCGGCGCAGGCCGGCGGGCAGAAAGGCGATCATTGCGAGGCCAAGCAAAAAGCTGGCGGCCGCATGAGCGGCAAGATAGGCAAGCAGCGCCGCATCGCTGGTGCTGCCGAGCAGCAAGCCGACCCAGGCCGTCGACTCAAGCGTCAGCGCGTAGAGACCGAGCTTCGGCTGGAACATTGCAGATTTCGAACAACTGGTTGAGCAGCGGCAGCGGTGCTATTTCGTTGACATGCAGAACGTGCGGGAAGACACCGGCCTCGCTCAGCGAACTGCCGCTCATTTGGCGAACCCACTGCTCGATGCGGGCGATATAACCTTCCGACTCCGCCGCACCTGCCAGAGGCATCAGCGTCACCAGCACCTTGCGCTGTGGGAGATCGATAAGCCAGGTGACGTCCAGGGAGCGGCGCTGCCGGCCGATCTGGAAGGCCAGATCGTCAAGCTCCGGACGCGGCAGAAATTCGAGAACGGTGATGCTGCTGCCGGTCAGCGACCCTTGCCGGACACGCCACAGCCGCTGCAGCTCTGCGGCAAAATCGTCGGGGCAGGCAGGGAATTCGCTCTGGATCTCTGCCGCCAGTTTCCGCGCGTCGAGTCCGTCGACGTAGTAGCTGACAAGCAGATTCAATGTCTGCAGCATTTCTTCGTTCAGCGCGAAGAAAGGCACGCGCTCGACGGCCAGCAGGCCGATCAGCTCGTCATCAAAGGTTTTCATCGGTACGGCTATGGCATAGCTGCTGGGCGAAGCACCGGCGGCCAGCGCAGCAGCCAGATGCGATAGCGTGCCTGCTTCAACGGCATCGCGAACCAGAGGATCGTCAGTGTCGAGCCGACCATTGTTTCGAGCCTGGCCGATTGTCGCGAGCGGTTCGGCCTTGATCTCCCCGTCTGCTGCGGAATGGATCGTCGCAATCTCCAGCTGGCAGTATTGCGCCAGCAGCCGCAGCAGTCCCTGGGCACCGGGCAGGGGCGATGCGGCGGCGCCGGGTTCGTCCCTAATCAGTGAATGCAGCGTCGACAGCGCATCACGCATGGCCATCGGGCGGCCGATCAGATCCTGCTCCAGGCGGTCGTGCGACAGGCGTAGCAGGTAGTACTGGTGCGTCAGATATTCCAGCCTCTGGTCGAGGTACATCTGGATGCCCTCGGCGCGCCGGGCGCGTGCCAGCCAGATACTGGAAAACTCGCCGGCGACCATGACCAGGATCAAGCCGCCCAGGTAATTCAGTTTCGGGAATTCGCCGACGATCCAGCCGGACGTGTTGAAGGCGAACCAGGCCAGCAGCAGCACACTCGCCCCTCCCAGCCCGGCGAATGGTCCGTAGCGCATGGCGAGAATTACCGGAGCAAACCAGGCCCACGGAAAACTGGCCTTGATCCACAACGGGTCGAGCGGATTTACCCAAATGCCGATGGCTACCGCCAGCAGCGGCAGTATCAAGGTTTCTCCGGCGACGGCCCAGGGGTTGCCGAACGGGCCGAGATGACGGAGCAGCGAATCCTTGACGGTCAAGACTGCTTTTCCGCTCAGTCCTTGCGCGCCGAAAGGCCATCGCCGATCAGCTTGCGCATCAACTGCTGTGCAACGGCTGCAAGCGAATCCCGGCTCCAGCCGGCCTTTGCCCCGACACCGCTCCACAGGGTTTCCCCGGTTGGCACATCGATGATGGACACGGCAATGCCAACGGCAGGCTCGCCGTCGACACCGACTTTGTAGCGCCACTCCTCGACGCTGCCAGTGAGCGCGTAACGCGCGCCCTCGGCGCGCGCCCATTCAAGCGCCGCCTCGTACTGCTTGCGATCGCCCGGTTCGAAAAGCGCTTCCTGCTGCAAAGCAGCCGGGTAGCGACGTAGCTTCGCGACGCCCTGCGCACGCAGCACGCCTTCCGCAACCGCCTCCGCCCGACTGCCGGCCAGTGGTGTTTCGGTGAAGTTGGCGAAAGGCAGCAAGACCCATTGTGCCTTGCTGCTGAGGACGGGTGCCTCGCTACGGTCGAGCGTGGAGCATGCGGCGAGAAGCAGGATCGCTGCCATTACGGCGAAGCCTTGGACAGTGCGTTTCATGGTGAGCCTCCTGTGGTTGATCCGTTTAATCCGTTCGTGTTCGTTCTAGTCTAGAAGTGCAAGCGATAGTTGAAGCCGAATTCTCGCACCAGTCCGTCGGTGTTGGCGCCACCGCGACTCAGTCGCCAGCCGAGATTGAGGTGATCGGCGCCGAACACACTGCCGGCGATACCTGCGGCAAGGTCGTAACCCGGCCCTTCGTCACTGTGCCAGGTGCGGGCAATACTGGCATACGGGCGCCACGCACGCGTGTAGTCCTCTTCGAAATTCATGTCCGTCGACAGGCGGATTCCCTTGAAGTTGAAATTGGTCGGAACGAAGAAGGTGCCGACACTCGACGGGCTGTACTCACCCGCCGGGAACAGCGGGGCCAGTTGCGGGTCGTTGACGTAGGATTTCTGGCTGTAGCGGTGTTGCGACCAGAAGACGCTGGCCTCCAGACTGCGTGGCTCGGTGCGCAACGCATGGCCGTATTCGAATTGCCAGACATGCCCGCTGCCAAGCTCGGCACCGGTCTGGGCATAGAAACGATCATAGCTGCGTTCGACCATGAAGCGGTCGAAACGAGTCAGATGGTAGGCAAGCGATACCGAAGCCATATCCTTCATGCCGCCGACGCGCAGCGCGGTCGACTCGTTGGCCGGCTGGTCGTGACCGAGCGCGAAGGATGCCGTCAGCCGCCTGTCCAGATTCTGCTCGTGCTCGATCAGCAGCGGATGGTACTTCTCGAAGCTGTTGCGTTCGGCAACGGTGAGCTTCGTCTTGCCTTCGTCATGCAGCCACACCATCCGCGCACTGCGAGAAGTCTCATCCGGTGTTTCCCCCATGGTCGCGGGATCCCGGTTGTGGCGCGTGATTTTCCCCATTTCGAAATCCATCGTCAGGCGCGGCGAGATGGCGATGTGGGCGCTGACACCGCTGTTTCGTTCGTCGACCGAGCCAATATCGTTCTGCCAGACACGGCCACCCACGTGATGCGAGTGTGCCAGCAGCGTCTCGCCCAGTTGCAGGTGCAGCGGATCGTCTGCCGGCAAGTCGGTCTGCGCGTCGAAGGCTTCGCTCTGGGCCAGCCGCACATCGCCGGCCAGGCGTGCGGCCTCGATGCGGTCGTTGCGCGGAATGAGCGGCGCAAAATCATCCAGCAACTGGCCGGACAGCGCGCGGTCGCCGGATTCTAGGGCGAGGCGCATTTCCCCCCACAGTGGCCGTGCCGCCGTTTTCGCATACTGCTGCCAGAGCCAGCCGCGCGCCGCGTCGTACTGCTCGGCGTCGAGCAGCCAGGCGAAGGCCGCATCGCGCGCCGATGGCGACAACTGGCCATCCGCAGCACGATCGAGCCTGAGCATTTCGCGTAGCGTCGCATAGGCCGGGTCACCGGGCCTGGCTTGCATCAGCAGTCTTGCGCGCGCAGCCCGCCGTAGCGCGACCATCTCTCGTGGCAGTTGTTCGGCAGCGGCCTGCTGTCGTTCGCGCATCTTTTCATCGAGCAGCAGTTGCTTGCGCAGTCGCCAGGCACGATCCAACTCCTGATTCTGCTCAAGCGCATCGGCATAGTTCATCAGCCACAGAAAATCGTCGCGGTGCGCGGCGAGCCTGGGGGTCAGATAGCGGCGCAGGGCAACGTCCGGAATCGACAGCGCGAGATTGGCGGCCGCCAGTACATCGTGCATCGCTGGGTCAGGCTGCCAATCGCGTTCGTGCGCGGCCATCACGTTGCGCAGGCGCTTCCCTTCACCGCTCTCGACCAAGAGCCAAAGCAACGCCTGCTGGACGTCGGCGTTGTCCGCGGAGAGCGCAAATGCCGCATCCAGGTCGGCCAGCGCGAGGCTACGCTGACCGATAGCCATCCGGTACTGGGCCGAAAGGCGGAGGAAGCTGGCCTGTTGGCGAAGCTGGGCGGATTCTTCTGCCGACAGCGTGCTCATCAGCTTGCCCATGTCCTGCCAGCGCCCCGCCGTGGCATAAAGACTGAGCGCCTGCAACAGCAGGTTCGAGCTACGGAAGCGCAGCCAGCCGTCACTGCTGACGCGGGCAGCTTCGAGCGGGTACTCGTCAAGCAGCAGTCTGGCCAGATTCTCGTGATCGCCGGCAACCGCCTCCTGCCCGGCAAGCACATGACGATAGGCGGCGGTGGCCTTCTTGTCGTCACCGAGCCGCGCAGCGATGTCACCGCGCAGTCGCCAGTAGGCGGTGCCGGCAGTGTCACTCTCGTCGGCATCGTCGGCGCTTTCAAGTACCGCCAGTGCGCTGGCCTGCTCGCCGCGTATCAGGTAGAGCGTCGCGACGTGGACCGCCTGCGCCGCTGTCAAGGAGTCCGCGGTCATGAAGCTTTGCCAAAGCTCCAGCGCCGTCTTGTCTTCCCCCATCCGTCCGGCCAGTTCAGCCATGACGGCCAGCAGTTCCGGCTGTTTTCGCTGGCGGTATAACTGCTCGAGAACGCGCATCGCCCCCCTGGGGTCGCCCAGGCGTTCGAAGGTCGCGACCAGTTCCACTGCCAGTGCCGGATTGGCGGGTTGCTGGCGCAACTGGTGTTCAAGCGCTATCAGCAAGGCATTGTCGTCAAACAGCCCGGGGGAGAGCCGCAGTATTGCCTGCCACGCTTCGTCGCTGCCGTTGGCGCGCGCCAGATACAGCCAGTGGGTGAGCGCGAGCGCCGGACGCCCGGTCCATTCCGAAACACGTGCCAGCCGTTCGCGCCAGGCCAGATTGTTGGGCGCCTGGCGCACCGCAGCGGCAGCCACCTGCCAGGCATCCTCGAGTTTCCGGTTGTCGAGGAAGGCTTCAAAGCCAAGGGTGTAAATGCGGTCATCGAACGGCAGTTGCGGGCCACCCTTTTCGCTGACGGGTTGCCAACGGATACCGTAAACCTGCGCAAGCTGCTGCTGTTTCCACTGTCGCAGTAGCGACAGACGAAGGAGCTTGCGTGCATACTTGTCGGCCAGGTCCGGGCGTTTGACCGAGCGCGCAAAGCGCACCAGCAGTTCCAGCACCTGCGAGCTTTCACCCAGGGACGGCGTCACGGCCAGCTCCTCTTCCGCAAGGGCCAGCGCCTCCTTCACCTGATTGCCGGACTGGAGCGCGAGCATGCCATCAATGAAAAAGTTTCGTTGTTCGACGGACAGACTCGTACGCCGCACCGCGATCAGGAAGAACTTGCCCGCCGCAAGGTATTCGCCACCAGCCAGGGCGGCGCGTGCTGCCTCCGCGTACCAGTCGGCAGAACGCCCCTGACCGCTGGCAGCGATCCGCTGCAGCAGTTCGATGCCAAGCTGGGTATCGCCGAACTGCAATGCCAGGCGGGCAATCTCGATGGTCCTGTGCTCGGGCCAGTCAAGGGCGGCCAGTGTACGCAGCCTGGTGCGCAGCTGCGCCATTCTGTCGGCCTGTTGCAGTGTCCCGGCGTCCATGCGGTGAAAGCGCTGCTCCGCGGCGCGCCAGCTCAGCCACGTCGCTTCCAGGCGGGTTTCCTCGTCGGGTGACTGGAGCAACCTGTCCAATGTGATATCCAGCTTGTCATAGAGGCCGCTGCCCAGTTGATGGCGGGCCAGCGTGAGGCCGAGTTGCGGGTTCCCGGAATCGGTTCGCAGCAGATTGACAAGATACGAATCGGTGAGATCATTCTGCGGTGCTTCGATAATGCGGTTGACCAGTGCCTTGTGCGGATAGATGGCGACCAGCACGGCAAGCACCAGCGTGCCCAGCAACGCGATCGACCACGGCGGCGCCAGCCGCGGGCGCTCAACGGTCGCGGCAGCGAGTTTCGATCGTTGCAGCAGCATCGCTGATACCGAAGGATTGAACGCCGCCGGAGCTCTTCCGTGGCGTCAGCGCTCGCCCATTGGCAAGTACACTGCAGCGGCTGGCGTTGGCCAGAGAAAACTCGATGGCTTGATATCCCTTGAGGGAGAAGCGCAGCCCGGCCCCGAGCGACTGCCAGTCGGACACTCGGGCGTTGGCGTCGGTAAGATGGACGGCGCCGGTCCGGGTTGCAGCAAAGCGCAGAAACGTGTCGCCACCGGCCAGATGAATATAGTTGCCCTCGTTGCCGGCGACATACCCGGCGACACCCTTGGAGGCCGGGCGGTCCGGGTAGCCCATTGTTGGCGGCGCGCGCAGCGTTCGCAACTCACCGTTGCCGCGGACGCGCCAGCCGCCGTCTTCCCGTGCCAGTACGATCGTCTCGAAATCGAGTGCCTTGCGGATGAAGTCGGAGGCATGGATCAGGTTGGGCGACTGTGCCAGCGACCAGTCGTAGACCTTGTGCAGCGCTTTCAGCGACGCCTGCTTGCTCGCCGAGTAAGTGTGATAGTAGATGTCGATCGGCTTCAGCCGTCGCGGGAAATCGGTCATCTGGAACGTCTCGATGACCCGCTCGAAGCCATAGAACGGGCCTCGCCAAAGGTTGGTGTAAACGTTCTCGTTCATCACCGGTGCGAAGGTCTGGAAGATGCCGTCGATTGCATAACCGAGAGGGGAAACGGCGGTCAGGCTGGGGAACGAACGGGTGATGACGGTATTGCCGCCGTTCATGTTCAGCAGGCCGGCATTTTCGGCTATACGCAGCGCCTGCGCCTGCGGTGCTGCGTCGCCGCTCCACAGCATGATCCGTACGGGTTTCCCGGGCGGCACCAGATTCTTGCGAATGTAGTCGACGGAACCGACGATTTCCCGTTCCAGATTCATTTGGTAGCCGGGGATCTCCAGATGGTAGCTCTCGTCGTCCTTCTTCTTGGGCGCGGCCAGCTCGGCGCGACTCCAGTCGAACGGGTGCGAAAAACTGTGACTGGCGATCTCGATGTAGGGCAACGCGAAGGTGCGCCGGGCAATCGCCTCCATCTCGGCGGAGAGGGCCGGGTACAGTCCGTCCGGCGCAACCTCACCTTCGATCACCGACATCGTCGTCGGCAACCGGTAGCGCTGCAGTACTTGCGTCAGCAGGGCTTCGCCGGCCAATGGTGTGCCTGGCAACTCGGCACGAGATGGGTAGCCGTCCCCGTCGATGTGAATGAACATCAGGCGACGGCCGTTCTCGGTCGTCGTATCGGGCAGCGGCAGATCGGGCAGCGCCAGCGCCTGCTGCATAAAGGCAAAGGGGTCGACGATCCAGCGCGACTGTTCGGTGCCCGGCAACCCGACCACGGCGTAGGGGTCGAGGACGTACCCACCCCAGCGGGTTAGCGCGGCGGCGTCGAAAGTCTGCCCCCGAGCGTCGGCCAATTTCAACAGTGATCGACCTTGTTCGTCGGCCAACTGCAACGTCGTCAGATTGCGACGGTCGGGTTGGAGGGGCGCCTCAAAACCCATCATCGCGTCCTGGCTGGCGACCGTCAGACGGCCGGGAGTTCCCGATACCGCCACCGATCTCAAACCAAGGCGGCTAGCCAGCCTGCCTTCTGCGGCAAAGGGAAAGCTACTGAATATGGCGACTTTCATGCCCTGATCGATCTGCTGTTGCAGCCAGTCTGCTACTTGGCGGCCACGCGCAACCGGAGCATTGGCCCAGATCACGATGCCGGCGTAGCGCGCCGCTAGCGAGCCGGCGGGCAGCGGCTTGTTCAAGTCCCGGAAATCGATCGTGTAACCCATGTGCTGGATCGGCATGGCGGCAAAACGCAGCGCCGGGTGCTCGATCAGCAAGCCTCCAGGGCTGCCGTCGTAGAGCATCAGCATGCGTCGCGGCACGATTTCCCGGCGCCCGATGCCAACTGTGCCGATCTGCCCGTCGGTGACCCACGGCTCGATGCCGAGCGCGCGTATGCGCTCGGCCGTTTCGCGCATCTGGCCGCGCGCCTGTGGTGGCAGATAGTCGATGGCCAGCACCGGTACGCCGAACTCGTCACGCACCCGACGTAACTGGCCGAGTAGCCACTCGCGATCACTGGCCGGTACCTCCACGTAACGGCGCGCGGCCGCGTTCCAGCCACGAAACAAGGACTCGGCGGCGACCATGCTTATCTTGTCGCGAACGGCCGGCACGATCTCGAAACCACGGTTGAGAATCAGGCGAATGCCCGGAAAACGCCGATGCAGTGTTTCGATAACGGCAATCAACCCTTTCTGTTGCGCCGCTTCGTCGATGCCGCTGACCAGGCGGTAGGAATCAAGCGTGTCGAGGAAAAAGCCCCGATAGCCCTTTTCCCAGAGCGGGCTGACGATCGCGTCGGCGACGAAAACCGGCAGCTCCGGCCAGCTCAGGTCGATGACCTTGGACCCCCAGTCCGTATTGGTGGTCAGGAGGCGTTTGGCCGGGATCGCCGCTGCATAGTCGCGCGAGGGCTGCACTTCGCCAATGGCGATGTAGGCATATAGTTCGCTGTAGGGCTTTCTATAGCGCTTCGGGTCAAATCCGTGATCCGGTTCGACGACGACGATATCGAAGGCTTTGAGCTCTTCCAGCGGCGCGTCGGCACCGTAGTGCAGCGCGACAGAAGGAGAAGCCGCTTGTACGCAGACCAGCCACCCGAACAGGCAAGCGGAAAGTGCGCACCGAAGCAGCAACCGCACAGAACCCGTGGTACGGGGTGCGAGGTTGCCGAGAACGAGGGCATTCAGCTCAGTTGGCAAACGGTACCTTTCCCGAAAAAAGCTTCCGGCGCAGCGGTTGGCGGTTTTCAGGCGCTTGTAGCCGGAAATTCTAACGTGAAACACCTGAATCGGTGCAAGTTTGCACCGATTCAGTGCTGGCCCCGCCCATAGGTCGCCGGACCTTCTGCCGCATTGTTCACGGATTCACACGCGCTTCGAAGCGACCGCGCGGGCGAGATATAGAAAAACCACGCTGAACGCTACACGCCGCGCGAATAGATTTCCTTGGGATTTTTCAATACCGGATCGGCCGGAACCCATCGTTCGCCTTGCAACTCCAGAAAGAAGCAGCTTTCCCGGCCGGTGTGGCAGGCGATCCCGCCGACCTGCTCGATAGAAAGCAACAATACATCGCCGTCGCAGTCGGCGCGGATGGACAATACCTTCTGAAAATGCCCGGATTCCTCGCCCTTGCGCCAGAGCCGCCCGCGCGACCTTGACCAGTACACTGCGTTGCCGCTGGCAACCGTTTCCCGCAACGCATCCCGGTTCATCCAGGCGCACATCACCACCCGGCCACTCGTTGCGTCCTGCGCGATGGTCGTAATCAACCCGCTCTCGTCCCACTTGAGCGCGTCGAGCCAGTTCAGACTGGTGTCCAGATCGCTCACAGGCGCACCTCGATACCGCGCTCGCGCATGAACTCTTTGGCCTGCAGAACGGAGTATTCGCCGAAGTGGAAAATGCTGGCCGCCAGCACCGCATCGGCATGGCCTTGTGTCACTCCATCGGCGAGATGCTGAAGATTGCCGACACCCCCGCTGGCGATCAACGGGATATCGATGGCATCGGAAACGGCGCGGGTCAGCGGCAAGTCGAAACCATTCTTCGTTCCGTCGCGATCCATGCTGGTCAGCAGGATTTCGCCGGCACCGAGCTGTTGCACACGGCAGGCCCACTCGACAGCATCGAGGCCGGTTCTTTTCCGCCCACCGTGGGTAAATACTTCCCACCGGCCCGGCGCCACTTGCTTGGCGTCGATGGCGACGACAATGCACTGGTTGCCCACCTTGTCCGACGCCTCGGCAACGAGGTCGGGATTTTCGACTGCTGCGGTGTTCATGCTGACCTTGTCGGCGCCTGCATTGAGCAGACGACGCACATCAGCCACGGTGCGCACGCCACCGCCAACAGTCAGCGGAATGAATACCTGCGCTGCGCAAGCCTCGACAATGTGCAGAATGATGTCGCGCTGGTCGGACGATGCCGTGATGTCGAGAAAAGTGACTTCATCGGCACCTTGATCGTCATAGCGACGGGCTACCTCGACGGGATCGCCGGCATCGCGCAGATCGATGAAATTGGTACCTTTGACAACCCGACCCGCGGTTACGTCAAGACAGGGAATAATTCGTTTAGCGAGGCCCAAAGCGGATTCCCCTGCTTTCGTAGGAAAGGTGAAACGTTGGTTGTGAAGCGTCAGATCTGCGTCGCGCGGTCGGCCTCTTCCTGCGCCTCTGCGAAATCAAGCGAGCCATCGTAAATGGCTCGACCGGCGATGGTTGCGAAAATGCCTTCATGCTCGACCGCGCAGAGCTGCCTGATGTCTTCCATGCTCGACAAGCCGCCGCTGGCGATCACCGGAATCATCAGCGCTTGCGCCAGTTTGACCGTTGCCTCGATGTTGATTCCGGAGAGCATTCCGTCACGACCGATATCGGTGTAAATGATGCCTTCGACGCCATAGTCTTCGCATTTCTTGGCCAGATCGATGACATCGTGCCCGGTCAACTTCGACCAACCATCGACCGCCACCTTGCCATCCCTGGCGTCGAGCCCGACGATGATTTGCCCCGGAAAAGCGCTGCAGGCATTATGCAGAAAACCCGGATTCTTGACCGCGGCTGTCCCGATAATGACGTAGCTGACGCCATCATCCAGGCAACGTTCGATGGTATCGAGATCGCGGATTCCACCGCCGAGTTGAATCGGGATTTCATCGCCGAGCGCCTTGACGATTTCCTTGATCGCGCTTTCATTTTTTGGTTTGCCTGCAAAAGCGCCGTTCAGATCGACGACATGCAGGCGGCGCGCACCCTGTTCAAGCCAGAGTGCTGCTTGTTCGCCAGGAGACGTGTTGAAAACGGTGGCATCGTCCATGAGCCCTTGTTTGAGACGGACACACTCCCCGTCCTTCAGGTCAATCGCAGGAATGATCAGCATTTTGAAAAGTGAAAGGTAGTGAAATTAAAGAGTCAACGAGAATGGTGCCGGCGTACCCGTTCAGGGCTTCCATTGAAGGAAATTGGATAACAGGGCGAGCCCCGCTTTGGCACTCTTCTCCGGATGGCATTGGATGGCGAAGATATTATCTCGTGCCACCACACTGGTAAAGGGGGTACCGTAGTCCGTCATGCCGGCGATGCAATCGGCATCGCCAGGAGTCACGCAATAGCTGTGCACGAAATAAAAGCGCGCGCCGTCGGGAATTCCACTCCAAAGCGGGTGTTGTCTGATTTGCCGCACTTCATTCCATCCCATGTGCGGCACCTTCAGCTTTTCGCCTGATGCGTTAACCATCCGTTCCGCTGCGAAACGGCGAACATTCCCGGCAAATACACCCAGACCGGACACATCGCCCTCGTCGCTGTGTTCAAAGAGCATTTGCAGGCCAATGCAAATTCCAAGAAAGGGCTTGGTCCTTGCCGTCTCCAGCACGACCTGCCGCAAACCGCGCGCATCGAGCTCGCGCATGCAATCAGGCATGGCGCCCTGACCAGGGAAAACCACCCGCTCGGCCGCAGCGACTACCGCCGGGTCGGCGGTAACGACCACGTCACGGCCATCGGCCACATGGACCAGTGCCTGCCACACCGAGCGCAGATTTCCCATGCCGTAGTCGATCACTGCAATACTGCCCGCAGTTGATGCCATCAAAGGCTTCCCTTGGTTGAAGGGATGCTGCCCGCCGCCCGCGGATCGGCTTCCACCGCCATGCGCAAGGCGCGGCCGAAGGCCTTGAAAACCGTCTCGGCCTGGTGGTGCGCATTCTCGCCGCGCAAGTTGTCGACATGGATGGTCATCAGGGCGTGATTGACCAGCCCCTGGAAGAACTCGTGGGTCAGATCCACATCAAAAGCGCCGACCATCGCACGTTTGAAGTCGACGTTGAATACCAGTCCCGGTCGTCCGGAAAGGTCGATCACGACGCGCGACAACGCTTCGTCAAGAGGCACATAGGCGTGCCCATAACGTCGCAAGCCGTTCTTGTCACCCCACGCCTTGACGAGGGCCTGACCGATCGTGATGCCGATGTCTTCAACGGTGTGATGTGCGTCAATGTGCAGATCGCCCTGCGCCTCGACCTCAAGATCCAGCATCCCGTGACGTGCAATCTGGTCGAGCATGTGATCGAGGAAGGGGACACCGGTCGCCAGACGGCTTTGTCCGCTGCCATCAAGGTTCAATCGAACCGTGATCTGCGTTTCCAGGGTGTTTCTGCTGATTTCGGCTTGCCGCATGTAATTTCCGTCGCAAAGTGGCAAAAATCGATTAATCCGACCATCGGTTTGAACCGTTGAGGCTCGCTCCGGCCAGATAAAGCCAGTGCTTGCGCATGATACCATTTACCGCTTCCGCTGCATTCGACCTTGCGAGCCTTTGATGAATCCGTTCTGGAGCACCCTCGTTCACAACCTGTCGCCCTACGTTCCGGGCGAGCAGCCCAAAATGCCCGATCTGGTCAAACTGAACACCAATGAAAACCCCTATCCGCCGTCGGCCCGCGCGGTCGATGCGATGCGGGAGGAATTGGGAAGCGACGGAGCCAGCCTGCGACTCTACCCCGACCCCAACGCCGACCGGCTCAGGGGAGCAATCGTCAATCACTTCGCAGATCAAGCGCTCACGCCGGCTCAGGTTTTTGTCGGCAACGGCTCCGACGAGGTGTTGGCGCACGCGTTCATGGCGCTCCTGAAACACGATGCGCCGATCCTTCTGCCCGACATTTCGTACAGCTTTTATCCGGTGTATTGCGGGTTATACGGCGTGGATCACATCACCGTTCCGCTCAACGAACGCTTTGAAATTTGCGTCGACGACTTCCGGCAAGGCAACGGTGGCATCGTCATCGCCAACCCCAACGCACCGACCGGCCACCTGCTGCGGCTGGCCGAGATAGAACGTCTGGTGGCTGCTCATCCGACGTCAGTCGTGGTCGTCGACGAAGCCTACATCGACTTCAGCGAACAGGTCGTTCCCACGGCCATCGCGCTGATCAATCGTTACCCGAATCTGCTGGTGATCCGGACGCTTTCCAAATCGCATTCGCTGGCCGGACTTCGCGTCGGTTATGCCGTTGGAAATGCTGCCCTGATCGACGCCCTGGAACGCGTCAAGAACAGCTTCAATTCCTACCCGCTCGACCGCCTGGCCATTGTCGGCGCCACCGCCGCACTGGGCGACAAACCACACCTTGAGCAAACGCGACAAGCCGTCATGCAAAGTCGTGCCTCACTGACCGACGCCCTTGAAAGACTGGGCTTCGACGTTCTGCCTTCGGCGGCCAACTTCATCTTCACGCGGCATCCGCAGCACGATGCCGCACAACTGGCCACCGAACTTCGCCAGCGCAAGGTCATCGTCCGTCACTTTAAATTGCCGCGCATCGATCAGCACCTGCGCATCACGGTTGGAACCGATACGCAGTGCCAATTGCTGGTTGATGCGCTTAGGGAGATTCTCGGCTAAGCGCCAAGCTCGTTCACCGGAACGCCCAAGGCATTGGCAACGCCTTGTCCATAGGCCGGGTCGGCTTTCAGGCAATTGCGGATGTGGCGCAACTGAATTTCCTTTGGCGCCCCACCCACCGAGCGTGCCGTATTCTCGAACAAAACCTGTTGCTGTGCCGGGCTCATCAGGCGGAAGAGATTGCCTGGTTGCGAGAAGTAGTCGGTGTCTTCGCGGTGGTTCCAGTGATCGGCCGCGCCGTCGATGCTCAGCGGCGGCTCGGAGAAGTCCGGCTGCTCGGCCCATTCGCCCTGGTCGTTGGGTTCGTAACCAAGCGTACCGCCGTGGTTGCCATCCACCCGCATACTGCCGTCGCGGTGATAGCTATGGACAGGGCAACGCGGGGCGTTCACGGGAATCTGATGGTGATTGACGCCCAACCGGTAACGCTGCGCATCGCCGTAGGAGAAGAGACGCGCCTGCAGCATCTTGTCCGGCGAGAAGCCGATCCCCGGCACCACAGCGGCCGGATTGAAAGCTGATTGCTCGACTTCGGCGAAGAAGTTTTCCGGGTTGCGGTCAAGCTCCATCACACCCACTTCGATCAACGGGTAATCCTTGTGCGGCCACACCTTGGTCAGGTCGAAGGGGTTGTACGGTACCCTTGCGGCATCCGCCTCCGGCATGATCTGTACGTACATCGTCCACTTTGGATAGTCGCCATTTTCGATGCTCTCGAAGAGATCGCGCTGATGACTCTCGCGATCCTGGCCGATAATCGCTTCGGCCTCGGCGTCGGTCAGGTTCTTGATGCCCTGCTGCGACTTGAAGTGGAACTTGACCCAGAAACGCTCATTTCGCGCATTGATCAGGCTGAAGGTGTGCGAGGCAAAGCCGTGCATGTGACGATAGGTCGCCGGCAGGCCACGGTCGCTCATGACGATGGTCACCTGATGCAATGCCTCGGGTAGCGATGTCCAGAAATCCCAGTTGTTCTTCGCACTGCGCATGTTGGTGCGAGGGTCGCGTTTGACCGCGTGGTTGAGGTCCGGAAACTTGAGCGGGTCGCGCAGAAAGAATACCGGCGTGTTGTTGCCAACCATGTCCCAGTTGCCTTCTTCGCTGTAGAACTTGACGGCAAAACCGCGGATATCGCGCTCGGCGTCGGCGGCGCCTCGTTCTCCGGCCACCGTAGTGAAACGGGCGAAAAGATCGGTTTTCTTGCCGACCCGAGAGAATACCTTCGCCCGGGTGAATTTCGTAATATCGTTCGTCACGGTGAACGTGCCATAGGCACCAGAACCCTTGGCATGCATGCGCCGCTCGGGAATGACCTCGCGGTCGAAGTGCGCCAGTTTTTCGAGCAGCCAGACATCCTGCAACAGGACCGGCCCGCGCGGTCCCGCAGTCATGCTGTTCTGGTTGTCAACTACCGGGCAACCTGCGGCAGTGGTAAGTTTGTTGCTCATATCGAGACTCCTTTCGAGGTTGAAAACGGTGATAGCTCAAATGGGCAGGTCGTCGAGACGACGTGTTCAAACTCACTGTAGACAATGTGGCTATAATTCCTAAATGAATAATATTTTGACTGTTTATCGAATATCTCAATAACGCGCCGAGCACACCATGATGCCATTGCCATCGCTCAAGCAACTCCAATACCTGGTCGCCCTCTCCGAGCAGCTCAATTTCACACGCGCGGCAGAAGCCTGTTTTGTAAGCCAGCCAACCCTGAGTGCCGGACTCAAGGAGCTGGAAAATATTCTCGGAACGCAACTGGTCGAGCGCGACAGGCAGGTTGTTCTGATGACCCGCATCGGGCTGGAAATCGCTCGCCGGGCACGCGTCATACTCGCCGCAACGCACGATCTGGCCGACCTGGCGGCCGGGGCGTTGGAGCCGATGACAGGGCGACTGCGCCTCGGCGTCATCCCGACAATCGCCCCCTTCGTGTTACCGCTTTCCCTGCCCTTGTTGCGCGAACGCTATCCTGAGTTGCAACTGGCACTGCGCGAGGATGTGACGGCCAATCTGCTGCTGCGTCTGGAAGACGGCCAACTCGATTTTGCCCTGATCGCCCTGCCGTATGACACGGCAAACCTGCTCGTAGAGACGCTCTTCGACGACGCCCTGTGGCTCGTCGGGCGGAAAGACGATCCGGAAGTTCAGCCGAAAACGATCCGTGTGTCGCCATCACTGACCGATCACCTGTTGCTCCTCGAAGAGGGGCATTGCCTGCGCGATCACGCACTGTATGCCTGCGGAGAATCAAGCCATCAATCGTCAACGGACATGGAAGCGACCAGCCTGCTGACCCTGGTGCAAATGGTCGAATCCAGGCTTGGTATCGCGCTAGTGCCGGAAATGGCGATAAGGAGCGGACTGGCGAAAAGCCCCGGTCTGGTCGCACGCCCGATGAGCGAGCCCAGCCCCAAGCGCACCATCGCCCTCGTCGCGCGGCGCTCCACCTCGCGCATGGAAGAACTCAGAATACTGGCGGATATTATACGAACAGCATTCTGACGTTTCTGGTGCGACCGGCTCCGACCAGCATGAAGTTGCCTGCCGGAAGGCCTGCTTCTTCTGTTGCGCAACAGAGGCTGGTCGATTGAAACACCTTCCATCACGCGCGTTGGAATGAGTAATATTCTTGCTTGCCTAAAGCAATTGCCTGTCTGATAATCCGCCGATGCATCCCGTTCGAGGGATGCTCATGCGACACGCGTGGCGACGTCCAAGACGAAGGGCAAAATCCAGGGCTATGAACGACTACATTCTTGAAACGGATAATCTGGTCAAGGAATTCAAGGGATTTGTCGCTGTCGATAACGTCAGTCTGAAAGTCAGGCGCGGGCATATTCACGCGATGATCGGCCCGAATGGCGCAGGCAAGACCACCTGCTTCAACCTGCTCACCAAGTTTCTCCAGCCCACCCGCGGCGCCATCCGATTCAACAACATCGACATCACGGGCGACCCGCCGGCAAAGATCGCGCGGCGCGGGATCGTCCGTTCCTTCCAGATTTCGGCGGTATTTCCGCATCTGACCGTGCTTGAGAACGTACGCATCGCCTTGCAGCGGAAGCTCGGCGGTTCATTCTATTTCTGGCGCTCGGACAAAACCCTGTCACGCCTCGACACGCGCGCCATCGAATTGCTGGCCGAAGTGGGCCTGGATGCTCAGAACCGGATGGTTGCCGTCGAGTTGCCCTATGGCCAGAAGCGCGCTTTGGAAATTGCCACGACACTGGCTCTGGAACCCGAACTTATCCTGCTCGACGAACCGACCCAGGGAATGGGCCACGAGGATGTGGACCGCGTAATGCAACTGATCAAAAAGGTCTCGGCGGATCGCACCATCCTCATGGTCGAACACAACATGAAGGTCGTTGCCGGCATCTCGGACACGATCACGGTTCTTGCGCGCGGCTCCGTACTGGCCGAAGGGCCCTATGCCGAAGTCGCCAAAAATCCGCAGGTTATCGAGGCCTACATGGGGACGGCCGAGAATGAGGCTTCCGGGAGTCAGGCGTGACGTCGGCCGTTGAATATTTGCGCATCAGCGACCTGCATGCCTTCTATGGTGAATCGCATATCTTGCATGGCATGGATTTGCGGGTGAACCGCGGCGAGTGCGTATCGCTGCTCGGCAGGAATGGTGCCGGCCGTACCACCACGCTGCGCGCCATCCTCGGCCTCACCGGCAAAAGAACGGGGTCGATCATGCTCAATGGACGCGAAACCGTCAGCATGGCAACGCACCGCATCGCACAGCTAGGCGTAGGTTACTGCCCGGAGGAACGCGGCATTTACGCCAGTCTGAGTTGCGAAGAGAATCTCCTGCTTCCGCCCAAGGTTGGCAGCGGAGGCATGCGTCTGGACGAAATCTACGCAATGTTTCCGAATCTTGCCGAGCGCCGTCATAGCCAGGGCACACGCCTGTCCGGCGGGGAACAACAGATGCTGGCCATGGCGCGCATCCTGCGCAGCGGTGCGCAACTGTTGCTACTCGACGAGATTTCGGAAGGACTTGCACCAGTGATCGTGCAACAGCTTGGACAGGTGATCGGCGACTTGAAAAGCAAGGGGTTCACGATTGTTCTGGTCGAACAGAATTTCCATTTTGCGGCGCCGTTGGCGGATCGCATGTACATTGTCGAGCATGGACAGATCGCTGCCGAAATTGCTCAAAACGAGATTGAAACCAAGCAGGAATTGTTGCAGGAGTATCTTGGAGTCTAAGGCGTTTCAACTGTCGGATTGCATTATCCGGCGCACAACAACCACAGGAGACAAAACCATGAAATACAAACTGCTTAACGTCGCGCTTGCAGCGCTACTGATTCCGGCCGCCAACTTCGCCTCGGCAGAGGTGAAGCCCGCCGCCATGAATATCTCGGGCAACATGGTCAAGATCGGCGTGCTTACCGACATGTCCGGCGTCTACTCCGACCTTGGAGGTCAAGGCGCGGTTTCTGCGGTGCAGATGGCGATCGACGACTTCAAGGCGCAGTACAAACCGAAGTTCGCCATCGAGATGGTTTATGCCGACCACCAGAACAAGGCCGACGTCGGCTCGAACAAGGTGCGCGAATGGTACGACACCGAGGGCGTGGACATGGTGACCGACTTGCTCAATTCCGGCGTGTCGCTGGCCGTTGGCAAAGTGACGCAAGAAAAGAAGCGAATCGCGATATTCGTCGGCTCCGGTTCGACGCGGCTGACCGATCAGGATTGCACGCCAAATACGGTGCATTACGCCTATGACACTTATGCGCTGGCAAACGTCGCCGGCAAGGCGATCGTCAAGAATGGCGGCGACACCTGGTTCTTCCTAACCGCCGACTATGCCTTCGGGCACTCGCTGGAGAAGGACACCTCTGACGTTGTCAAGGCCAACGGCGGCAAGGTTCTGGGCTCGGTACGGCACCCTCTCAATGCCTCGGACTTCTCGTCCTACCTGCTGCAAGCACAGGCATCGAAGGCCAAGATCATCGGTCTGGCCAATGCCGGCGGCGATACCATCAATTCGATCAAGGCAGCCAGCGAATTCGGTATCACCAAGAATCAGCAACTCGCCGGACTCCTGATGTTCATCACCGACATTCATGCCCTTGGTCTGCAAACCACCCAGGGCATGCTGCTGACTTCGGGCTTCTACTGGGACAAGGATGACGAAACGCGCAAGTTCAGCAAACGCTTTTTCGACAAGACCAAGCGCAATCCGACCATGGTGCAGGCGGGAGACTACTCGGCGGTCACCACCTATCTGAAGGCGGTCATGGCAGCCGGGACGGATGAAGCGGCAGCGGTCATGGCGAAGATGAAGTCAACTCCGATCAATGACTTCTTCGCCAAGAACGGCAAGATCCGTGAGAATGGCCGCATGATCCACGATATGTATCTGATGCAGGTGAAGAAGCCGTCCGAGTCGAAGTACCCCTGGGATTATTACGACATCAAGGCTGTGGTTTCCGGCGAAGATGCGTTCCAGCCGCTGTCGGCATCACAATGCCCGCTTGTGAAAAAATAACAGTCTTGGCGACACGGCGTACTTCGCCGTGTCGCCGTGATGAAACGCCATGACTGCACTCTTCGACATACCGATCCAGGCGCTGATGGGCCAGCTGATGCTGGGCCTGGTGAACGGTTCGTTCTACGCCGTACTCAGCCTCGGTTTGGCGGTTATCTTCGGCATGCTCAACATCATCAACTTTGCCCACGGCGCCCTCTACATGATGGGCGCATTCCTGGCCTGGATGGGTCTCGAATACATGGGAATCGGCTACTGGCCTGCGCTGATCCTGGCTCCTCTGGCCATCGGCGTGTTCGGCGTTCTGATCGAACGCGGCATGCTGCGCTGGCTCTACAAACTCGATCATCTCTATGGCCTGCTGCTGACCTTTGGCCTGGCACTGGTCATTGAGGGCTTGTTCGTCAATGCTTATGGCGTCTCGGGACAACCGTACCAGATCCCCGCTCAACTCGCGGGCGGCTTCAACCTGGGCTTCATGTTTCTGCCCTACTATCGTGGCTGGGTCATTTTCGCTTCGCTGATGGTCTGCTTCGCCACGTGGTACGGCATCGAGAAAACCCGCCTGGGCGCCTATCTGCGCGCCGCCACCGAAAATCCCCAGCTGACCCAGGCCTTCGGCATCAACGTGCCGATAATGGTAATGCTGACCTATGGCTTTGGCGCAGCGCTGGCCGGGTTCGCCGGCGTGCTGGCAGCGCCGGTGATTCAGGTCAGCCCGCTGATGGGCTCGCATCTGATCATCACGGTCTTCGCCGTGGTGGTCATCGGCGGCATGGGCTCTATCCTGGGCTCGATCATTACCGGCCTCGGCCTTGGTGTGATCGAAGGGATAACCAATCTGCTCTACCCGGCGGCGTCCAACACGGTGGTCTTCGTCATCATGGCGATCGTGCTGATGGTACGACCGGCCGGATTGTTCGGAAAAGAGAAATGAACCGAACGGTAATCGCTTACCTCGCCCTGCTTGTACTGGGCATCGTCTTGCCATTCTTTGTCTACCCGGTCCTGGTCATGAAGGTGCTCTGTTTTGCGCTGTTTGCCTGCGCCTTCAACCTGCTGCTCGGCTATACCGGGCTGCTCTCATTTGGTCATGCCGCCTTCTTCGGAACCGCCGCCTATGTTGCCGGTTACGCGATCAAGGGGTGGGGTTTCCCACCCGAACTGGGAATTCTCGCTGGCGCTGCCGCATCTGCCCTGCTCGGCTGGGTGGTCGGCAGCCTGGCGATCCGTCGTACCGGAATCTATTTCGCCATGGTCACGCTGGCGCTGGCGCAGATGGTGTATTTCTTCTTTCTGCAGGCGCCCTTTACCGGCGGAGAGGACGGCCTCCAGGGCGTTCCCAGGGGCAAGCTCCTCGGGCTGATCAGTTTGGCCAACGACCTGAATCTTTACTATTTTGTGCTGGCGATTTTCGTCTTCGGTTTCTGCCTGATCTATCGCACTATCCATTCGCCTTTCGGCCAGATCCTGAAGGCGATCCGCGAGAACGAACCGCGGGCGATATCCCTCGGCTACGATGTAGCGAAATACAAGCTGCTCGCCTTCGTCCTTTCCGCCGGGCTGGCCGGTCTGGCCGGTGCGACCAAGATGCTGGTGTTCAAGTTCGCGACGCTTACCGACGCCCACTGGCACAGCTCGGGAGAAGTGGTCCTGATGACCATCCTCGGCGGCATGGGCACGGTGCTGGGCCCAGTAGTCGGGGCTACGGTGATCGTGAGTCTGCAGAACGAACTTGCCGACAAGGTCGGCTCGCTGGTCACCGTCATCATGGGCACCATCTTCGTGATCTGCGTCCTGCTCTTCCGCCGGGGGATCGTCGGCGAAATATCGGCGCTCTACAAGCGCATGGTTGGCTCATAGAAAGGCAAATCAAACGCATGAGCGACGCCAACACGGACCGGACATCTTCCAATCGGGCCGCTTGTCGCCACCTCCATCACGATTGCGAACTATCCGGCCCGGCCGTCGCAAGTCATGCTATTTTGCCTGCCCCTACCCGGAAGCACTGCGCGTGACGCTTAATCACCTGATCAACATACTCGCTCTGACCACCCTGTCAGGCACGCTGACTGCCTGCTCGTTGTTTGGGTCGCAGCCGGCGACATCTTCTACCCGCTACGAAGTCGTCAAAGGCCGCCAGCAGCAGTTGAATTTCAAGCTCGCCAGCGGTATCTATCGTTGCGAGCTCGGGCAAAAGGTTGAAGTTCAGCGCGATGCGCGCAATGCCAACCTGATCGAAATCGATTGGCAGAGAAGTCACTACACTTTGCAGCGCTACGACTCCACCTCCGGCCTCCCTCGCTTCGAGGACCGGAAGAATGGTTTGCTGTGGATCGACCTGCCCTGGAAAAGTGTCTTGATGGACACCAGTAGTGGTCGCCCCTTGGCCAATGAATGCAAGGCGATGACCAGCTGATACAGACTTGCTGGCGGGCACATGCGGCCTCGGAATAAAGTTCAGTCAAACCAGTGCCGACCGGCCAGATGTGCGCTAAACTGAATCAGCCGTAAGGCTTCCAACACAGTATCTCAGCTCATAAAGGTATCCCGAATGAACCTATCCGTACGCAATGTATTACAGTTTTCCGCGCGCAGCCTTTCCGTGCTTGCACTTTCCGTGGCGCTTGGCCTGGGGTTATCAACAGGCGCGAGCGCTGATGAAGCAGATGCCAAGCGACTGCTCAAGGCCATGTCGGACTATCTGGCCGCACAACAAACCCTCTCGTTCAACTACGACGCTACCCTTGAGGTCGTTACCGCCGAGGACCAGATTCTCGGGATAGCGAGTTCGGGCATGGTCGCACTCAAACGGCCCGATAAGCTTCACGCTACTCGCTCAGGAGGATTTGCGGATGTTGACATGACATTCGACGGAAAAACGTTGACCATCCTGGGCAAGAATCTGAACAAGTACACGCAGATTGAAGCGCCTGGGTCTATTGGGCAACTGGTTGATTTGCTTAGGGACAAATACGGCCGCCCCCTTCCCGCTGCTGATCTTCTCCTGACCAATTCATACGATGAGTTGATGCGGGACGTCGTTGATATAAAGGATCTTGGCAGTGGCGTGATCGGTGGCGTCGAGTGCGATTCACTGGCCTTCCGAAGCAAAGAGGTCGATTGGCAGATCTGGATCGCTCATGGCGACAAGCCCTACCCTTGCCGGTATGTCATCACTTCCAAGAGCATGCCCAATGGGCCGAGTTACAGCATCCAGATCAGGGATTGGAAGACCGGGAAGGCCGTTGCCGCAAGCAGCTTCGAATTCAAGAATACGAGCAAAGCCAGCATGGTCAAGCTTGAGGATCTTAAAGGTACGGGTGACTTGCCCGAGCACTTCACCAAAGGAGAAAGAAAATGACCAAGCTGAAACCAGTGGCAATTCTCGCGATTGCCACCGCAATCATCATTCTCGGATCTGAACTGGGCGAACAGCTCTCGGTGCCCGGGATTCACGGCGTCATCCCAAGCGCCGAAGCCATCGTCGGCAGGCCTCTTACGCCGGTGAGCTATGCCGGCGTGGCCCGTCGTACCGTGCGACGTTGCGCCGTTGGGGTCTATTACTGCTAGGCAAGCAACTCCCGAAGACGGAGCGCCGCATCACGCTACTCCACCTTCGGCAAGGCAGGCGCCACGCGCAAGCTGGCCAACGGTGAATCAGCCAGCACAACCCGTCCCGGACGGAGTTGTGCCACGCGTCAAGAGGTCAGAAGGTGGGTTCAAAAGGGGCTGGGTTCGAACCAACCAGGGGTCGCCAGTCGGGACGACAAGAGCATGCCTGAGAACCGCATTATTTCCGGGTGCGTTGCCGTACAAATTGGCGGTCTCCGTGTAGCGCGGCTGCCAAGGAATGGTCAGCGAAGCTGATCAGGCCGGGGTCGCTCGCAACGCTGGGCGCAACGCTGGGCGCTTGCTCCAGCTCGCTCAGCGATGTATGCTCTTTCAATCGCACACGGCTCAATTCTCGCCGAAGCTCACAAATATAACCCGACTTGCTTCAGCAGTATTGATCACTATCAAATACAGAAATGCGCGTCGCTGGTATACCTCTCCAAATCGCTTCCAGGGCAAGCACCGCCTACTGCTTGATTGAGGTATTCATTTTCGATCACACCGTGACTCCCGAGTGGCAGCAGCCCAACCTGGATTCCGGTCCGCGTGACCTGCCTGCATGAAATCACTACCCTTTACCGGAGCCAATTGTGACCACTAAAGAGCGCCCCTCAGCCGAGCCCGTCCAGGAAAAGCCTTCCCAATGCCAGGCGCAACTTGCGTCAGCCGATCCTTCCGCACCTGGCATAACGACCACTCGCCGCAGCTTTCTGAAAGCGGGCGGAGCCCTCAGCATGTCGTCGCTGATGGGTGCTGCGGCACTGATGGTCCAGTCCGACGATGTCGAGGCCGCCATCGAATGGGCCGAGCACTTCCAGAAGAACTATCGTCTGATGACGCCCGAGGAGAAAGCCGAAGCGCGCGCCCGGCTTGAAAAGCGGTATTCCGCTGAGTACGACAAGAAGGTCACCGTCGATGGCACCGAGGCGCAGCCGGGCGTACTCATGGGCTACGCGCTGAACATCCGCAAGTGCATCGGCTGCCGCCGTTGCGTGCATGCCTGCGTCGAAGAGAACAACCAGTCGCGCGGCACGCGGCCGGGCGAGAAGATCGAGTGGATCCAGGTGCTGCGCATGGAGCGCGGCGAGTTCTCGCAGGACAAGATGAACCACGGCTATCCCGAGGGCCTGGGCATCCAGGTCGGCGGCAACGCCTACTCCCCCGCCGGCCAGGTACTCGAAGGGCAATACTACTACGAGCCTGAAGCGGTCCCGGAAAAAGACGCTACATACATGCCGATCGCCTGCATGCAATGCGAAAAGCCGCCCTGCGTCAAGGTCTGCCCGGTACGCACAACCTTCCGCGAAGGGGATGGCGTGGTCGTCATCGACTACAACTGGTGCATCGGCTGCAAGATGTGCATGAATGCCTGCCCCTACTGGGCGCGCCGATTCAACCTCACCACGCCCGTCCTGCCGAAGCAAGCGATGAACCCGGTGACGCACTACATGGGCAACCGGCCGCGCATGCGCGGCGTCGTCGAGAAGTGCCACTGGTGCCTGCAGCGCACCCGCCACGACCGCTACCCGGCGTGCGTCGAGGTCTGCCCGGTCGGCGCCCGCAAGTTCGGCAACCTGCTCGACCCGGAAAGCGAAGTGAGCCTGATCCTGGCCAGGAAGAACGTATTCCGCCTGAAGGCCGAGCTCAATACCTTCCCGAAATTCTTCTACTTCTACGACTGAGGAGCGAGCCGTGCAACAACTGACCAGTTTCGCTGCAGATTACACACGATACGTCCTCAAGGGAGGTACGAAGTTCTATGCCTGGATGGGCTGCCTCGGGATGCTCATGCTCGCCATGATGTACGTGTTCTACCTGCAGAACACCGACGGCCTGATCGTCACCGGCATGACCAGCCAGATCAGCGACGGCCTGTACTTGGCCAACCTGGTGTTCCTGGTGGGTGTGGCCGCCGGGGCGGTGACCATCGTCTTCCCGGCCTACGTTTATCATCACGAAGGCATGCACAAGGTGGCCGTTCTGGGCGAGATGCTGGCTATCTCGGCGGTGATCATGGTGATGGTGTTCGTCTTCGCCCACATGGGCCGCCCCGACCGCCTTTGGCACATGATTCCACCACTGGGCATCTACAGCTTTTCGTCGATGCTGGGCTGGGACGTGCTGGTACTCAACGGCTATCTCGTTCTCAACGCCATCTGCGGCTTTTACTACCTGTGGTGCAAGTACACCGGCAAGCCGGTCAACAGCAAATGGTTCATCCCCCTGGTCTATGTCGCCATCGCCTGGGCTCTGTCGATTCACACCGTGACGGCCTTCCTGATGGCCAACAACCCGGCGCGCCCGATGTGGTTCCATAGCATGATGCCGATCCGCTTCATCGCCACCGCTTTCGCCGCCGGCCCCTGTCTGATCATCCTGATCTTCCTGATCATCCGCAACAACACCAGATTCTGGGTCGACGACAGCGCGATCAAGCTGCTCACCACGATCGTCCAGTTCTGCCTGGGTATCGCCATCTTCCTGACCATGTCCGAAGTCGTCGTCGAGCTCTATGCCCGCACCGAGCACGCCAACGGCCTTTACTACCTGATGTTCGGCCTGCACGGCCTGACCGGGCTGGTGCCATGGTTCTGGAGTTCGGTGGTCCTGATGATCGTCGCGTTCGTGATGCTCTTCATGCCGTCGTTCCGCAATGACTTCAACAAGCTGCAGATTCCCTGCACGATGGCCTTTGCCGGCATCTGGATCGAGAAGGGCATGGGCTTGATCGTCCCCGGCTACATCCCCTCGCCGATCGGCGAAGTCACCGAGTACCACCCAAGCTTCGTCGAGTGGCTACTGACCCTCGGCATCTGGGCCTTCGGTTTCTTCATCCTGACCATCCTGTTGAAGGGCGCCATCGGCATCCTTCTGGGCGAAATAAAATACGGCGGCACCCAGGCCGTTGCAGCGAAGTGAGGCAACGATCATGAAAAAACTTGCTATTTATTCTGTGGTTGTCGCGCTGTGCGGCAGCACCCTCTACGCCGTCTTTGCTGCGGAAAAACCGGCAGCTGCAAAAGAGGCCGCGGCGCAGGCGGAACCCGCCAAGGAGGAAGCTGCGAAAGAGCCGCTGGTCTGCTTCGAAAGCCGCAAGGGCGCCTCCGAGATCACCCAGAAGGACGTCAAGCCCGGCTGGCCCAACGTCAAGTGCTCGCCGACCACCGGCGCCGCGCTCTGGTACGGCGACCCCTTTGATAGCACCGTGCCGAAGGACAAGAGGCCGGCGCCGATTCCGACCATGGCCGCAATGGTGCCCGACCTCGCGAACTTCGAGCACGGGCGCGGCCGCATCTGGTGCATGGACTGCCACCACACTACGCAGCGCAACAAGCTGGTCGACCACTTCGGCGATCCGATCAGCTTCGACCAGCCGCAGCTCTTGTGTGGCAAGTGCCACGGCGACAAGCTGCGCGACTGGCGCGATGGCATCCACGGCAAGCGCATCGGCGAGTTCACCAGCACCGGCAAGAAGCGCTGGTTCACCTGCACCGAGTGCCACAACCCGCACAACGTGCAGGATGGCGCGCGCAATCGCGGCTTCGTCAAGCTGCAGCCGGAGCCGCCGCCCCAGCTGTCGAGGGGCATGAAGGACGCCGGGCACGAGAAGCTGCATCCGATTCCGCACTGATGTAGCGCTGATGTCGGACTCATCCGAAAAACCGGTCAGGGGCGACCCCACCTGGGTTGCCCCTGCCCTTACGAAGTCGGCAAAAACCAGAGTTGTCGGAAAGACCAACGTCTTCTTCGGGCCTCCGCTCGCGATTCTCGCGGAGGGGCAAAAGAACACCATGGAAATCAGCGGCAAGCTCAACCGCACAGCCGAACGATACATGGAAATTCTTAAGCATCACGGATTGGAACTCACCGAACCCGAACGTCTGTGCCTTGCCCATATCTGCCAAATTGGTTTCATGTCGCCGCTGGAGATCAGCGAGCTACCATTCGAGGTCGGTCTGACCAGATTCGAATGCGATGGGCTGGACAAGGTGGCTCTGGCAACAAAGCTCGAAGCCGTCAGCTTCGCCGACCTCGTCGCCGTGGTCGAGTCGCTTGGATTTTGACGAACGGGAGATTGGCCGTGCCGAATCAAGTGCAATGGAATCCACGCTACAGCGTGGGGAATGAAATTCTCGACGATCAGCACCAAGCGATTCTGGCGCAATGCAATGCCCTTGCCGACCACGTCGTTGGCACCGACCCGGAGAGCGACCTGAAATTCCACACGCTCTTCAACGAGCTTACGGCTCGAGCGCGCGAGCACTTCTCGAGCGAGGAAGACTTGCTCGTCGATTGCGCCTGCCCCACGCTCGAAGAGCACAGGAACGAGTGCGACGAATTCGAATATCTGGTGGCCGAGATCGTCACGACGGATAACTTCGACAAACTCGAACTCCAGAAATTTCTGATTTTCTGGTGGGTCGGACATATCCTGGACTCCGCCGAGAGGTATCGCGCCTGCGCCGCCAGTTCGCCAACCGACTAGAGCCCGCGGCGCTGAAAAAGCCGCGCCCGAAACAATCGAGATGATCTACGCCGCAATTGCCCACGGCGTTCTGGGCTCGGTACAACTGCTATCCTCGTGGTCTACCGTAGCGCACCTACGCCGTTTCATCGCGGCAAGTCCAAGCCAGTGAAGCATTTCCCGACATCCAACTCGTTGCCGGCCTTCACCGCCTGATACTTCTCGAAGAACGAGTTGTCGATCTCGCGCAGGTCGGCTCGCAGCTTCGGCTTGCTGATGCGCGTCAGATGACCTGGCCCACCGTTATAGACCGCGTAGGTACCACGGGCGAGATTATCGGCATCGCCGACAGCGGTGTGCTCGCGCTTTCCGATCGCGTAGTCGCGCAAGTAGTGATGCAGGATTTCGGCGCCTGCGCGACCGTTATAGCCGACGTCGGTCTGCAGCCCGGTGACATCGTAAAAGCCGCGCCAGACGACCGGGTATACCTGCATCAGCCCGACCGCTCCCACTCCCGACTGGATCGGCTGCACCTTTCCCTTCCGGCGCACGAACTGACGCCAGCAACTCTCCTGCCAGGCCGTGGCGAGCACCAGATGGCGATAGAGCGCGTGGAACGGCTCGGCAAGCGCGCGCCCCGCACTCTCGCGCTGCTTGAGCGTAGTATCGGCCGTGCGCTGTAGCAGTGTGCGCATCTCGAGCAAATAGTCAGGCAACTCGCTTGGCGTCGGCAGCCAGTTGTTCAGACGCTTGGCCAGAGCAGCCGTCTCAGGGTCGAACGGCAGCGGAGCTGCGAGTGGCGCCGCGAAGGCCGTCGGCATCAGCCAGCTCAAGGGGTTGCTCGGTAGCGAGGGCAGACTGACGCTGAGCAGCAGGCTTGGCTCGGCAGGCGGTAGCGGGGCGCCGAAGCCGAAGACGCGGCGCAGCTCGGGGTCGAGAGCGAGATCGTAGGCGAGCGGGTCGCCGGCCTTCGCGGGCAGGACCAAGCGGGCCAGTTGGCGCAAAGTTTCCGGTGTAATGTGGATGCCCAGAGAATCGCCGAAACCTTGCGCCTTCTTCAAGGCATCACCGGCTTCCGCGAGTGCCCGAAAGGGATTCGCCGCTTTCGCGTCAAGGTCGCCGGCTAGATTCCGAAGGGCCGGTGCGAGTCGATCCCAGCTCAGCACAAAAAGCTCCCGCAGCGGGTCGGAAACGGGGGCCTCGCTGGCCAGCATCGACAAGCCGTCGTATCGGCCGCTGAGCAAGACGAACAGGAACTCCTGGCGCCGGCTCGCATCACCCGACTCGCCCGCAGAGCGCTTGACCACATTCGTCAGAAAGGCATCCCACAACTCGGACGCCTCGACCTTCGAGACCGGCGCGGCCGGGCGCGCAGCGTCCACCGGTGCCGGCTTGCCCTTGCGCAGCACGTCGCCAAGCACCTCCCAGGGATTTGGCCCGGCGTCGCGCGCCTGACCAGGCGTCACCAGACCCAAGAGCAGAACGAGGAACAGCGGAACGAGAGGCTTCATGGCGATATTCCCAGGGTCAGTAATCTCACGGCCGCGTCACCATAGTGGTAATTTCAGGGCCCGGCCCTGAGTATTCTCAAACACCGGACCCCGGTCAATTTCTGTTCGAATTGAGTATCATCGACCGCCGTGCTCCGGTCAATGTCTCGTTTCAACTCAAAATCCCCCATGGCGTCTGAATCACAACCCACTTTATGGTAATCGCTGATCACCCACCCCTCTTCCGGAGCCAAGTGCCGCTAAACAGCCAGATCAACCTGTTGCAGCGTACCGACGCTGCCGTCTTCGCACAGGTAGATGCCGCTCGCGCGGATCTGCGCAAGCGGCCGGTTGTCGCTGTCGGTGAGCGAGAAGGGCGTCTCGGCCGAACCCAGATAGAGCGCGCCGACACCCTTGTCACGCAAGGTACTCAGCATATCCTGCCTGACGCCATCAGGCTGCCAGATGCGCAGAGTGGCGAACGCGGCGTCGGCCTCGTCGAGCCAGTGGTTGCCGTCGCCGTCGAAGGCCGCAAGGTCGGCAAAGCCGTTTCCGGAGCGGGTGCCGAACAGTTCACTGCCGTCATTGATGCGGCCATCGCCGTTGCGATCGATGGCCAGGTAGCCGCTGCAACTGCCCAGAGTGTCAATCGATTCGCTCTTGCCATCCGCGTCGAGGTCGAACGCGAAGCGCTTCCCCGACAGCTCGGTGGCCTTGCCGTCGAAGTTGATCACCAGGGGGTCGCGCAGTACTACCGCCTTGCCGCTATCGACAGCCTTTCGCTCGCACTCGAAGTTGCGACACATGGCCAGTTCGAGCTTGAAGTCGAGCGAACGGCCATCGGCCGTACGGATTTTGCCTGTCGATGAAAAATCGGAACGCTCGTGTTCGCGAAAGATTTGGGTGAATTCGTTATTCCATTCCATCTCGAGCGCCCGTAGCGGACGTCCGGCGCCGCCTTTCGGTATCTCCGTTCCGAGCAGCGCGCACACGTCGCTCATCAATGAATTATGCTTGCCGGAAATCAATGCCAGTAGTCGGGCAAGAAGGGCCTCGATCATCATTAGGAGACGAGTCTGGCGATCCGTTTCGCCACTCGCCGGCGATTCTCCGGTCTGCGCCACGCCATCGAAAAGAGTGCGGAAGCTGATTCTGGATTCGAGCCTGGCCTCGTATTCGCTGGTGAGCCGATGGTCGGCATTCATCGACACGGCGGATTGTTCGATCTTCATTTCTCACTCCTTGCTAGTCAGGGGAAACAGACTGCTGCAAGGTGCATGCCATCGCTTGAGCCATCAGGAAATCATGGCCCCGCGCAGGTCAGGCGATAACGTGCGGCAAACTTCGCCGGTCGGGCGGCAACGGCGGCGGGATCGGTGGCGAAATACACCGTCTGCAACGTGCCGATCGCGATCAGACCGGCAAGAGGAGTGGTCGTTCACTGAATCGCCGGATTGAGGTCGTTTGCCCCTGAGCGGCTGGTGACCGTCTTTACGAGCAGGGTTTTCGTCGTCTACGTCTTCGTGATGCTAGGCAGCCTTCGGCAGCGCCAGCACCACTCGCAATCCGCCCAGCGGTGAAACCGCCAGCGCGACCCGCCCGCCGTAAAGGTGTGCCAGATCGACGCTGATCGCCAGACCGAGACCGGATCCGGGCACGCGTTCATCCGCCCGCTCGCCACGGTTCAGGACTCGCTGCTGTTCCGCTTCCGCGATGCCGCGACCGTCGTCGTCGATCATGATCAGGAGTTCGTCAGCCGCGACTGCCAGCGACACGTCAACGCGCTTCGCCGCCCACTTGCAGGCGTTATCGAGCAGGTTGCCCAGCATCTCCTGTAGATCCTGTTCTTCTCCGCGGAAGTCCGGGAGCTCGTTGTGTGGGCGTACGATCAGTTCGAGGTTGCGCTCCGCATGGATTCGCCGCATCACCCGCACCAAACCGTCGAGCACGGGCACAACCGACGTCCGTGCGCCGGGAACGCGTACCGAAGCGGCCAGTCTTGACCGGCTCAGATGATAGTCAATCTGTTTTCTCGCCACTGCGACCTGCTCCGAAACCAGTTGCGCCGTGTCGTCGGCACGGGAACTGGTTGCATTGGCGATAACGCTCAACGGCGTCTTCAGAGCATGCGCCAGATTTCCAGCCTGCGTTCGCGCCCGCTCAACCACTTCGGCGTTCTGCGTCAGTACGCTGTTGAAGTCTTCGACCAGGGGCCGGACCTCCTGCGGGAATTGGCCTTCCAACCGGTTTGTTTGCCCACTGCGCACCGCCGCCAGGGCGCCCTGCATTCGCCTGAGCGGCAACAGCGCGATCAACACCTGAATCACTGCGGAGAGCGCCAGTCCGCCGCCCAGCAGACCCAGCGCCAGCCAGAGCATTTGGTCGAAGTGCTCTATCGGCTCGGCCATCTGGTGTTCATCGGCGGCAACGATCAAGCGGAACGTTTTGGCGGATTGATCCGGCGCGTCGGCAAGGGTAATCACGCGCTCGACCATGCCCAGCATTTTCTTTCCGGGGCCGGGAACGCGATGCTGATGAATCTCGCCATCGGCCAGAGTGTCGGACGGCACCTTGAGCACCTCGTCCCAGAGCGACCGTGAACGCAGAATGCCCGCGGCACCGCCCGGCATGACACCGATTCGATCGACCTGCCAGTACATGCCCGAATGCGGTTTGCTGAAGCGCGGATCGCTTGGCGTGGCAGGCAGGGACAACTGCCCTGCCTGATCGACCGCAAGATGTGCCGCGAGCTGATCGAGATGCGTATTGAGTTCGGTGTGAAACTGCCGCGCCACGTGTTGCCTGAACAGGCCACCCAGCATCCAGCCGGCGACGATGATCGACACGGCGATCCAGACCAGTGTACCGAGCAACAGGCGCAGGCGCAGCGAGCCACGCAACGCCATTGTGTTGTATTTCACACCTTCGCCCGTACTCGCACCCTTCATGGCACGACGAGACGATAGCCGAGACCACGCACCGTTTCGATCGCGTCTGCGGGCAGTTTCTTGCGCAATCGAGCGATGAAGACTTCGACCGTATTGGAATCGCGATCAAAGTCCTGGGCATAAATGTGTTCGATCAGATCGCTGCGCGAAACCAGCTGTCCCGGGTGATGCATCAGATAGTCCAGAACGCGGTATTCGTGGCTGGTCAGCGTCAGCGCTAGCCCACCCACGGTGACGCGACTGTGCCGGGTGTCGAGCACGATATCGCCGCACACCAGTTCGGCGCTGGCGTGGCCGCCTGCCCGACGAATCAGCGCACGCAGTCGAGCCAGCAGTTCTTCCATATGAAATGGTTTGGTCAGGTAATCATCGGCGCCGGCGTCAATCCCGGCCACTTTCTCGTGCCAGTTGTCGCGCGCGGTGAGAATCAGTACCGGCATGCTTCGCCCGGCGGCCCGCCATTTCTTCAGAACGGTGAGCCCATCCATCTGCGGCAGGCCCAGATCGAGAACAACTGCATCAAAAGGCTGGCCCTCGTCGACCGCCTGCCAATGCGCATCGACTCCATTGTCCGCCACATCGACCGCATACCCGGCAGCAGTCAGTGCCTCGCTGAGCTGTGCCGCAATGCTGGGCTCATCCTCAACAACCAGAATGCGCATTCGTCCGTATCTCCCGATCAGTGATTTGCACGCGGACCATAATCCCGCTGCTTGATGACCGTTCCATCACGGGCATCAACCAACAGCTTGATCAAAACGCCACCCGAACGCAACAACCGGATTTCATACACCCAGCGCCCGTGCTCGCGTTCCAGCTCGACCTCCATGACGCGGCCCGGTGTATCCCTGGCAACCCTTTCAAGCACCGTATCCAACGGCAGAATCTCGCCGGCTTCAAGCGCCCGGCGTGCGCGATCATGGTCGCGCCGACCGTCGCGCCAATCGTCGGCGTGGCCGGGCAGAATCGGGGCAAGGAGCAGTCCGGCCGCCAGCGCCGCCAGTACCTTTCTGCATTTGCCTGTCGCTCCCATCGCGCCTCCTGAATTGTCGATCAACTGCCCCCTTGTAACCCGGCGAAGCTGAACTGCTGATGAACAGACAATTCAGCCTGTGTTCAGGCACGGCACGGCAAAGTACGTACAACACCATGAAAGGAGTACCTCTTGAACCCAGCATTTGTCACCGTCGCACTGATTGCCTTGATGCTGCCTGTCGCCGGTCTTGCCTCGCCACGCGAAGAACTGTTGAGCCAGTATGCCGCCGCAGCCAAAGCGGCATCGCCGGGATTTTCGGGCTTTTCTGCGTCACGTGGCGAGAAGCTTCATTTCGCGACGTTTCATAGCGGCAAGCCGGATACGCCAAGCTGTACGTCCTGCCACGGCAACGACCCGCGCCGTGCCGGGCGAACGACAACTGGCAAGCCAATCGATGCAGTCGCCATCTCGGTCACGCCCACCCGTTACTCCGACCCGGCGAAGGTTGAAAAATGGTTCAAGCGCAACTGCAATGACGTTCTCGGCCGCGAATGCACAGCGCTCGAAAAGGGCGACTGGCTAAGCTACATGATCAGTCAATAGACGAAAGGAAACCACCATGAATATTCCCTATCGCCCCATCGTTCTTGGTCTTCTTGGCATGGTCTGCTCGGGGATTTTCCTGCAACGGGCGCTGGCTGGAGGCGAGCATTACTTCCCGCCGGTGACCGACCCGGTCGTGCGCGAGGAATGCGGCAGTTGCCACCTCGCCTATGCACCGTCAATGCTCCCGGCCAGTTCCTGGAAGCGCATGATGGGCGAACTCGACAAGCACTTCGGCACCGATGCCAGTGTTGCTCCAGCCACCGCCGAACGGATCACGGGCTACCTCGTCGAAAATGCCGCGGATACCGGCGGCCAGCGCTATGGCGGAAAACTGATGCGTGGCGTGTCCTTGGAGAATCCTCCATTGCGCATTACCGAGCTGCCGAAGTGGGTGCGTGAGCACAACGGGATTTCAACCCGGACATGGAAGCGCAAGGACGTGCGCACCAAGTCCAATTGCCTGGCCTGTCATGTCGACGCCGAGCGCGGTTACTATGACGAATAACAAACCTGAATAAGAACACACAATGAAGACCATCCTTATTTCCCTGCTGGCGGTCGTTGCTGCCGCCTGGGGACTGGCACTGACAGTAACGAATTTTCCGGAGCACAGCGCTCTGCCATGGATCCTTCGTCAGCAAGGACTCTATCTCACAGGGCTGTTCTCGATTTTCCTGATGTCGCTTTCCATGCTTCTGGCCACCCGCCCGGACTGGCTGGAAAAGCCGCTCGGCGGACTGGACCGCATTTATCGACTGCACAAGTGGTCGGGCATCCTGGCCATCGGTTTTGGCGCCAGCCACTGGCTGATCAAGCAGTCGGGCGGATTGATCAAAACGCTTATCGGCGCGCAAGGCCGCTTGCCGAAAATCAGATACACCGGATTGCTCGAAGTGTTGCGCGAGTTTGCCGCCGACCTCGGCGAACCGGCGCTGTACATCGTCCTGGCGATGCTGGTCATCACCTTGTGGCGCCGTTTCCCTTACCACATCTGGCGTCACCTGCACCGGATCATGCCGGCGCTGTACCTGATGCTGGCCTTTCACGCGATGATGCTGGCACCGCCCGCCTACTGGTCGCAACCGGTTGGCGCGCTGTTGGCCGTTGTGCTTGCGGTCGGCGTGGTTGCCAGCGTTATCGTGCTGGCCGGATTGATCGGGCGTCGCCGCCAGGTCAATGGCTCCGTAGTCTCGGTCAAGAACGAAGGCGATGTGACCGAACTCACCTGCCGCCTCGATGAACAATGGAAGAGCCATCGTGCCGGGCAGTTCGCCTTCGTCACCTTCGACTGGATCGAAGGCGCGCACCCCTTCACCATCGCCAGCGCCGACCGGGGCGACCGGGTAATCACCTTCTACATCAAGGCGCTGGGCAACTACACGCAAGATCTTGCGCAACGAGTTCGCGCCGGCCAGAAGGTCAAGATCGAAGGGCCTTACGGCTGCTTCCAGCTCGACCGCAACAACCCCGGCAGCCGTCAAATTTGGGTGGCCGGCGGAGTTGGCGTAACGCCCTTCCTGTCCTGGCTGGAATCGCTGCAAACGCATCCTGCCGAAGCACGCGATGCCGACCTCCACTACTGCACGCGCAATCGCGAAGGCGATCCGTTCGTTGCCCGCCTGCAAGCACTATGCGCCGCGCTGCCCGGCATTCGGCTGTACGTTCATAGCGACAGGCACGGCGATGTCTTGACGGCTGACTCGCTCAAACTTGCCGAAGGACAACAGAAGAAAGCCGAAGTCTGGTTCTGCGGCCCAAGCGGACTCGCCAACGCCTTGAAGAAGGGCTTGCCGGATTCCTGGAACGGTCGCCTGCGCTTCCATCAGGAAGCTTTCGAGCTGCGCTAGTCGGTCAGCTGGATGCCATTCCAATCCCAGTTCGAAAGTGAGACAAGGCGGAGACAAATGAGCGACAAAGACAGTGCATTTGGCACGGCTAGGAGCGAATTCGAAAGCCAACGCAATATCACTGATGAAATGGAATTGGAATCATCTGCGGCTCGGTAAAGGCGCGACTCTACTGCAATGCAGCGATGCAGGCAGGCTGGGCGATTGCCCCTTGCCAGGTCATCGGACATCAACGGAATTCAAAAGCCACCCTAATCCGGCGGCCTTCACCTGGAAGACACAGACTCGCTTGCTGCCATCCGCAGCATCCAGACGCCCATCGCTGCCGTCATCACGAACATCCCGATCCAGATCCACAGCAGACACGCGAGCCAATCCACGCGATGCACCTGGAGATCGACGATCACCAGCGCAAGAATCGGCAGCAGCCCCCAGGCCAGTTGCGTGATGCCCAGCGTAAACCAGTCGATGCGGGTCGCTGACCGTAACAGCGACAGGGCGCCGACCGCCGGGGTCAGGAAGGTGACGCTGTAGAGTTGGGCATGAAAGGCGTCAATCTTCCACGGCCAGAGACGGGCGGCCTGTTCAGGGATGATCAGAAGCGCGAGCCCGTAGGCGCCGAGCACGAGGGCTTGGGCGAGCAGAGCGGCCCACGAGCGGGACGCCGGCGGTCGGCCTGCCGCCGGAACGCTGCGATACCACCAGAGATGCGCACCGGCATTCAGGCAAACGCCAATGTAGAGAGCGAACCAGACCCAGGCTTCCGCCTTGGCGGGATCGAAGCGATCCCGGTGCAGGAAGGAGCAGACCGTCACCACCAGCGTAAAGACGAAGATCATCGTCGTCACTGTCCGGGCCGGCGCCCACTTTCCGTACCAGGACTGGAGGAAGGCCGCCAGCAAAGCGGCGGTGTATAGCGCCCCAAGGAAACGCAGATTGAACGGCGCCAGCGACCACGGCCAGATACCGACTACAAGCGGATGCGCAATCAGCAGACCGCCACCGGCAACCACGAGCACGGCAACTTCCAGCC
>NZ_FLQY01000111.1 GCF_900089945.1 Candidatus Propionivibrio aalborgensis | reverse complement strand
CGCTTCAAGGTGTCGGCAACAGGAACGGCCAGGATGCCTCCAATCGGATCGTCGGCCAGTTCGTCGCAAAGAGCGGCGATCATGGTCTGCGACAGGCAAGGACGTGCGGCGTCATGCACCAGCACCCAGTCATCGTCAGCCAATATTCGAGCGGCAGTCGCAAGGCCATTCAACACGCTTTCGGCGCGAGTGGCCCCGCCACAGAAAACGGCCTGCAATTTCGAGCCGAGGCTACTCCAGTCATACAACCCCCACCACTCATCCTCCGGTGCAAGTACAACCCAGACGCGCTCAATCCGGTCGCAATGACACAGGGCAGCGAGTGAGTGATGGATCAGTGGCTGCCCGTCAATCTGCAGATACTG
>NZ_FLQY01000110.1 GCF_900089945.1 Candidatus Propionivibrio aalborgensis | reverse complement strand
CTTTGCCACTGCCAAGACATCGGACTTGGACATTGCAGTTTGCCGACGGAAGTACAAGATCTCTTTATTCGACCGAAAATGGAGAAACACTGTGAGGGACTTAACTCATCGACGAGCGTTGGTTACCGGTGGTGCCGGTTTTCTCGGCAGCCATCTTTGTGAGCGTCTGCTTGAACGAGGTGACGATGTTCTTTGCCTGGACAACTTCTACACCGGCTCAAGGCGAAATATCAGTCACCTGCTCGGCCGCGAAAATTTTGAGTTGATTCGGCACGATGTGACCTTCCCGCTCTATGTCGAAGTCGATGACATTTACAATCTGGCGTGTCCGGCCAGTCCGATCCACTACCAATATGATCCCGTACAAACTACGAAGACAAGCGTGCATGGGGCCATCAACATGCTGGGACTCGCAAAACGTTGCAAAGCCAAAATACTGCAAGCGTCCACTTCGGAAGTCTACGGTGATCCCGAAATGCATCCACAACGCGAGGAGTATTGGGGTAGGGTGAATCCCATCGGTATCCGCAGTTGCTACGACGAAGGAAAACGATGCGCCGAAACGCTGTTTTTCGACTATCACCGCCAACACAAGCTACGCATCAAGGTGGCTCGCATCTTCAATACCTATGGACCCCGCATGCACCCAAACGACGGGAGGGTCGTCAGTAACTTCATCATGCAGGCACTCACAGGTCAAGATATCACGCTGTTTGGAACCGGCAACCAAACACGCAGCTTCTGCTATGTGGATGACCTGGTCGAGGCAATGCTGCGGATGATGGGCACGCCTGACGAAGTTACCGGGCCCATCAATATTGGCAACCCTGGAGAATTTACGATGCTGGAGCTCGCCGAGAAGATCATTGCACTGATCGGGAGCAAATCGAAAATAATCCACCTGCCATTACCTTCGGATGATCCCAAGCAACGTCAACCGGACATTGGTTTGGCAACGAAAATCCTTGGCTGGAAGCCACATGTTGCATTGGACGAAGGTCTTGCGCGGACCATCAACTACTTTGAGCGGCAATTGCAGGTTAGCTGACTGACTCGTCAGGCGTCCATTGCGTTCCCTTCTTCATAGCGTCAATTCGGTGTGGCGTCTTACGAAATCGACTACGCCCTGTATTTCTTGCTCACTGTTGCACTGCATTCGCATTTCATTTGCGGAAGCGCGGATAGTTTTGTCAGCCAATACGCTTTCAACCATTTCAATCAGCTCGGTGGCGGTGACATCCAGGATATTTCCGCGCTTCCCGATATTGTGCGCCACGATACGGGCTGCGTTCCCGAATTGATCGGTCCATGCCGGGAAGACCAGCATGGGTACACCAAAGTTGATACATTCCCGGACTGTTCCGGCGCCCCCCCAGGTAATCGCGAGATCGGCCTTCTTAAGCACCTCAAGCTGTGGGACGCGTTCAAAGATATGAGTATTAGGAGCATGCGCGCTGCTCCGAAATGCCTCAAAAAACGGTCCGCATGCGACGATTAATTGCCAGTCCTCGCGTCGCGAGAAACAGTCAAGAACGACCTCAAGATAGCGTTTGGCCATTCGAAATTTCTTCTTGGAAAGGTCCACTATCGGCGTAGCGTCTTCCGATGCTGAAACCCTGCTTTTTTCAAAGCCGCGGGCGGTGCTGATACTGCAATAGACGATGTGTTTTCCAGATTCGACGATCGACCAATCGAAGTCAGCAAGCTTCCGCGACAGATCGGTTGCACCAAAGTAGCAGCGCGAGGCGTTCGAAGCGATAACTGGCCAGTCGAGTGCACGATGTCCAAAAACGAGTTCGGGAATTTGCGGTCTTCGTTTCCATTCACTCCAAGCCGAACTCATGCCAAGTTGGCGCAGTTCAGGCTCGAAACTGATATCACGGATTTGGTCGATCAGCTTCCGGAGTGAGTCTTCTACATAGTCGAAACAGTCATACGAATAGGCGCGTCCCCTGGTGCCAATCGTCCAAACCCAAAGCATTGTATAAATGAACTTGCTCCCCAAATTTGACCACGCTTTGTCAGATGGAATTAGCGACGAGAAAATTGGGGGGTATTCAGGCAGAAATCTTGATGCAAAAGTGTAGGACACCAAGATCGTGGGCACGCCCATTTTCGCAAATACAATCGATGACAGATTGATATCATCACGAACATCGTCAAGGAAACATAGGTCCAATGAATTCTCTTCAATCAGCGCGGCAAGGCGATTCTGTTTTAGCAGAACGTTCGGTCCATGTTCAGTGAATCGCTTCCACAACCGAAAACGCCTTCTGATCGTGTGCTTCGTCGCTTGAGGTTCAACAATGGGCGCAATCTTGATAGGCTTGAAGCCATGTTGATCCACGTACTGTACGAATACGCTTTCACGGTATACAAAGAACACGGTATTGTGGCCGCGTTCCTGGAGAATATGCGCGAGGCCGAAAGCGGCGTTGAAACACGAGTGCTCCGCCGTAAGCAGGAATCCGATGTTGTAATGTTTTTTCAAACCGAACTCCTGACACGGCACTAAATTCGGATAATCCAAAGGGCATACTTGAATTATCGTTGATGCCGGGCATTGAGGTCAATCGCCGAATTTGGATTTGCATTTGTCGCGGTCCGCAAATGAGGCTTCGGAATTGCTAAGCAAATGCTCCCGTAACCGGGGAGCAACTGTTTCACAAGTTTTCTGTTGTCGACTCCTATGAGAATCTTGTTATCTGACAGCGTTCACGTCACGATGCGCCAATGAAATCCCCGCCTCCGGAGTTATCTTAGGTATGCACAGCACTCATGAAATACTGTCCGCTTTGCCGAAGTGACCTTGAAAACCGTCCTGTTGACGGCGTCGTGCGCCTGGCGTGTTCGTCGGTTGAGTGCCAGTTCGTGAGCTGGAACAATCCCATACCCGTGGTTGCCGGCCTTGTGCGGCACGAAGGCCAGTATCTTCTAGCGAGAAATGCCACCTGGCCGCAAGGCATGTTCTCCATGATCACCGGGTTCCTGGAGCAGGGCGAGTCGCCCGAAAACGCCATTCTCAGGGAAACGGAAGAGGAACTCGGCCTCAAGGGCAGCGAGTGCAAGTTCATCGGACATTACGCTCACCCCAGGTTCAATCAGCTCATCATTGCTTTCGCTGTCGAAGCCAGTGGCGATGTGAAGTTGAACGATGAGATCGCAGAGGTGCGAATGGTTTCGCCCGAGGAGCTTCCCACCTACGACTTCGGGCGACTTGGGCTAATCCGAACAATTGTCACGCATTGGCTGGAACGCGCCTGACGCGGTGGTCGCGTCAACGCGCTTTCGGTGCTTGATTGTTCATGGCTAGCCATTCATTCGGCGATCCGCGCATTTCCCCGTACCCGGGCAGCGTAGCCTGGTAAAGGTTGTCGTAGTAGGTGCCTGGAGTAGAATCATCACAAAGTCAGCAAGGCAGGATCATGCTGATCTGCGCTTCTCTTTATCCCGATTGGGCCTTATGAAACACCGCGTATTCATCTTTTTCGCTGTACTGATACTTGTCGCTTGCTCGCGCATGGATAGAGGTATCAGTGCAAAGATCACAGAATTGTTCGACGCCAGTAATTCGGCGCCAATCGACCTTGCGCAGGTCGGACCACCTTCATGGGAGCGTGTCTGCGTCTTGGGCCCATACGTCACCAACGAAGCGGCTGAACATATCCTTGGCTTTAAGTGGGACGTACAGCGTCAGAGTTCCATCGTCGTTGACGACAGAATCAACCTGGTCGTATTCCTCAAGAACGAGGAGGTGTTGGCATTCACCGAACACCGCAGAGACAAAGGCGACTTCCTCGACCTCAAGCCAAGGTGCCTTGCTCGAACCCAGGCCGTTCTGGTACGGCGGGCTGGAGCCGACGGTCTGGTTCAGTTGGTGTCCGAATGAGGTCTGGCCCAAACACCGAGTGGAATTCCGTAGAGCTGAAGTTGTTTCCGGTGATTCGCGAGACATGGCTTCCCTCACTGCCTCCAACACAGCATAGAAAGGTATATTCATCGTCATGAAACCCATCACACCAAAATTGATCGTTTATGTGTTTGCTGCGTTCCTGTCGTTGTCGCCATTTACGGTCAACGCCCAGACGGACAATTCAGTCGCGCCACAGGATGCCAAGCAAATTGCCATAGATGCCTATATCTACGGCTATCCGCTGGTCACCATGGAAATGACGCGGCGGGTTTCGACCAATGTCGCCAAGCCTGAAGGCACAAGGGCACCGATGGGGCAACAAGCCATCCTGCGCGAGTATCCCACTGCGGCCTTCAAGGATGTCACCGCGCCCAATGCCGACACGCTCTACAGCTCCACCTGGCTCGATGTGGGCCAAGAGCCCTACGTTCTGAGTCTTCCGGAAGCCGATAACCGCTACTACCTCTTCCCGATGCTCGACGGCTGGACCACGGTCTTTCAGGTGCCAGGGAAGCGCACCACCGGTACCGGACCGCAGAAGTACGTCATCACCGGCCCAAATTGGAAAGGCGAACTCCCTGTCGGTATCCCGGAATACAAGTCACCGACCAGCATCGTCTGGGTCCTCGGCCGTATCTACAGCACCGGCACCCCGGAGGATTACGCCAAGGTCCACAAGCTGCAGGACAAGATCTCGCTCGTGCCCCTGAGCTCGTTTCGCAGACCATACCTGCCTCCGGTTGGCAAGATAGATCCCGCCATCGACATGAAGACTCCGGTGCGCGAGCAGGTGAATGCCCTGGATACTGCCGCCTTCTTCAATCTGCTGGCGACATTGATGAAGGACAATCCGGCTGCGCCAGCGGATGCGCCCATCGTCGTAAAAATGGAGCAACTCGGCATCAAGGCTGGTACGCCGTTCGCATTCGCCGAACTCGATCCTGCCGTGCAGGCCGAGCTGCAAGACGTGCCCAAAGTTGCGTTCGAAAAAATCATGGCGCACTTCAAGCGTGCCGGTAAGAACGTCAATGGCTGGGTGTTCACTACCAACACCGGAACTTATGGCACCGACTACCTCCAGCGGGCACTGATAACCGCCATTGGCCTGGGCGCCAACCGTCCTCAGGATGCGGTTTATCCCACTTCGCAAGCGGATGCCAAGGGCCGGCCCTACAGTGGTAAGTACAAATACGTCATGCACTTCCCGAAGGGCAAATTGCCGCCCGTTGACGGTTTCTGGTCGCTGACCATGTACAACGCCGACTACTTCTTCTACGGTAACCCGCTCAATCGCTACACGCTCAGCGCGCGAAACGATCTGAAGGCCAACGCGGACGGCTCGGTTGACCTCTATCTTCAGCACGAGAACCCCGGTCCGGAAAAAGAGTCCAACTGGCTCCCGGCACCTGAGGGCAAGTTTATTCTGATGCTCCGCCTCTATTGGCCCAAAGAAACTCCGCCCTCCATCATCGACGGTAGCTGGGCGATTCCGCCGGTGGTGAAGGTAAAATAGGTTTCTGGCATTCTGTTGTTTTTTTCAACGGGCCGAATTGGCCCCTTAACGAAGGATTTAATATGAAATTCCGTTCTCTCGTCGCTGCTGGTTTTGCAGTTTCCTGCCTCTTTGCAGTACCTGCGGTGGCCAATGAACCCACCTTGACCACGATCAAGCAATCTTCAACGATTAAGCTCGGCTACCGTGAGAACTCCCCGCCGTTTTCGTTTGTTGGTGATGACAAGAAGCCGCGCGGCTACAGTGTTGATCTGTGCTTGCTGGTAGCGACTGACATCGCCAAGCAGTTAAGTATCCCGAATCTGGAAGTGAAGTGGGTTCCGGTGAGCGCACAGAGCCGCTTCGACGCTTTGAAGAAGGGTGAAATCGATCTTGAGTGCGGCAACACAACGCAGACGCTGACGCGTCGCGCCGACTTTGATTTCAGCCTGATGACCTTCGTTGACGGCGCCGGCTTGCTGTTTCGTGCCGGCGAAAATCCGAAATCGATGGAAGAGCTCAAGGGGCAGCGCATCGTCGTGGTGGGCGGTACGACGACCGAAAAGACAATGGAGGCGTTTGTTGCGGACACAAAGCTCGGCGTAAAGCTGATCAAGGCCAAGGACCACGACACGGCGATGGCTTCGCTGCAGGACAAGACAGCAACAGCCTATGCTGCGGATCGTACCGTATTGATCACCACGGCTCTGCTTCGTGGGGAAGGCAAGGATTTTGTTGTCGCTGACAATCAATTTTCCTACGAGCCCTATGGTTTGATGATGCGTCGCGATTCAGATATGCGACTTGCCGTTGATCGCACGCTGGCAAATTTATACCGTAGCGGCGATATCGGACCAGTCCTCCAGAACTGGTTCGGTCCGCTCGGCAAGCCATCTGAAGTGCTCAAGGTGATGATTTACCTGAACGGTCTGCCGGATTAACTCGGAAGCGCGCAAGCAGCTTGAATTGGGCCGGGGATGATGGGTCGGATGCATTGCTCCGATGGCATCTGGATTCTGCTCTGACCCTTTTCGGCTGATCTCGTGAGAGGCATTCCATGTCAGCGCAAGACAGCACTCTCTTCAGCTCGCTCGACATCGGGCAGATTTCCCTGCCTGGCCGTTTGTTCAAGACAGCCACCGCGGAAACGAGAGGTACAGAAGACGGCTTCGCGACGGATGCGGTGACTGAATTCTATGTGCCGATTGCGCGCGGCGGCACACCGCTGATCATTACCGGCAACATCTACGTCAGCCGAGATGGCAAATCGGCACCGCTGCAATTGGGTGCCGACAACGACGACAAGATATTGGCTCTGTCCAAGGTCGTCGACGCCGTTCATGAACAGGGTGCGAAGTTCTTTGCCCAGCTCAATCATTGCGGGCGGCAGGTGATTCCGCCATTTGCCCAGTCGCCCGAAGCGTTTTCTCCCTCCAACGTGAAGGATCTGCTGACCGGCACCAGACCGAAAGCTCTGACGGTGCCACAGATCCAGCGCTTGGTCGGGCAGTTCGCCGATGCCGCCGTGCGTTGTCAGCGCGCTGGCTTTGACGGAGTGCAACTGCATGCGGCGAACGGCTATCTGCTGAGCCAGTTCCTCACGCCCTATACCAATCGGCGAACCGACGATTATGGCGGCACGATCGAGAATCGCACGCGCTTCATTCGCGAGATCATTCGGGCAATCCGTGCGCGCCTCGGCACGGACTTTCCGGTGATCGTCAAGATGAATGGTTCGGACTCGTTGCCGCTACGCAACGGCCTGAAGACCGGCGAACTGGTCGAAGCCGCCGTGATCCTCCAGCGCGAGGGCATTGACGCAGTCGAGATATCTGTCGGGCACTACGAGTCGGGCTTTCCGATGGTGTGCGGCACCTTTGATCTGTGCTTGCGCAATATGCTGCAGGGCAGCATGAGTTACCTCCCACCGCTTCGCCGCACTCTGCTGCGAGTGTTTCGCCCACTGGTCACGCTGGCCTCCAACCTGCTCTGGAAAGGCCGTCAAGGTTACAACCTTGATTTCACGCCGCAGTTCAAGCGGCAACTCACCATTCCTGTCATCTGCGTCGGTGGTTTCCGCACGCGCGAGGCGATGGAAGCGGCAATCCGCCAAGGCAAGTGTGACGCCGTTTCGGCTGGGCGCGCGTTCATTGCCGACCCCTACCTCTACCGCCACATGCGCGATAACAAGCCCGGTCCTCGCTGCGTCGATTGCAATGCGTGTGTCGGCCATCTGGGCGCCCAGCCTGCAGAGTGCTACCACCCGATCGTCAAAGCCGAAAAGGATGCGATGCTGGCTCGCGAGACGAATGTGATTGGTGAGCGCCAACCTTCTCAGCAAGCGGTTTGGTAAAGACAGTCGCATGAAGTTCGGTTCCAGATAGCTCTTGCGCTGAAGTCAGGCCCGGCCTGAAATAGTTCTTCCGTCGATGGGTTTTGCGATCTCAAGTCCGGCATGCGGCGGGTGCGTTATTATTGGGGATGGTCAAACGCCTCGTCACATTGCTTGTTGTCCCAATGGCTATTCTGGTCACGTCGTGTGCGACGCGTTTTGATGCCGACGGGCGGAAAGAAAACCGTTTTGACCCGCGCTATCTGGCCAAGTCCGATATCGACCGGGTGGTCGACACAGACCGAACCGAAGTGATGGCCGGAATGCGCCATATTGCCGTGAAACTCTACAAGCGCAACCCGAAGGAATGGAAGAAATCCGGTCAGCCCAATGCAGCGGCGGCACTTGATCGACTGTTCGCCGGTAGCCTCAATTTCCCCGAACTGGAGGGGCGGCGAGAGGGGGCGGCGGCGCTCTATGCTTTCAGCGCGAACTATCAGGGTGACCGCGTGCTGGCGGTAATGGCCGGGCTGCTGGGAATGGTCTACGCGGCATTCGAGCACAAGGATGATTTTTATATGCTCGATAGTTTGAACGAGCAGAAACTTTACAATTGCGCACGCAACATCGAGATCGCCATCTGGAAGATGTCTTCGACCCGAAACGCCTCCGGCGAACTTCTTTTGCTTTCCAACGAACTGGATCCGGATAACCCGAATCTGAGTTTCGAGCGTGAGTTCGGTCGCGTTATCGGCCTGCTGGATTTCCTTTCCAAGGTGGTTGCTGACAAGAACGGCAGGATGATTACTCGAATAACACAAAGTATTGCGACGTCGGTATTTCTTCCTGTCGGCGGGCTGTAAATCAGATGAAATCCATCGTCATTCTAATCTCCGGCCGGGGCAGCAACATGGAATCCTTGCTTGGCTCGGCCGCTACGGGTGCGCTGCCGGTGACCGTCGCGGCGGTAATTTCCAACCGCCCGGACGCAAAAGGGCTGGAAACGGCGGCCGCGCATGGTATTTCGACGCGGGTTGTCGATCACCGGCAGTTTTCCAGCCGCGAGGCCTTTGATGAAG
>NZ_FLQY01000109.1 GCF_900089945.1 Candidatus Propionivibrio aalborgensis | reverse complement strand
TTGAACATTGGTTTCGGCAAACCCTTCGCTTAGCGATTCAGCCTTAGTATTCACAATCCAGCCAGCCACTTCTCAACACCGACTTCCGGAGAGTCCTATGAAAAGCGACAAAAAGATCATCGACATTCTGAACAACCTGCTGGCCGGTGAATTGACCGCCATCGACCAGTATCTGATCCATGGTGAGATGTACGCGGACATGGGCTTCGTCCGCCTTTCGGAAAAAGCACTGCATGAATCAAATCACGAGCTGCAGCACGCCCGTGCGCTGATCCAGCGCATACTCTTCCTTGAGGGTACCCCCAATCTGGCCAAGCGTGAGGCACTGAAGGTTGGCAAAACGGTACCGGGAATGCTTGAGGCCGATCTTGCAGTCGAATACAAGGTTGTCGGCGAGTTGAAGAAAGCGATGGCTGCCTGCGAAAAGGCCCAGGATTACGTGACGCGCGATATGCTGGCCATACAGCTCGAAGACACCGAGATGGACCACGCCTACTACCTGGAAAAGCAGATTCGACAAATCGGATTGGTCGGTCTGCAGAACTATCAACAGACTCAGATCAGCTCCGGCAATCCGGCATAAAGAGGCACGACGATGAAAAGTGACAAAAGAATTATCGACACCCTGAACAAGGTCCTTAAAAACGAACTGACGTCGATCAACCAGTACTTCCTGCATGCCCGCATGTTTCGCCATTGGGGCCTGGAAAAACTCAACGACTACCGGTACGAGCAGTCGATTCGCGTCATGAAGGAAGCCGACAAGCTGATTGATCGTATTCTTTTCCTTGAGGGCCTGCCCAACTTGCAGAATCTCGGCAAACTGCTGATCGGAGAAGACGCCTTCGAATGCCTGCAGTGCGATCTCAAGTCCGAGCGCGAGATCCAGCGTCCGCAACTGATCGAAAGCATATCGTTGTGCGAAGAACTGCAGGACTACGTCAGTCGCGATCTCCTGGAAGACTTGCTGGAGCATTGCGAGGAAGCCATCGACTGGCTGGAGACGCAGCAAAGTCTGATCAAGGACATTACGCTACCGAACTATCTGCAGGCGCACATCGAGCCGGGTGGCGACTGATCAAACGCCCACGCCATCCCGGTAGCGGAGGCATTGATCTTCCTGATTTTGGAGAACGATTTTGTACGTCTGCGTTTGCATGGCGGTCACCGACCGCCAAATTCGAGAAGCCGCGCAAGGTGGCGCACGCACGTTAAAAGACTTGCGGCGCCTCCTGGGGGTGACCAGCGAATGCGGCCATTGCGCCACGTATGCACAACAGTGCCTGAAAGAGGCCAATGCGTCGCTGCGCGAACTTCAGGGTGAATCACAACGCGATTCTCAGCACATGATCCGCCGGCAATCCTCTTGAGTGCTGTTCAAACAGAATCTGGCAGTCCGCTCCTGGCACACGACCCCGAAAACTGATAGCGAGCGTCAACCGCTCAATCCCTCTCGAACAGTGCTATCGATTCCACGTGCGAAGTGTTGGGAAACATGTTGACCACCCCGGCACCTTTCAGTCGGTACCCCTTCTGCGGAACCAGAATCGAAGCATCGCGCGCCAGCGTCGCCGGGTTGCATGACACATAGACGATCCGGCGAGGCCCGCTTTCGCCGATGGAATTGACCAGCTCCACCGCCCCTTCGCGCGGTGGATCAATCAGCATCCTGTCGAAATATCCAAATGCATTCAGTGCATCCGGGGTTATTGCAAAGAGATTGGCAACAGCGTACTCCACCTGCCGTTCCAACCCATTGGCCTGGGCGTTTTCTGTGGCCCGACGGACCAGATCGGTACTCCCCTCGATACCCAGCACGTGTGCCCCGGAACGTGCAATCGGCAGGCTGAAGTTCCCCAGACCGCAGAACATGTCAGCGATCCGCTCCCCCGGTTGCGGGTCGAGCAAAGCCAGCGCGCGACGCACCAGAACCCGGTTGATTGCATGATTGACCTGCGTGAATTCGGTGGGCGAGAAGAAGTGCTCGATGTCGTAGTCCGGCAAGCGGTAGGAAAGCTGCAGACCCTCCAGCGGGTAGAAGCGATACGCACTGGCCGGTCCTTTGGGTTGCAGAAAAAAAACGACCTTGTGCTGATCGGCAAAGGCACGCAGCAACGCGTCGTCAGCAGTGTCGAGTGGTGCAAGAATCCGCATCACCAGTGCCGTCATCGATTCGCCGACAGCCACCTCGATCTGCGGCATGTCGCGACTGATCGACAAAGCGGAAATCAACTCCCGTAACGGCAGCAACAGCGCAGAAACATGCTGCGGGAGAATCTCACACTGGCGCATGTCGGCAACAAAGCTGCTGCGGCGTTCATGGAAGCCGACCAATACGCCACCCTTTTTCACTACCAGACGCGCTGACAGACGCGCCCGCTGGCGATAACTCCACGCGGTGCCATAAATCGGCGAATAGAGCTGCTCGGCCCTGACACGGCCCAGATGCCACAGGTTGGATTCGAGTATTCGCTGCTTGGCGGCAACCTGCGCAGCTGGGTCGAGATGCTGCATGCTGCAACCCCCGCACACCCCAAAATGCGGACACCTCGGCACCACCCGATCGGGTGATGCCTTCAGGATTCGTTCGGTGCGCGCCACTTCAAAGCTCGGCTTCTTGCGGAAGCTGACATACTCGACCCGCTCGCCAGGCAAGGCACCCTCGACAAAAATCGTTTTGCCGTCAAGGCGTGTTATTCCTCGCGCTTCATGATCCAGCGATTCAATGACTCCGGTCGGCATTCCGCTATCCTGTAAAAAAACGCGCCATTTTAGCCGTCTACGGCATTTGGGTGGGCATCCACTTCCAGGTGTCGATGCACGTCTCCTGGACCGAATCGCCCCACCAGCATTTGCCGCTTGCCGGCATAACCCGGGCGCTTATCCACGTCGAATTTCGCGGCAGTCAGCGCACGGCGCACCTGACCGGCGACCGACCACGTGGCCAGCGTCGCACCGGGCACAGCCAGGCTCGCCAGTGAGCGGCATATTTCTGGAGACCACAATTCGGGATTCCTGGCGGGCGAGAAACCATCCAGATAGAAAGCATCCACCGGCGTTTCAATCCGGGATAAGAGCTGCGCCGCCTCGCCAAAACCAAGCGTGAGCGTAAGACGCCGTTCAACCAGTTCCAGACGGTGAAATCCTGGCACCAAGGCTGGCCAGCATCGATGAAGCTCGGCGGCGACAGAGGATAGTTCGGGCCACGCGGCGTGGGCACTCGCCAGCTCGTCAGCCCGGAAAGGATGCTTTTCAACCGATACAAATTGAAGTTCCGCACAGCGCAGCGGGTCGTTCAGCCACTCCAGCCAGGTCGCAAGAAAGTTGAGCCCAAGCCCGAAACCGGTTTCCAGAATGACGAATCGCTTCTTCCCCCGCCAGCGCGCCGGCAGACCGTTGCCAGCAAGAAACACGTGGCGTGACTGTGCATGCCCTCCGGCAACCGAATGGTAGACATCGCCATAAACTTCCGAAAACGGCGTGCCGTTGGCGTCAAGGATCAGACGGGCGGGTTCGAGAGGTGGCACGAGGTAGTCTTCAAGATCGCGGGGGCCAGCAATGGCTGCTCAAGGCATCAGAGTAGAATGGCGAGACAGCAGATCGTACATTGAATTGACGTTGAACCATGAGCAAGAAATCCGCCACCAATCCGGAACGCCGGCGACTGTATCTTGTCGCCGGTCTATGCACGCTTGGATCCGGTCTCGGTGTTGCCAAGTATCTGGCCGATAGATCACAACCGCCTGAGGGCGATCCGATGCCGGTCGATTTCGGTGATCTGCCACCCGGCAAGTTGCTCACGACAGACTGGAACGGCCGAACGGTCTGGATTCTGCGCCGAAATGCCGAGGTTGTGGCGGCGCTTGCCGACCACGAAGACGAATTGGCCGATCCGAAATCCGAATACTCCCTGCAACCGGAGGGATGCCGCAATCGGTACCGTTCGTTGCGACAGGATCTGTTTGTCGCCATTGGACAATGTACGCATCAGGGTTGTCCGCCTCAGTTGCGGGAAGGGCTTGGCGCACATGGCGAGTTCCTCTGTCCCTGTCACACGTCGAGGTTCGACTTGGCCGGACGCGTATTCCGCGTCGGACCCGCGCGGACAAATCTGGTCATACCCGAATATCGGCTGGAAAGCGAAACCCGCGTGGTGATCGGAGAGGCATAGGGGATTGCTTGTACTAACCGGCGGCAGGCGGGGCTAGGCGATTCAGATTGCACGACGGGCACTGACTGCACTATTCCAGCGTCAGCTCCCAACGCACACAGGGATCAAGTGCCGCGACGGCATGCGCCGCAAACCTGCGCAATTCCACCTCATTCGAACAATCCCTTCCAATGAGCCAGCCGGGAAGCGGCCCCTGCGGGTGAAAGTTCCATTCGGTCGGCGCCACGATGCGGTAATCCGAAATCCGGTCATTCTCCAGGGCAACTTCGTGCATCAGCAGCCCACGAGCAGTTTCCACCAATGCCCGGCCGACACCCGGGGCGACCGACACGGCACTCGCCGTACCGCCGGTGCCTATGTTTTGTCCGCCCGCAGCCCAGGTCTCAAGCTCAGCCAGACGCGCCAGCCAGCGTGCGGCAAACGCTCCGCAGGATGTGACCGTATCACCCCCGTACCGGGCGTAAGCTCCGGTCTCAGCAGAATGTCCGTGCCACGTAGGCATACGAGACATCTCAAGGTCGAGTCGTCCCCAATCGCCCAGTGATGCCCGTGCAGAATGCACTTGCAGCAAGGTCGCCTTTCCTGGCGGAGGCTGTTCCATCGCTTCGATCGACTCGGACAACCGGCTGATCTCGCAAGCTGCGAGCAAAGTTCGCAAGGCCTCACGCTGGTCGGCATCGACCCAGCGGACGGCGTTCAAGAACTGTTCGTGCATCGGCAGTAGTGAAAACAAGGCTGGCAGATCCAGCAGGTAGCGCCAGAGATGTTCGCGCATCACTTCGCTTACGATGTCCGGCACAAGACATGGCAACAATTCCTCACCGCGAGCCGCCGACACCGCCAATTGGGCAGCCAGACCCTGCGCTCGTCCGCACACAGCGAACACCTTGGGCAACAGTGTCACCGCGTCGTCGGCCCTCCGTCCCTTGAGCAAGCCAGCCACCAGAGGCCGCTGACTGCACACATCCGTAGTGAGTACCTTGCCGCCCTCTCCACGCAATCGCAGACGCACGCTGCCGGTATCGAAACCTGCGGTCATCGGTTCATGGTTCAGGTCGAGGCTAACGGCAGGCTAAGACGAAACAATCCGCCTCCCAGGGGATGATTCTCAACGGTCAAGGTGCCGCCATGGCGTTCAACGATGCCGTAGCTGATGGCTAAGCCCAGCCCGGTTCCACGACCGACCGGCTTGGTTGAAAAGAAAGGTTCGAACAACTTGCCCAGATTGGCGGCGGGAATTCCTGGACCGTTGTCGTGGAATTCGACCACCACATCCTCTCCCTGCACGCGTCCTGCGATCACCAGATTTCGCTCCGATGTACCCTCTGTGGCATCGGCTGCATTCTGAACCAGATTCATTACAACTTGCTGCAACTGGCCAGAGGAACCCAGCGTACTTAACCTTCCATCAAACCGCGTATGTACAGAAAACTGATCGGAAATACCCTTCTGCACCCAATTCACGGCGCGTTCGACAATCTCCTGCAGATCGCACACCTGTCGTTCATCACGATCCGTTGCCGAAAAACGCTTGAGGGCATCGACGATGTCACGTGTGCGCTCAGCGCCTTCCAAGGTACCATCGATCAGCGAAGGCAAGTCCTTGAGCATACGGTCAATGTGCAGTTCATCGCGCAAGGCCGCGCATTCCTCGCGCGTAGCGCCGCCATGAAAGGCTGACAAATAACGTCCGAAGCGCTCGGCATAACGCTTCAGGGCAATAGCATTACCATAGACGAAACTGATCGGATTGTTGAGTTCATGGGCTACACCGGCAACCAGACGCCCCAGCGACGCCATCTTTTCCGAATGTATCAGCTGGTGTTTGGTGGTCTTGAGATCTTCGTGGGCTCTACGCAACGCCTGATAGGCACGTTTCAATTCACCGACGGGACGCCCGGTAATAACCAGACCAAGCAGCTTGCCGACACCGCTGTAACGCGGCGTGCAGTTGAGCGATACCGGTATGGCGCCGCCATTGGCGGCGATCAACAGAAATTCGCAGTCAGCGACACTTTGTCCGATTCGCTCAACCAGCAAACGTCCCGCATTCTGTCGCGACTCCTCATCGGCAAAGAGGTCGAAGATCGGTCGCCCATGCAAGGACTTCTCGTCGACGCCCAGCAATGAAACCAGCGCCGGGTTCACACTCTCGATCAAACCCGCGCGGCTGCAAACAATCAGAAGGTCGGACATCGAAGTCAATACCGACGAAATGAACTGCTGCGAGTCTTCCAGCGCAGCGTTCTTCTCTTCAAGACTGACTTCGTACTGCAAGAGGTCGTTATAGACCTCGTCCATCTTCCGAATCACATCCAGCCAGATTCCGTCCTCAGCCGCTGCGGCTGACGCGGCAGCCAGCAGTTCGACGGTTTGCTGGGAGGTATCGTCGCCCTGCTTAGCTGAAGTTATTGACCGGTTCTTCACTGATCCGACCCATTATTCCAAGGTGATTCTGGAGAATGACCCACCCAGCCAAATGCCAAGACTGGCAGATGCTGCCGACGATGATACTGAAAAAGGACAAAAAAATCCCTTGGAACGTAATCAGTTGCGGACGAAATGCCGTCAGAGTGATCAAGACTAGACCGCTTTTCCACTCCCTCACAATGTCGCTTACAATGGCGATCCTGGAGAGGCTGGAAAGCAAGAGCAATTGCTTGGAAGCAAAGTAATTCCAGTGTATCGAGCGAAATTCTAACTGATTGTGTTGGCTAAAACCTGGCGGTTTGCCACCTTCTCTCGGAGCTTTGATGGATTCCCTGTTAGAGAATATAAGGGCGGCACGGGCGGAAGATGGAAAGTCAGTGCCCCGGCAATTGCTCGAGATGTTGAAGCTTCGACTGTGCAAGCCGCCCGTCGGCATCAGTGAGTATTTTGACTACGGCATCTGGCATCGTTCGATAACGGCAGACATGCGTGACGAATTCATCGGGTGGAGGCAGAGCGCCGCTCTGGACCGAGAACTCAATGATGACACTTCACGCGTTCTGGCCAATGACAAGTTGCTCAACTACCTGGTGTTACGCGCCAATGGCTACCCGATTCCCTCGCCCTTGGCGTCTTACAGCGCTGGCGGTCGGCGGATCGCTGACGAAAAGGCGCTTCAGACGCCCGACGAGGTCCGCTCATTCCTGCTGGGTGACGTCTACCCGTTTTATGTCAAACCAATTTCCGCCGGCTATGGCCGGGGGGTTCTTGGGGTGACTGAGCGAGAAGGCACGGGATTTCGGCTTTACGACGGCAGACTGATCGGGCTCGACGAATTCATGGCGCCCTTCGCCTTCGCTCCCTACGGCGGCATGCTGTTCCAGCAGCCGCTTGGCGCGCATCCGGCAATCTCCGAATTGACTGGCACAAAGGCGCTCAGTTGTGTCCGCTTCATCTGCTTTGTCACGCCAAATGGCCCCGTGATACATACGGCATTCTGGAAGATCACCACCGGACGCAACATGCTCGACAACTTTTCACATGGGGATTACGGCAACTGTCTGGGCGCGATCGAGGTTGACAGCGGGAAAATTGTCCGCGTAATTTCCCGCATGGGCCCCGGCGGCCAGGTTGACCGACATCCTACAACCGATAAGCTCTTGCTCGGGATGACGTTGCCTGACTGGGCTCGTGCGGTGGATCTTGTGCACTCGGCCAGCAAACATTTTCCGGGGTTGCGCTTGCAAAACTGGGACGTAGCATTATGCCCGGAAGGCCCTGTTCTCCTGGAACTCAACACCGAGTCGGAGCTCGCCATTCCGCAGGCGATTTCCGGGCGCGGCTTGATGGATCAGCGCCTAAGCCAAATCCTCACCGATATTGCGCGGGACAAAGCGGCCTACCGCGCAGCGATCGCTCAGCATGATGCTGTTTTCTAAACACCGATACGAGCGCGTGCGCGATGCCCTGGCCTGGCGTATTCGAAAAGTATTGGGAAACGCGCTTGTAGATCGCAACCTCGTCAGGATCGCTCACTGCTGGCGCCCACTTCTCAAGAGGCCGGTTTTCATCGGCGTCACCGGAAGCGCAGGCAAGACAACAACAAAGGAACTTTTGCTCGGGGTTTTGTCGCACAGATGGCGGGGAGTGGGCAATCCATCAACACAGAACATGCTCCCGCATGTAGCGCAAACCATCTTGACCGTGGGCCGGAAACACGATTTCTGCGCGATTGAACTGAGCGAAAGCATGCCTGGGGAAATGGACGAGCCACTGGCGCTGCTGCATCCTGAGGTGGGAATCGTCACCGTGGTCGGCAACGACCATCTGGCCGCCTTTGATTCAATCGATGCACTGGCCGCGGAGATGGGCAAGCTGGTCGAACATCTACCGGCTCAGGGCACCGCCATCCTCAATGCAGACGATGCGCGCGTCCTCGCCATGGCCCTCAACTGCACGGCAAAAGTCATCACCTATGGTCTTTCACCAGACGCCGAGCTCCGTGCCGAGGACATCAGCTCAGTTTGGCCGGATCGCCTGCAAATGACGCTGGTACTCAGTTCAGAGCGGGTAAGAATCCGCACCCAACTTTGTGGAACGCACTGGGTTCCTTCCGTACTGGGTGCCATTGGCGGCGGGCTGGCAACAGGCATGACTCTGGCTGAATGCGCCGAAGGAATCGCCAGCGTTGCCCCCTTTGACGGCCGTATGCAAGTGGTGTCGGCGTCTGAGGGCGTGACGTTCATCCGTGACGACTTCAAAGCACCTCTGTGGACGGTGGAGGCGTGTTTCAAATTCATTAAGGAAGCGCGTGCCAGACGAAAGATCATCGTGGTGGGCACCCTGTCGGACTACGGCACAGGTACCGGAGCCTCGAAAAAATATGCTGAAGTGGCGCAGCGCGCGCAGCAAGTAGCCGACTTTACGGTGTTCGTTGGCCCCTGGGCTTCCAGCGTACTGAAGACCCGCCAACCTGGGAGGGAAGACGCATTGCGCGCTTTCAGCCAGGTTCGGGAGGCCGCCGAGTACGTCAACTCAATCACCTGCGAGGGCGATCTGGTCTTGCTCAAGGGCACCAACAAACAGGACCATCTGTTACGTATTATCCTGGCGCGCAGCGAAGGCGTGGCCTGCTGGCGGGACGACTGCAAGCTGCACAGAATGTGCAATGTGTGTCCCGACAGGACCAAACCGTCCGGCTTGGCCAACTTGCAGCCAACAACAAGCATCACCGATACAACGGCGCCGTTTCCGCCACCCGCCTTGCGCCCCATCGAAGCCGATGAACAGGTCATTGTCGGCCTGGGCAACCCCGAAGCCCGGTATACCGGGACGCCACACAATGTCGGCCATGAAGTGGTGGATCGCCTCGCTGCCTCATTCGGGCTCACCTGGGAGGAAACACCCGCAGCCTGGATCGCTCGCGGTTCTTCGCCGGGGCGAGCGATCTGTCTGCTCAAAATCCGGCTGGCCATGAATCACACAGGCGCCGGTCTGAAGCGACTAGCGGAAAGCCTGGCGTTCGACCCCGTGCAATGCATTCTGGTGTTCGACGACCTTGACCTGCCGCTCGGTGCCGTGAAAACCCGCATCAAAGGCAGTGCAGGTGGGCATCGTGGCGTTGCTTCCATTCTGGAAGCGTTTCAGACCGATGCCTTCCGCCGGGTCAAGATCGGCGTGGGTCATGCGTCGGCAAAACTTGATCGCGTCAAATACGTGCTATCGGCTTTTGATGAAGAAAGCCGTGCTACCATTTACCAGGCGATCTTGACGGCCGAGGCGCATGTACTCGAATTGCTGGAACGTCCCAGCGTGGCGAAACCGCATTGACCAGGAACTCATAACAACACATGCGATCCGTTCCCTACATGACGTTCATCCGCGTGCGGAATGCCCTCGCCTGGCGTTTTCGCCGAATAGTGGGAGACGCACGGCTTGATCGCGCCATCGTAAAAATTGCCTGGAGGTGGCGCCCGCTGCTCAAGAAGCCGGTGTTCATTGGTATCGCCGGAAGTGCGGGCAAGACGACGACAAAAGAACTCCTGCTCGGCGTTTTGTCGCACAAAGGGCGGGGAGCAGGAAACCCGGCCTCGCTCAACGCGCTCCCCGAAGTGGCCAAGACTGTCTTGCGGGTGCGCCCGACGCACGATTTCTGCGTCGTGGAACTGAGCGAGGACAAGCCAGGCATCCTGGATGCGCCACTGGCCCTGTTGCAGCCCGATATCGGCATTGTCACGGTGATAGGCAACGATCATCGGAGCGCCTTTAGCACCCACGAGGGCATCGCCGGCGAGGTGGGCAAACTCATCGCCTCGCTCCCGTCTACCGGCACCGCTGTCCTCAATGCCGACGATCCACTGGTAATCGCCATGGCCGCCCACAGCGCCGCCAGGGTAATGAGCTATGGGCTTTCACCCCATGCCGAGCTGCGCGCCGAAGAAATCAGCTCGGATTGGCCGGATCGTCTGCAAATGACCCTGGTATACGGTACTGAACGCGTAAAAATCCGCACCCGGTTGTGCGGAACGCACTGGGTTCCTTCCGTTCTGGGGGCCATTGGCGGCGGGCTGGCAACAGGCATGACTCTGGCTGAATGCGCCGTAGGAATCGCCAACGTTGCCCCCTTTGACGGCCGAATGCAACCTTTGGATACGCCCGAGGGAGTGACATTCATCCGGGATGATTTCAAGCCAAGCTTATGGACGTTCGAAGCATGCTTCGATTTCATGAAAGTGGCACAAGCCAAGCGGAAAATTATCGTCATCGGCGAAATCTCGGACGTTATTGCAGCTAAAGAAGTGACGTACAAAAGAATTGCGATACGTGCCCAGGAAATCTGCGATGTAACAATTTTTGTTGGCCAGTGGGCTTCCAGTGCTCTCACGGCACGTCAGCCTGGAGAAAACGAAAAAGCATTGCGCGCTTTCAGCCATGTCCGCGATGCTGCCGAGTACGTCAATTCAATCACCCGCGAGGGTGATCTGGTGCTGCTCAAAGGCGGTATCAAAAAAGATCATCTGCTGCGCATCATCCTGGCGCGGAGCGAAAACATCGCCTGCTGGCGCGATGACTGCGCTCGGGATTCATTCTGCAACGAGTGTCCGCATCGGTCCAAACCTTCTGGCTTAGCCGCCTTGCAGCCGGCAACAAGCATCACTGAAATAGCGGCGCCGTTTCCGTCAACCCTTCTGCGCCCCATCGAAGCCGATGAACAGGTCATTGTCGGCTTGGGCAACCCCGAAGCCCGATATGCCGGGACGCCACACAATGTTGGTTATGAAGTGGTTGATCAACTCGCTGCCTCATTGGGGCTCACCTGGGAGGTAACACCCGAAGCCTGGATCGCTCGCGGTTCATCGCCGGGACGAGCGATCTGTCTGATCAAAATTCGAATGGCGATGAACCTCACAGGCGCCGGGCTGAAAAAGCTTTCAGACACTATGGCCTTCAGCCCGGAGCAATGCATTTTTGTGTTCGACGACCTCGACCTGCCGCTTGGCACCGTGCGTACTCGACCAAGAGGCAGTGCGGGAGGGCATCGCGGCGTTGCTTCGATTCTTGAGGCGTTTCAAACCGATGCCTTCCGCCGGGTCAAGGTCGGCGTGGGTCATGCGTCGGCAAAACTTGATCGCGTAAAATATGTGCTAACGGCTTTTGATGAAGAAAACCGCACCATCATTGACCAGGCGATTCTGACCGCCGAGGCTCGCCTGCTCGAAATGATCGGACCTCCCAGCATAGCCAAAGGCCATTAGCTCGAAAAGAAGAAAGCACATCATGCCTGGCGCATTTGAAAAGGGTATCCGCCGCGTAAGGAATGCACTCGCCTGGCGCCTGCACAGGCTGCTCGGTGACCGCGTCGTATACGGCACTCTGCTTGCCAGCGCCAGGCTCTGGCGCCGGCTGCTGAAAAAACCGGTGTTCATTGGCGTGACGGGAAGCGCCGGCAAAACCATGACCAAGGAACTCCTGCTGGGAATGCTCGCGCACAAGGGC
>NZ_FLQY01000108.1 GCF_900089945.1 Candidatus Propionivibrio aalborgensis | reverse complement strand
CTGCCGCTGTTCCGCACCTTTGCACCTTTTGTTGCCGGAATCGGCGCAATGAGCTATTCGCGTTTCACCTTCTTCAACCTGGCCGGCGCGATTTCATGGGTGGCATCGCTGTCCCTGGCAGGTTACTTCTTCGGCAATCTGCCGTGGGTGCAGAAGAATCTGACGGCAGTGATCCTGGGAATCATCGCTGTCTCGATGATTCCGGTAGCCATCGGTTGGTGGCAGCACAGAAAAGGCTGATTCAGCGCGAACGGCGTTTCTTGTCCATCAACTGCATGATCATCGGCGTGAAGATGATCTGCATGGCGAGGCCCATCTTGCCGCCGGGGCAGACAATGATGTTCGGCCGCGACATGAATGAGTCGTGGAGCATGCTCAGCAGGTAGGCGAAGTCGATGCCGTGCGGGTCGGCAAAGCGAATGACCACAAAACTCTCGTCAGGCGAAGGAATGTCCTCGGCGATCAGCGGATTGGATGTGTCGACGGTTGGTACGCGCTGAAAGTTGACGTGGGTTTGCGAAAACTGCGGGCAGATGTAATTGATGTAGTCCGGCATGCGGCGCAGGATGGTGTCCATTACCGCTTCGGTCGAATAGCCGCGCTGTGCCTTGTCGCGATGAATCTTCTGAATCCATTCGAGGTTGATGATCGGTACGACGCCGATGCGCAAATCGACGTGCTTGGCAACATCGATATTGCCGGTTTTGGCGGCGCCATGCAGTCCTTCATAAAACAGGACATCGGTGCCTTCGGGCAAATCCTGCCATTCAGTGAATGTGCCCGATTCCGCTCCGAGACGCTTGGCCTCTTCAATGTCGTGTACGTAATAGCGGCGTTTGCCGTTGCCGGTTTCACCATATTCCCGAAACAGTTCTTCAAGTTCGGCGAGCAGGTTGGCTTCCGGGCCAAAGTGGCTGAAATGGTTGTCACCTGCAGCGGTGAATTCCTCCATCTTGGATTTCATTGCCATGCGATCATAGCGGTGGAAACTGTCACCCTCGACAATGGCGGCATTGATGTTCTCGCGCCGGAAAATGTTCTGAAAGAATCGCGTGACCGACGTAGTGCCGGCACCCGACGATCCGGTAATGGCGATGATGGGGTGTTTGGTCGACATGACTCGTCTCCTGTGTATTCGAAAATTTTAGGTAAAGCCGCAGCGCCGTTTAATCGGCACGGAACAATGTGCGTTTGGCAAAAAGGGGCGAGCTGAACGGCTTGTCTTCGCCGCTGAGAAATTCACGGTGGTAGCGTTCAATGCGTTCGACTTCGTCGCGTGAGCCGAGAATGACCGGCAGTTCCTGATGTAGTCCGGTGGGAACCACGTCGGCGATCCGCTCGTAACCGGTTGACGCCAGGCCACCGGCCTGTTCGACGATCATGGCCATCGGATTCGCCCGGTGCAAATGTTCGAGGTAGCCGTGTTTTTCCAGATCCTTGGTGTCACGCGGATACATGAAAACGCCGCCGCGCATCAAAATGCGATGCACATCGGCGACCATCGCCGCCACCCAGCGCATGTTGAAGTCCTTTTCACGAACGCCGGTTTCGCCGGCTAGGCATTCTTCGACATATCGGCGGATCGGTGGCTCCCAGAAACGTTCATTGGACGCGTTGATGGAAAAATTACGCGTTTCAGCCGGGATTTGCAGATTCGGATGCGTCAGCAGAAACTCGCCGATGTCGCGATCCAGGGTAAACCCGTGCGTTCCGTTTCCAACCGTCAGCACCAGCATCGTCGATGGCCCGTATATCGCGTAGCCGGCAGCAATCTGGCAACTTCCAGGCTGAAGAAAATCGGAGACCGATGGTTCGTGAGAGTCTTCGGGACAACGCAACACCGAAAAGATGCTGCCGATCGAAAGATTGACGTCGATATTCGACGCGCCATCGAGCGGCTCGAAGACCAGCAGATACTTGCTCGGCTCGCCATCGGTCGGAATCAACTTTATGTCTTCCATGTCGCCGGAGGATATGGCGGCCAGATGACCACCCCATCCGCAGTGTTTGAGAAAGGTTTGGTTGGACAACAGATCGAGCGTCTTCTTCGTGTCGCCCTGAGGATAATGCCTTCCTGGTTCGTTTGACGTTCCGGCCAACACCCCGCGAGAGACCACCTGTCCGATGGCTTTGCAGGAACGCACGACGTCGCTGAAAAGCATCGAAAACTCGCCTGTCAGCGCAGGATTGCGGCGACGCTCCTCGACCAGATAGGTATTTATGTTGGTGCGTCCAAATAACATGGTAGTACCCCGGATAAAAATTAGTGGCTTACAAACGCGTTTTTGTGGGGATTCTAGTGGTGTAATAGAAAAACACCAGTTAAACGTGTTGTAGATATTCTTTAGTAAAAGCTAACCTATGCGGAATGCAACGATTCGCCAGCTCCAGATTTTCTCGGTGGCCGCGACCCACTTGTCTTTTGCGCGAGCGGCGGAAAAGCTGCATCTTACACATGCTGCGATTTCGCTGCAGATCAAACAACTGGAAGAAGTCTTCGGCGCCGCGTTGTTCGATCGCATCGGGAAACGGGTGTTTTTGACTGAAGCCGGCCAGATTCTACTCGATCATGCCCGGCAAATCCTGCAATCGCTCAAAGAGGCCGATGAGTCACTGATGGCATTGAAAGGCCTCAAGGGTGGGCGAGTCGCGATCGCTGTGACCAGCACTGCCGAGTACTTTGCCCCCGGACTGCTCGCCGAGTTTCGCCGGGCGCAAGCCGATGTGCGCGTGCGCTTGCTGGTAAACAACCGTGAAGAGGTCAACCGCCTGCTCATTTCCAACGAGGTTGATCTGGCGATCATGGGTCGTCCGCCCGTGGGCTTGGAGGCCCAGGCAGTGAGTTTTGCCCCGCATCCGCTCGTCATCATCGCTGCTGCAGACCATCCGCTGGCCGGGCGGGCTCGTATTTCCTCCGATGAGCTTGCCGACGAAACGATGATTGTTCGTGAGGCAGGCTCGGGAACGCGTTCGGCGATGGAAGAGTTTTTCCTCCAACGCGCGATCAAGCCACGCATCGACATGGAGATGGGGAGCAACGAAGCCATAAAACAGGCGGTTGTCGCGGGGCTCGGCATCAGCTTCATTTCGCAACACACGTTGGGGCTCGAACTCAGTGTCGGACGCCTGGTCGTGCTCAAGGTTGAAGGCACTCCGGTGATGCGTCGCTGGTTTCTTGTGCGGCACAAGAGCAAGCGACTGACGCCCGCGCTGGGTGTTTTCTGGGACTTCGTGCTCGCATCCGCCCCGGAATATCTGAAGAGGTTTGCCTGATGCGGCTTTACCGGTTGCCGTGAAATGGGCGCAACGCGAGAACGATTCCTGCGCACGCGCCTATCGGCGACTCATGGCGCCGCTTCCGGGCCGATGCGTGAGACCATCCGGCCGAGAGCGAGGCCTGCCCACAGCGAGAGGGTCTGCGTTTGCATCAATCGCAGCGCTTCCGCGCGATCAATGACCAGCGGCCGGATATCTTCTCCTTCGGACGATACGCCATGCGTTCCGACCGCTTGCGATGCATCGACGCGGGCAATGAACAGATGGACCCGTTCGCTGCTCAGATGCGGAGCGGTCAGGTAGCTGCCAATCGGTTCGACAGCCAGGGGAGTCAGGCCGGATTCCTCCTTGATTTCCCGAACGATGGTTTCCATGGGCGACTGCCCGGTCTCGATACGGCCGGCCACGATGTCAGGCAGCCACGGGTCCACGCCGGCGGCATAGGCGCCGGCTCGAAACTGTTCGACCATGACGAATTTGTCGAGCACCGGATCGTACAACACGGCTGCGGCGACATCGCTGCGTTCCAGCACTTCCCGCTCCAGCGGCACCGACATGCCGCCACCGAAAAGTTCATGTTCGACGGTTAGCCGCCGCAAGCTGAAAAACCCGGAATAACCCAGCCGTTCCTTGAGAAGCCTGACTATCATTTACCGTCGATCAAGAGCAGGAGGCTGGATTCATGACTTCTTCTTGGTCATTTCCTCGATAGCCTGGCGCATTTCGGCGTTAAGAATATCGGTGTCCGTACCATAACAGCCAAGCACCTGGATTTCTTCGACCTCGGAAGGCGCGGTGCCGCCCTGGCCCGATTGCGAATTGGCCGCGCCAAAATGCTGCGCTTTCCATTGCGCGACTTTCAACTCCTGCTGCGTCAGTCCTGTCTGGAAGTCAGGTGGAATCACGGCCCCAAGTTCGATCAGTACCTTGACCACCTCGGTCCGGCCGCCGCGGATGGCCATGGAGAGCGGTGACTTGGAGTCACGATTGTCAGGGAAGTTGACCGTGGCACCGCGGATGATCAGTTCGCGCACAATTTCGGCGAAGCCCATGAAGCAAGCCATGGCTAGCGGAAGCCCCGAGTCCCCCTGGCCATCGTGAAGTTCAACTTGAGCGCCCGCATCAAGGGCGGCAATTACTTCGGACAGAAGGCCCGTGCGAATCGCTTTGATCAGATCTGCAGGTGGGCTCAAAACGTAATCTCCAAGTGGTGGGAAGCGCGACCGACTGTCTAAATTCTATCAGCAGTCGCGGCGCTCTGACAGCATTCGCTGATGAACGGTTCAAATCAGACTGCCAGCATGGCGACTGCCACCGCCTCGGCAATCCTGATGCCGTCGATGCCGGCAGAAAGGATTCCTCCCGCGTATCCGGCACCCTCGCCGGCCGGATATAGACCCTCTACGTTCAGGCTTTGGAAATCCGCGCCACGGGTGATGCGCAGGGGCGATGAAGTGCGGGTTTCGACACCGGTCAGCACTGCATCGTTCATGTCGAAGCCCTTGATCTGACGACCGAAGGCCGGCAGCGCTTCGCGAATCGCCGAGATGGCATAGTCGGGCAGAGCGTTAGAGAGGTCGGTCAGGTGTACGCCGGGCTGGTACGAGGGGATGACCGTTCCGAGCCGCGTCGACGGGCGCCCTGCCAGAAAGTCTCCGACCAGTTGCCCCGGCGCTTCGTAGGTGCTGCCACCCAGTTCGAATGCGTGGCGTTCGAGTTGGCGCTGGAGGCGGATGCCCGACAATGCATGAAGCGGGTCGCCAACATTGCTGCCGGGGTAGTCCTCCGGCGTTATACCGACAACGATACCCGCATTGGCGTTGCGTTCCGCGCGCGAGTACTGGCTCATGCCGTTGGTGACTACACAGCCTTCTTCCGAGGTGGCGGCAACCACCTGCCCGCCAGGGCACATGCAGAAGCTATAGACAGCTCGGCCGTTGGCCGCGTGATGAACCAGCTTGTAGTCGGCCGCGCCGAGCAGCGGGTTGCCGGCGTTCGGCCCGAGGCGCGCCCTGTCGATCAGAGATTGCGGGTGCTCGATGCGGAAGCCGACCGAAAATGGCTTGGCCTCCATGAATACGCCGGTTGCGTGCAACATCTCGAAGCTGTCCCGGGCGCTATGGCCGAGTGCCAGAACAACGTAGTCGGCCGCAATTTCCTCGCCGTTCGCCAGTCGCACGCCACGCATCCTGCCGCGCTCGATACGCAAGCCCGTGACACGGCTCTGGAAGCGGATTTCGCCGCCCAGGGATTCGATCTCCCGGCGCATGTGTTCGACCATGCTGACCAGCCGGAAGGTGCCGATGTGCGGCTTGGCGTCGTAAAGGATTTCTTCCGGCGCGCCGGCCTTCACGAACTCGGTCAGAACCTTGCGCCCGAGGTGCTGCGAATCCTTGACCTGGCTGTACAGCTTGCCGTCGGAAAAGGTTCCGGCGCCGCCTTCGCCGAACTGGACATTGGACTCCGGATCGAGCACCTTGTTGCGCCAGAATCCCCAGGTGTCTTTGGTGCGTTCGCGCACCGCTTTGCCGCGTTCGAGCACGAGGGGGCGAAATCCCATTTGCGCCAGCACCAGCGCAGCAAAGATGCCGGCCGGTCCGAAGCCAATGATCACGGGGCGCGTGGCGAGATGGGCCTTGGCAACGAAGTGGTAGCTGGTATCCGGCGTCGGCCTGATCTTCTGATCGTCGGCAAATTTGTCCAGTAGTGCCGCGTCGTTGTCATCCTCACTCTCGCTCACGACCCCGACCTCCACGTCGACCGTGTAAATGAAGCTGAGGGCGTACTTCTTGCGGGCGTCATGGCTGCGTTTGAAGACCGAGATGCTGCGAATGGCTGTTTCGGGGAGGCCCAGGCGCCTTGCTGCCGCCGCTTTCAGGGCTTCAGGCGGATGTTCGAGCGGCAGGCGGAGATCGGTTATTCGCAGCATGTCATCTTGATGCAGTGTGCCGTCAGGCCAGGGGCATTCACGCTTGCTGACCGTAGCTGCCAAACTTCTCCAGTACCCTGGCCATCTCTGCGGCATCGAGCAGAACCGGCTCGCCGAGCTGGCAGGCGCGCCAGTAGTGCTCGCACAGTGTTTCGAGCTCAATGCCGAGATCGAGCGCCTGCCCAAGATTTTGTCCAAAGGCGAGCATGCCGTGGTTGGCCAGCAGGCAGGCGTTGCGGCCCTCCATGGCAGCCAACACCGCGTCGGACAGGGCCTGCGTGCCGAAGGTCGCGTAGCTCGCGCAGCGCAGCGTTGCGCCACCGAAGCGCGCGATCATGTAGTGGAAGGGCGGAATGTCGCGGCGATGACAGGCCAGGCTCACGGCGAATGGCGAGTGTGCGTGCAGCACGGCGCCGGCTTCCGGGCGGGCAGCGTACAGGTCGCGATGGAAGCGCCATTCCGACGAAGGTTTGCGCGGGCCGGAATGCGTTCCGTCAAGGCGCATGAAGACGATGTCTTCGGGCTTCAGGCTCGCGTAGACCATGCCGGTGGGCGTAATCAAGAAGCCGGACTCTCCACCTTCATCGGCGCGAACACTGAGGTTGCCGGCGGTGCCCTTGTTGAGTCCTGCTGCGGCCATGTGGCGGACGGTGTCGATCAATTTTTCGCGCAGTTCAAGCATGCCTGTCTTCCGGGTAGAGTTTGCGCAGGCCTTCGGCCGTCGCCGGCGCGCTGCCGCGTTCGGTGATGATTGCCGTAACGAAGCGCGCCGGTGTGATGTCAAAGGCCGGGTTGGCGACTTGTTCATCGGGTGGCAACTGGCGCAAGGAGCCTGGGCTGCCGGGTTGCCCCGACGAATCAACTTCGCCGGTGAGTCCGCGCACGACGCGCAGTTCGTCGCCGCTGCGTTCCTCGATGGGAATCTCCATGCCGCTTGCACAATCGAAGTCGATGGTCGAACGCGGCGCAGCGACAAGAAAAGGCACCACCGCTTCGTGTGCGGCCAGCGCCTTGAGATAGGTTCCCACCTTGTTGGCGACGTCGCCATTGGCCGCGATGCGATCGGCGCCGACGATCACCGCATCGATAGCGTTGGCTCCCTTGCGCTCTAGCAGCCAGCCGGCGGCGTTGTCGGCGAAGAGCGTATGCGGTACGCCATGCTGCATGAGTTCCCACGCCGTCAGCAGGCCCTGATTGCGTGGCCGGGTTTCGGAAACCCAGACGTGAACGTCGATGCCTGAATCGAAAGCGGCGTAAACGGGAGCCAGTGCCGTGCCGAAGTCGACGGTAGCCAGCCAGCCGGCATTGCAGTGCGTCATGATATTCAAATGACCGCGTTTTTCGGCGAGCGGACGCAGCAGAGCCTTTCCGTGCTCGCCGATGCGTCTGCATTGCGCGGCGTCCTCTTCCGCAATTGCACCGGCCTCCTGCCAGGCGGCGTCGGCACGTTCGCCTGGATCAAGCGGCAACAGTCGTGCTTGCATGTGGGCAAGTGCCCAATGCAGATTGACCGCGGTTGGGCGGGTGGTTGCAAGTGTGGCAACGGCGCTGGCAAGCGTTGCGTCGTCCGGGTTTTGCTGGAGTGCGAGTGCCAGTCCGTAGGCGGCTGTTACCCCGATCAACGGTGCGCCGCGCACCTGCATCGATCGAATGGCGTGCGCAGCGTCCTCCAGTGTTGTCAGACGAAGAACGCGGTATTCATGCGGCAAGGCAGTCTGGTCGATGATATCGACGGCACGCGCCTCAGGCGCTGGCACGAGCGTGCGTGTGTGAACGTTGTTGACCTTCATGGCCGGCATTCTAACAGTCGGCGCATCAGGCCATATATTGCCGGGATGGCGTTACGCGGCGATCCCGCTATTCAGGGATTAGGGGGCTTCATTCGGACGACAGGGCGCGCCGCTCGGCTTCGACACGCGCCATGAAGCGCTGAATCAGGGTCTCGTCGTGTGGCGACAGGTTGAGAAACCGGCATCCCATATGCCAGAGCGGTTTGCCCGTGCGGGCTTCCGTGGACATGATGTAGCGAACCTCCAGGGTCACGGCAAACATTCCGGATTCGCGCAGGTCAATCCAGCTGTTCTCGAGTTGTGTCAGAGGGTCGTAGGCCAGTTGTTCCGCCACCTGGATGCCGATCCCGCCAACCGAAATATCGCGCAGCGGCAGGGTCTTTTCTTCAGCCGATCCACAAGGCGTCTCGTCGCTGCAGGCGAAGGATGTTCTTCGGCAAAGGCACGGTGAACACCTGTTCGCCATTTATCTTTGTCATTCGTGCCTGCCTGGCGTGAAACTGGATGCGAATGCCTTCCAGCACGCCGGCGAACAGGCAACGATCGGCTTTCAGGAAGGCACGGTTGGTTTCTTCACTGCCACCGATATCGAAGATCAGTTGGTCCTCATCAGCGAGGACGTCGATCAATACGGTAAGAAAGCTTTGCCTGC
>NZ_FLQY01000107.1 GCF_900089945.1 Candidatus Propionivibrio aalborgensis | reverse complement strand
AGGAAATAGCGTCGGCCGCGCCGCAAGGCACGTTCGCGAATAATCGGGAGCAGACTGTGCTGGCCTGGACCTCAATGGTTTGATGCCTTGGCAGCAAGGCCGACGGGTGAGCCGGCGCTAAAGTCAGGGTGCTGCGGGCGAGCCATCCCAGGGGGTTGCCTCGGACCACGCTTTGAAGAGACTTTTCAGATGAAGAAACTGTCAATTGCATTGGTTATATTCATGATGGGGTGTACGGGCATCCCTGAAGATGTGACACCGGTTGATAATTTCAAACTGGAGAAGTATCTGGGGAAATGGTACGAAATTGCGCGGCTGGATCATTCGTTTGAACGAGGTTTGAGCCAGGTAACAGCAGAATACGGTTTGAGGGATGACGGCGGTGTCAGCGTATTGAACCGGGGCTACTCTGCCAAAGATGATTCACGGAAAGAAGCTGAAGGAAAAGCATATTTCGTTACCAATCCGGATCAGGGATACCTGAAGGTCTCTTTCTTTGGCCCTTTTTATGGCTCGTATATCGTTTTTGAACTTGATGGGAATTATCAATACTCACTCGTATCCGGCCCTGATAAATCCTACTTATGGATTCTGGCCAGGGGACCGAAAATCAGCAAAGAGCTACAGGATATCCTCACAGCAAGAGCGGCAGCATCGGGCTTTGACACAAGCAAATTGATTTTTGTCGATCAAGACAAATCGCTCGCAAGTCAGCCTCACTGAATAGCCGCTCTGCATACGAGCGCGCGATCTGACGATGCAATGCAAGCCAACCATTCCCGTTTCACGCGAAAGGCGCAAACATGAAGATCCAGTCACTTGGGCACGTAGTGATCAAGGTGCGCGATCAAGAACGCGCCGAAGCCTTCTATAACGGGCTTCTCGGAATGCCAATCGCAGCTCGATTGCCTTCGTTTTCAATGACCTTCTTTACTTTGGGCAATCATCACGACTTCGCCATAAAGGCGGTCGGCGATGGTACGCCGGACGCGCCCGAGGATTCACCAGGGCTCTTCCACGTCGCCTTCAAGATCGGAAGCCACATCGACGAGCTTCGCGAGGCGAAGCTGTACCTTGAAGCGACAGGGCTCAAGGTCGACGCGTACGATCACGAGGTGGCCAAATCCATTTACTTCAATGACCCCGATGGCAATATGATAGAGCTGTATATCGACGCGTCGGACGTCTGGAAGCAGCGGCCGGAAGCTGTGGCACAGGGGGCTCCATTTGACCTCTAGGGTGTGTGCCCAATCAGACATATCCGATGCCTCCTGAATCGAGGGGGCTCATTTCATTCTTTGGTCGTCACAAATCAATCGTCAGGAGGTCTATCCATATGAATGCCGATGACTTGCGGTCTGTCCAGACTCCGCTGAAGGAACGCTATCGCGAGACCCCGGACGCCGCGCTGGTCACTCTGCACGCGGAAGGCCGCATCGGCGAAGGTGTGAGCTGCAAGATCGAAACGGGCAAGGCGCTTGTCGTCGCCGGGCTGCATCCGGCCACTGGTGGAAGCGGGCAGGCCGCGTGCTCGGGCGACATGCTGCTCGAAGCGCTGGTCGCTTGCGCGGGGGTAACGCTGAACGCGGTGGCTACGGCGCTTGGCATCGAACTGCGAGATGCGTCGCTGCTAGCCGAAGGTGATCTCGATTTCCGCGGAACCTTGGGTCTGTCCAAGGATGTCCCCGTTGGTTTCCAGAACATACGCTTGAAGTTCACGCTCGATACCGACGCCTCGGAAGAGCAACTCGACACCCTCCTGCGACTGACGGAGCGGTACTGTGTTGTGTACCAGACGCTGGCGCATCCACCAGCGCTGTCCGTCACCCGCAAGCTCGCCACAGGCTGAACGCCTCTGTCATCGAGAAAAGCCATTATGACTCCTGCCCCGTTTCACGTTCGTTTGGCAATCCTGAGCATACCCCTTGCCTTGCTCGGCTGCCCCGGTGCACTTGCTCAAACCGTACAGCAACACGTACATCAGATGTCACACAGCGTGATGCCATTCGATATGGCCCGGACTGTGCACGTCTTCAAGATGACGGAGACTGGTGGCGTGCAGCGAGTCGTGGCGAAAAATCCAGACGCTGCGGATCAGATTGCCTTGATCCGTCAGCACCTTAAGCATGAGGCGGAGAATTTTCAGCGCGGTAACTATTCGGATCCGGCAATGCTTCACGGCTCGGACATGCCCGGCATTAAAGAACTCAAAAGCGGCGCCTCGCAAATCAAGGTTACCTACGCGGCCATCCCTGATGGCGCGGAGATTGTCTTCCATACCTCGAACATTCATTTGCTGACGGCAATTCATCGGTGGTTTGGCGCTCAGTTGTCCGAACATGGCCCCGACGCAAGAGCGGAATAGAATCAGCGCTTATACGGTTCCGTGGGCTGCATTGGGGACACTCGATCGTGCACGACGAAATCCTGAATTTCTGGTTCGTTGAGACGTCACCGCGCATGTGGTGGAAGGCAGACTCGGCGTTCAACGCCGCTATCGCCAGGCGTTTTGGCGCCGTTCACAGCGCTGCCGCACTGGGCGAACTGTTTGAGTGGCGTGCGTCGCCCCGCGGGCGCCTCGCCGAAGTCATCGTCTTGGACCAGTTCTCGCGCAATCTCTTCCGCAAGACGGCGAAAGCTTTCGCGAGCGATCCGATGGCCTTGGTCCTGGCGCAAGAGGCTGTGGCCGGATCTCACGATCAAGGACTCCCCGGTCAACAACGAGCGTTTCTGTACATGCCTTTCATGCACAGTGAGTCCCGCGTCATTCACGCACACGCCGAACAGCTCTTTGCCTCCCTCGGGCTGGACGACAGCTACAAGTTCGAACTCAGGCACAAGGCAATCATCGACCGCTTCGGACGCTACCCCCATCGAAATATGGTTCTCGGGCGCGAGTCGACACCGGAAGAGTTGGAGTTCCTACAGCAGCCCGGCTCACGGTTCTAGCTTTCGGCCACCCGGCGAACGGCCATGAAAGTGGCAAGGCTTGATTTAGCCGTTGGCACTGAGCCAGATTAGCGAACTTGCTTGCCGGTAGCGGACTCAAAGGTTGCCGCAACTCCCTTCATGCCTGCCTCGGTCAAATTGTTCGGCGTGGGACCCAACAGGGCAACCAGGGTACCAGGCGTGCTGAATGGCGGATGGTAATAGAGACTTGATTTTCCATCCGGGCCGCTCGTAAGGAATACGTTGTCTTGCGCCCAATCGCTTCCCACGCTTGAACCCACCACGAGAAGCATGATGATGACCAAGGCCACGAGGCTACGCCGCGCGCGCCGGGCGGGCGACAGTATGCGTTGTTCAGAGTCGAAATCAGCACTCATGATTGCGTTCCTGTAGTGTCTGTGTTTTGGCCTGGCTGACCGATATGGTCATTGATACATCGGGCTTCAGAGACGCCGTAGTGAGTCTGGAGCTCAAAGCGCCGAGCGCGAAGCCGACGCAAATAGACACGATCAGCCGGATCGTGATGCAACGAGTTGTCAAGGGGATCTCCGCTAAATTTTTGCGCCCGGCGCTTGCTACAAACGCCTGGACATGAACACCACTCTGACGATTTTACGAACCGATTGTGACAATCTGTGTATTGGACCGACGTCGCCGGGAAAACTGCTCTGTTTCATTGTGTTGCACAAGCACGATGTGCAAATAGCCCTTCTTGCTCTTTTATCGCGAGGTGGTGCCATGAATAGCGCGGACGCGTCCGATACCTGGGAGCGTCGGAACCCCTACGAGAAGTGCCGGCCGTTGGAGCCGTTTGGTCACCGCGAAGTTCCTCTCATGGCTGAAAATTATTGCCGCACGAAGGTGGCTGGATGTGAGATCCGGTGCTGGAGCACTGTACGCGACGATTGTGGACAATTGCTCGCTATCACCGAACGGGTGTCGAACCCTCGAACGGATTTCTGCAGGCAGCCACGGCGAATCTCGGCGGCCAAGGGCCGGCCCCCGCCCACACTATGGGAGAATGTGCGCACGCTTGAATCGATTGCGACAATTCCTGCAAACCACTAGGGAGGCTCATGTCCGGCACACAGCATGTCCGAATGCTCACGCGCTACAAGGCATGGGCGAACGAAGCAATCTTCTCGATGGTCAGCAAACTCCCCGACGAGGAAGTGATCCGGCAGCGTGTGACACCATTCGGAAATATGGTGCACACGTTGAACCACGTGTACGTTATCGACGCCGTGTTCCAGGCGCACCTGCGGGGTCGGGAGCACGGCTACACCGCGCGTAACACGCCAGGCCATCCACCGCTCGACGAACTCCGAAACGCAGTGCGGACGCTTGATGCGTGGTATGTCGAGTTCGCCGATGCATTGACGCCCGATGAAGTCGACCGGACGATTCACTTTGAATTCATCGGCGGCGGACGAGGCGCGATGACGTGCCAGGAGATTATTCTGCATGTCGTGAATCATGCAAGCTACCACCGCGGCTTTGTTGGCGATATGATTCATCAGGCTGGCGTCACGCCTGATGCAACTGACCTTTCCGTGTTCATTCGCGATGTTGTGCAAACGTACTGACGGAAACCGCGACGGAATGCATTCGAACGTTGGGCTGTTTTGCTATCCCGAGGAAAGACACCTTCATGAATAAACCGGTTTTCTATACCAACCCACAATCGCGCGGACGCATCGTGCACTGGATGCTCGAAGAGATAGGCTTGCCGTACGAAACCGTCTGGCTGGAATACGGCACGACGATGAAGAGCAGCGAATATCTCGCAGTGAATCCGATGGGCAAGGTTCCCGCCCTCACACACGAAGGCGCGATAGTCACGGAAACGGCCGCAATTTGCGCCTATCTTGCCGACCGTTTTCCGGAGAAGAATCTGATACCTCCGTTGAACCATGCTGATCGCGCCACGTATTTCCGCTGGCTTTTTTTCGCGGCCGGACCGCTTGAGCTGGCCGTTACCGCTAAGACCTTGAGCTGGCAAGTACCCGAGGGAAAGAATGCTTTTGTAGGTTTTGGCAGCTACAGCGAAACGATCGATACCCTTGAGAAGGCGCTCACGCCCGGACCTTACATCTGTGGCGGGCAATTTACCGCGGCTGATGTCTACCTTGGTGCGCAACTCGGCTGGGGCCTGATGTTCGGCACCATCGAAAAGCGCCCTTTGTTTGAAGCCTATGTTGAGCGAATCAATGCGCGTCCGGCCGCACTGCAGGCAAACCGCATCAACGAAGATTATCTGAAAAGCCGCAAGTCCTGACCGACATCGGGCGGGAAATCGTTGTCTTGCACGGGACTCCAGCACAATAGGCGTCCACGGTAGCTTGATCATCCGAGCAACAGCCATCAGGTAAGCGAAACAGGAGGAAACCAATGAAAGACACCAAGGCATTAACCCTTGACGATGTGAAACGTATCGCCGCCGCTGCCGAGGCGGCAGCGATTGCCAACGGCTGGTCGGTAAGTATCGCGATTTGTGACGCCGGCGGCCATGCATTGTGGCTGCAGCGCATGGATGGCGCGCCGCTGATGAGCGCCGCCGTGGCTCCGGAAAAGGCGCGCACCTGCGTACTCACCGGCAAGCCGAGCAAAGCCTTCGAAGACATGGTGAACAACGGCCGTTACGCCGCGCTGGCCATGCCGGTCGTTCCCCTCGAGGGCGGCGAACCCATCGTGGTCGATGGAATGATCATTGGCGCAGTCGGCGTGTCCGGTGTCAAGGCCGGCGAAGATGCGTCGGTCGCCCAGGCCGGTGTAGCGGCATTGAACGGATAGTTGTCCGATACTGCAACTGCTTCTGAAGTTGATTTCGTCACGGGCCGGCCCCGCGTATCGGCACCCCGGTTTCAGCGCCGCACGAGAATTCTGCTTACTGGCCATCCAGCAGGACAAGCCGTCTGCTCAAGCGCGCTTTGCTCGCTTCGGGTAGAACGAGTATGCCCGGCTTGCACTGTTAGCAACAAATAGAACTGTCCGGCTTGCACTTGCCTCTTGCGCCACTTTGGTGTGCAATGCTCCATTCACTCATTTTCGTCTGAACACCATGGCCGAAAGCAAGAAATACCAGATCGCCGTAAGCGCCGTTCCGCAATTTATTGCCGATCAATCCGACCCCACCAAAGAAAACTACGTTTTCGCTTACACCATAACCATCGAGAATGTTGGCACCGTTCCGGCACAATTGATTTCTCGTCACTGGATCATCACCGACGCTAACGCACGGGTTCAGGAAGTGCGCGGCCTTGGCGTAGTCGGGCATCAGCCGCTGCTTCAACCGGGAGAGAAGTTTGAATACACCAGTGGGTGCCAGCTCGATACGCCGGTCGGCACCATGCGCGGCAGCTATCAAATGACAGCGGAAGACGGTACGCAATTTGAGGCGGTGATACCCGAGTTTACGCTGGCTATCCCGCGTGTACTGCACTAGCTCCGGTAGTCGGCGTTGATCTTCACGTACTCGTACGACAAGTCGCAACTGTAGACCTTGCCGCGAGCTTCGCCGCGGCCAAGGTCCACGCGAACGGTGATCTCCGCCGCCTTCATGATGCGTGCACCGTCCTCCTCGCGGTACGAGTCGGCGCGTGCGCCTTTCTCGGCGACCAGAACCTCTCCATCCTCACTACCCAGCCAGACACGAACACCGTCGACGTCAAGCCCGGCAATGTCGGCATAGCCAATGGCGGCGAGTATGCGGCCGAGATTGGGGTCGGAAGCAAAGAACGCGGTTTTGACCAGCGGCGAATGACCGATCGCGTAGCCGACACGCTTGCATTCCTCGCGATCCTTGCCACCGTCGACGGCGATGGTGATGAATTTGGTGGCGCCCTCGCCATCGCGAATGATCGCCTGTGCGAGTTCGAGCGCGACCCCGGTCACAGCCTCGCGCAGTTCGGCATATCCGGGCGCCGTGTCATCGGCAAACTCGGCACCGGATTTTCCGGTAGCCATCAGGATGAAGGAATCGTTGGTCGATGTATCGCCATCGACGGTAATGCAGTTGAAGGACGCGTCAGCCGCTTCGCGAACCAGTTGCTGTAGCAGCGATTCGGCGACGCCGGCATCTGTCGCCACGAAACCGAGCATGGTCGCCATGTTGGGCCTGATCATGCCGGCTCCCTTGCTGATGCCGGTGACGGTGACGGTTCTGCCATTGATTTCGACCTGCCGGGAGGCCGCCTTGGCCACCGTATCGGTGGTCATGATGCCGTGTGCAGCGGCGTGCCAGTTATCGGCCTTGAGATCCCCGAAGCAACGTGGCAGCCCGGCGATCAGCCGGTCGACGGGCAGTGCTTCGAGAATCACGCCAGTCGAGAAGGGCAACACCTGACTGGCGTCAACGCCCATAAGCCGTCCGACTGAATCGCAAGTTTCCTGCGCGGCCTGCAGGCCGGACTCGCCTGTCCCCGCATTGGCAATACCGGTATTGATGACCAGCGCACGAATCTCGCTGCCGGATTCGAGGTGACTGCGGCAAAGCAGAACCGGCGCTGCGCAAAAGCGGTTTTGCGTGAACACTCCGGCCACCGTGCACCCCGTATCCAGCGCAACAAGCGTCAAATCACGCCGATCGAGCTTGCGGATACCTGCTTCGGCGAGTCCAAGACGAATGCCAGCAACGGGAAAAAGGGTTTCGGGTGAGGGGGTGGTGTAGTTGACGGGCATAAACATCCTTGAACGCTAAGTGAACGTTAGGCTGAGCCGGAACAAGACGCCAGGCCAGCCGGCAAGCTCCTTCAGTTCAATTTGCCGTGACAGTGCTTGTATTTCTTGCCCGAGCCACAGGGACAGGGGTCATTTCGCCCGACTTTCGGTCCGGCGTGAATCGGTTGAACCCTGGTTTCTTCCTCGTCGTTCGAACCGAGCGCCTCATCGTAGTCGGCATGCTGGTACTTCACGTTCTGCACCTCAGCGTGCGGTGCCGACTCTTCGACGTCTTCCGCGCGAACCTGGACAGTCATCAACAGCCGATTGACTTCGACCCGCACGTTGTCAAGCAACATCTGAAAGAGAGCGAAGGCTTCACGCTTGTATTCCTGCTTTGGATCCTTTTGCGCGTAACCACGCAGGTGGATGCCCTGCCGCAGGTGATCGAGCGCGGCGAGGTGCTCGCGCCAGTGGGTGTCCAGACTCTGCAACATCACATTGCGTTCGAACTGATGGAAACTCTCAGCGCCGACCAGATCGACTTTTGCCGCGTAAGCCGCGTCGGCCTGCTCAATGATGCGCTCAAGCATCGCCTCATCACCCAGAGTCGGCTCATTTCGGAACCACTCGACGATCGGCACCTGCAACAGCAGCTCGGAAGCCAGTTCTTTTTCCAATGCCGGCAGGTCCCATTGTTCTTCAACGCTTTCCGCGGGAACATAACGCCTGAACGTGTCGTACAGGACACCCTGGCGCATGGCGGTGATGGTCTCGGATATATCATCGGTTTCGAGCAGCTCGTTGCGCTGCGCATAGATGACATTGCGCTGATCGTTGGCCACATCATCATATTCAAGCAATTGCTTGCGGATATCGAAGTTGCGGCTTTCAACCTTGCGCTGGGCCGATTCGAGCGAGCGCGACACCAGCGGATGCTCGATCGCCTCGCCTTCCGGCATCTTCAGGCGCTCCATGATCGACTTCAGTCGGTCGCCGGCAAAAATCCGTAGCAATGCGTCGTCCAGTGCGAGATAGAAACGCGATGAGCCCGGATCGCCCTGACGACCGGAACGGCCGCGCAACTGGTTATCGATCCGGCGCGATTCATGGCGCTCGGAACCGATGATGTGCAGCCCGCCGGAAGCGACCACCTGATCGTGCACTTTCTGCCAGTCGCTGCGCAGCGCGGCAATCCTTTCCTCTTTGGCGGCGGCATCCATCGCCTCGTCATCACGTATCGCCGCGAGCTGCTTCTCGATACTCCCACCCAGCACGATGTCGGTGCCGCGACCGGCCATGTTGGTCGCAATGGTGATCATTCCCGGACTGCCCGCTTGCATGACAATCTCGGCTTCGCGGGCGTGCTGCTTGGCATTGAGCACTTGATGAGTCAGTTTTTCGCTATCGAGCAGCGTCGAAAGGAGTTCGGAATTTTCGATCGACGTTGTACCCACCAGCACCGGCTGACCACGCTTCTGGCAAGCGCGAATATCGGCAACGATAGCCTCGTGCTTTTCCTTGGAGGTACGGAAGATCTGGTCGTTGTTGTCAACACGCCTCATCGGCACGTTGGTCGGGATCACTACTGTTTCGAGACCGTATATTTGCTGGAACTCGTAAGCCTCGGTATCTGCGGTACCGGTCATTCCGGCGAGCTTGCCATACATGCGGAAGTAGTTCTGAAAGGTGATCGAGGCCAGCGTCTGGTTCTCGTTCTGTATTTTGACCCCTTCCTTCGCCTCAACCGCCTGGTGCAAGCCGTCAGACCAACGGCGTCCGGACATCAGGCGCCCGGTGAATTCGTCAACGATGATGACTTCACCGTTCTGCACCACGTATTGCTGATCCTTAAGGAACAGGTTATGTGCGCGCAAGGCGGCGTAAAGATGGTGTATCAGCAGGATGTTGGTCGAATCGTACAGACTGCCGCCTTCGGGCAGCAAACCGACGCGGGCGAGAACTTCTTCGGCGTGCTCGTGCCCTTCCTCGGTCATCAGGACCTGATGGCCCTTTTCGTCGACCCAGTAGTCACCGGGACCGTTCTCTTCCTGACAGCGCACCAGCAGGGGTGCTACCTGATTCATACGCACGTAGAGATCCGTGTGATCCTCCGCCTGACCGGAAATGATCAACGGAGTGCGCGCCTCGTCGATCAGGATCGAGTCGACCTCGTCGACGATGGCATAGCTCAGTTTGCGTTGCACGCGCTCCCTGGTCGTGTAGACCATGTTGTCGCGCAAGTAGTCGAAGCCGAATTCGTTGTTGGTACCGTAAGTGATATCGGCTGCATAGGCTAGCTGCTTGTCATCATGCGCCATCTGCGACAGATTGACGCCGACCGTCAGCCCGAGGAAACGATGAAGACGCCCCATCCACTCGGAATCGCGACTGGCCAGATAATCGTTCACGGTAATGATATGCACGCCCTTGCCGGCAAGCGCATTGAGGTAGGCCGGCAGGGTAGCGACCAGCGTTTTGCCTTCACCGGTCCGCATTTCGGAGATCTTGCCATCATGCAGCACCATGCCACCGACCAATTGGACATCGAAGTGACGCATGCCGAGCGAACGCTTGCTCGCCTCGCGAACAACGGCAAAGGCCTCCGGCAGCAACGCATCAAGCTCTTCCCCATTGGCCACGCGGGCCTTGAACTCGGCCGTCTTGCCACGCAGGTCATCGTCTGAAAGCGCGCTGATGCCTGCTTCCAGCGCATTGATCTTACGGATGGCCGCAGAATACTGCTTGATCAGCCGATCATTGCGGCTGCCGAAAAATTTCTTGAGTAGGCCGGGAATCATTCTGGGAACAGTCGAAGCACATAAAGGATGGGATTCTATCACGCGCAACCCATGCAGCGGTTCCGGAAAAACTCCCCGGAATGCCGGCCATTTCGGACTCCCGGATGATTCCTTATCGAGGCGCGCTGAAGGTGGCAGTGGCCCGTGTATTCGGCGTGTTCGCTGTATTCGCCGGGGGCGCTATTCTTTTTTCAGGCAGTGGAACCGGCCTTGCAGCCAGCGGGGAATTGAGCGCCATCTGCGTGCTCTGACGAACGAAACGCGCCGGGTTTTGCGCAACGCCTTTGAAGCGCACTTCGAAATGCAGGTGCGGGCCTGTGGAGCGACCCGTATTGCCGCTGGCGCCGATGGCCTGACCGCGCTTTACGATCTGCCCGGCCTTGACATCGATCTTCGAAAGATGGGCATAGCGCGAGGAGAACTCATTGCCATGGTCAATCTCAATCATGTTTCCGTACTGCGGATGATACTCGGCCGCCTGAACCACACCCCCTGCAGAAGCAATGACGCGCGTCCCCTTGTCAGCGACAAAATCGATCCCTTCGTGCATGGCCCTGACGCCGGCGATCGGATCGACACGATAGCCAAATGTCGAACCCACATGCTCGGCTTTGATTGGCAGCATTGTCGGCAGCAGTGCGTTCTTGATGCGCCGCTCCATGAGTTGCGACTCAAGCTCAGTCAGTGTTTCGCTGCGTTGCTCGACGATCTCGGCCAACCTGTCGATGTCGCGTTGAAGTTCATCGGCCGCATGCGGCTGAACTGAATAGACGAGCGGCCCACCCTGACCGGATTTGTCGATTGCCTCGGGCTTTGCTGGCTTTACACCCGAGAGCCTGGATATCCGCTCCCCGAGCGAATCGAGGCGAATCAATTGCGCCTGCATCTCACCCAGCTTGACCGCCATCGAAGAAACGTTGTACCGCATGTACTCTTCGGTCTTGCGATTGTGTACCTGCTGCACAGCCGCCACGAGTTCGGCAGCAAAAGGCATGTTAAAACGAACACCGACCCACGAAAACAGGAACGAGGTGGCAAAGGCCAGGATGATGACGCCTGAAAGCAACGCCAACAAGGTGCGGTACGATAGATTCAACGTCTTGGCGGTTGCCAGTCGATTGGAGACGAGAATAATATGCAAGTTGCTCCTCCTCGATGTTACCGATGCAAAAATCCCTCGAAAACTATCTGGAAGCAGCCGATGGTGCCGGAAAAGTCCTGGCACACGCGAAACTGCTCATGAAACTGACGCATCTGTATCAAGAGATTGCGCCGGCACACCTGGGCCAGACAAGCAGCCTGGCCAATTTCAAGTCAGGAACTATTGTTATTCACGCCGTTAGCGGCGCGGCCGCTGCCAAGTTGCGTCAGTTGGCGCCCACGCTGGTCGACGGTTTCTGCAAACGGGGAATTGAGTGTAACGGCGTTCAAATCAAAGTGCAAGCCAGAAAAATAAGCATACAATCAATGACATCCGCACAGAAACCATTGGGATCAAGGGCCAGGCGGGAGCTTGAAGGCTTGCGCGACTCGCTCCCGAACGCCCCGTTACGGACTGCTCTCGAAACTTTGCTCGCGCGCGCAGCTACAAAGGAATGACTGCGACCCGTTCCAGAATCAGCAGGCCAAACACGAGCAATGCAACAATCAAGGCATAGCGGAACAGGCGCCAAGCGAACTGAAGATACCTTTGATCCCGCGTGAGAAAAAACAGTACCACGCCAATTGCCACTGAAATAACCGTCAATACAGCCAGCAAACGTAGCAGCCACACGGTTCGTGACTCCGAAACTAAGTGGCTCGCAATGCCATCCAGCGCTCTATGGCCTGAGGCATCTGCGCCTGATCCTCGAAGGATACATACTCCCAGGCGTCTGGGTTGGCCAGCAGCTCACGGGCCAGCGCGTTGTTCAAGGCATGGCCCGACTTGTGTGCGGTAAAGGCGGCCAGGAGCGGATGGCCCAGCAGATAAAGATCGCCGATCGCGTCGAGCACCTTGTGTTTGACGAATTCGTCGGCATATCGAAGTCCGTCGGCATTCAGCACGCGATACTCGTCGAGCACCACGGCGTTGTCCAGACCACCGCCCTGCGCCAGACCGTTCTCGCGCAACCACTCAACCTCCTGCATGAATCCAAAGGTACGTGCGCGCGCCACTTCCCTCACATACGAATGCTCGGCGAAATCAACGGTCACCTCCTGTCCGGTACGGTCGATTGCAGGATGGTTGAACAGGATGGAGAAGGTCAGCCTGAATCCGTCGTAGGGCTCGAAACGAGCCCATTTTTCTCCCGAAGGATCAGCCTCGCGAACTTCAATCGGGCGTTTTACACGAATGAATTTCTTGGCGACCGGCTGTTCTTCGATACCTGCAGACTGAATCAGAAAGACGAAGGGCGAAGCCGACCCGTCAAGAATCGGCAGCTCGGCCGCATCAAGATCAACAAACGCATTGTCGATACCCAAGCCGGCAAAGGCCGACATCAGGTGCTCAATGGTTCCGACCCGGATTTTCCCCTGCGGTCCCTCCTGCTCAAGACACGAGCACATGCGTGTATCGCCGACCGTGAGCGCCGACGCCCGAAAATCGACCACTGGATCAAGATCAATACGCCGAAAGACGATACCCGTATCGGGCGCTGCCGGACGCATTACCATATTGACCTTGACGCCGGAATGCAGGCCAACTCCGGAAGCGCGGATCAAAGATTTTAAGCTGCGTTGTTTAAGCATCTATTTGATAAATTGGAAAATTTCACGATTGTATCACAAGCGCGTCCTGCATTTGGCTGACCGAAGCATCTCCCGGAATCACGCGCGACGACAAGAGCCTGGTTGCCAACCCACTGCCAGCAGGGGAAAAGTTCCCCGGAATTCGAAAGCTTGCAGGCAGTGGGTGTGCATCCCCATTGTCAGTCCGCCTGTTTTCTGAGAAATGCCGGAATATCGTAGCGATCGACGCCGCTATTGGCCAATGCTTCGACGGTCGCGTTACGCCCCTTGCGAACAACGGCTGGGATCGCGTCCAGTTGACCATAATCGACGCCGGTCGTGCCTTCTTGTGCAAAACCGCCATTGGTGCCATTGGCTTTCATGACTGGCGTATTGATCACTTCGAAGCTCTGCCTCTTGGCCTGAGCCTGACCCAAGCCGGTGGCGACGACCGTCACGCGAATTTCCTCATCCATCGCCTCATCGTAAACTGCGCCAAAGATAATGTGCGCGTCGTCGGCGGCAAACTCGCGAACGGTATTCATCACCTCATTGACTTCCTTCATCTTCAGGCCCCGTGACGAAGTGATGTTCACCAGGACGCCCTTGGCGCCGGACAGATTGATTCCTTCGAGCAAGGGCGAAGCCACCGCCTGCTCGGCAGCAATGCGCGCACGATCGACCCCTGATGCGTTGGCCGAACCCATCATGGCCATACCCATCTCGCCCATCACGGTACGTACGTCTTCGAAGTCGACGTTGACCAGACCCGGGAAATTGATGATTTCGGCGATTCCGCCCACGGCGTTGCGCAGCACGTTATCCGCCGCCTTGAATGCTTCGTCCATCGACACATCTTCACCGAGGACATCCATCAACTTGTCGTTGAGAATGACGATCAGCGAATCAACGTGCTTCTGCAACTCCGCAATACCTTCCTCCGCGACTTTCAGTCGCTTTCCCTCGAAAGCGAAGGGCTTGGTCACCACGGCGACGGTCAGAATACCGAGCTCTCGCGCCACCTCCGCAATGATCGGCCCGGCACCTGTTCCTGTGCCGCCGCCCATGCCGGCGGTAATGAACACCATATGTGCTCCCTTTAGCGACTCGGCAATCTGGTCACGCTCTTCCACCGCGGCACTGCGTCCCGCCTCCGGTTTGGCACCCGCACCCAGACCCGTCTTGCCCAAGCGGATCTTCTTGTGCGCCACGCTACGCTTCAGTGCCTGGGAATCGGTGTTCGCGGCAACGAACTCCACCCCCATGACCCCTTCCCGAATCATGTGATCTACAGCATTGCCACCGGCGCCGCCAATGCCGATCACCTTGATCACGGTACCCCAATCGCTAGTGGCTTCTTCCTTTTCGATGATTTCAAACATGGCTCTCTCCTCCGCAAAAAACTGATAAAAAAGTGTGACTAAAAATTTTTCTCAAGCCAGGACTTCATCCGGCCGAATACCTGCTTGACATCCCTTCTCTCACGCACCTTCAGGCCGCGTTTTCGTTGTGTTTGCGCTTCGATCAAAAGTCCGCTGGCGGTAGCGAAACGCGGTGCCTGCACGACATCGGCGAGCGCTCCGTGATACTTCGGTATTCCGAGTCGAACCGGCATGTGAAAGACTTCTTCGCCAAGCTCGATCATTCCCGGCATCACCGACGAACCACCGGTCAGCACGATGCCGGAGGACAACACCTCTTCGAAACCTGAGCGACGCAGTTCCGCCTGGATCAGCTCAAACAACTCCTCGACGCGCGGCTGGATAACGTCGGCCAGCGCCCGCCGCGACAATTTGCGTGAAGGGCGGTCATCAACACCCGCCACATCGAGCACCGCTTCCGAATCCGCCAGATCGGAAAGCGCGCAACCATATTTGCGCTTGATGTCTTCCGCCTCGCGTGTAGGCGTGCGCAACGCCATGGCGATGTCGTTGGTGATCTGGTCGCCGGCAATCGGAATGACCGACGTGTGGCGAATGGCACCCTGGGTCCAGATCGCCAGATCCGTCGTACCGCCTCCGATATCGATGAGACAGATACCCAGATCCTTTTCGTCCTCGGAAAGTACGGCGTAACTCGATGCCAGCGGTTGCAGCACCAGATCATTCACCTCCAGGCCACAACGACGCACGCACTTGACGATGTTCTGCGCGGCGGAAATCGCACCGGTCACGATATGCACCTTCACTTCAAGGCGAAAACCGCTCATCCCGATCGGTTCGCGAATGCCGTCCTGATCGTCGATGATGAATTCCTGCGTCAGGATGTGCAGGATTTCCTGGTCAGCCGGAATCGGCATTGCGCGCGCCGTTTCGATGACGCGCTCGACGTCCATCGGCGTCACTTCCTTGTCCTTGATGGCGACCATCCCGTTCGAGTTGAAGCTCTTGATGTGGCTGCCGGCAATCCCGGTATAAACATCCTTAACCTTGCAATCGGCCATCAACTCGACTTCCTGCAGCACTCGCGAAATGGTCGCCACGGTCTCTTCGATATTGACGACGACACCTTTCTTCAGCCCCCTCGAATCCTGCGATCCCATGCCGATGATGTTGAGCCGCCCCTCAGGGCTGATTTCAGCGACCAAGGCAACGATCTTTGACGTACCGATATCCAGCCCGACGATGATTTCCTTGCTATCCCTGCTCATGGCTTCCCTTTGTTCTCAATTGCAGGCGCTGCGGCGACACGTAGCGCAAACCCATTCGGATATCGCATATCCACAACCTTTGGTCGCTGCAGGGCGGCGGTCAATACGCTCGGGTAGTACTCGACGAATCGCTCCAGGCGCTCCCGCAGCGGCGCCTTTGCCTGCTGCCTTCCCAACTCGACGATCATTCCGTCGTCCAGCCTGAGCTGCATGGCAAGCCGTGGCGAAACATTCAGTTCCTGCGGCACGCGCCCGAGCGGCTTGAGCATCTCCGCAGCTTCCCGGTAGTAGGTCAGCATCTCCGGAGCCCAGCCGGACGGGCCGACGAGCAAGGGTATTGGCGCTGTCGGCGAGGCATTCATTTCGGCCGCGAACACTTCGCCGTAAGAATTCACCAGTTGCCCCGTTGACTGCCCCCAGAATGCCGCCGGCACGTGTTCCTCGATACTGACTTCGAGGCTTGAAGGCCATCGCCGCCGAATGTCGACATGTCGTATCCATGGCAGTTGCTCCAGCGACCGTCGAACGCCGTCCAGATTGATGCTGAAGAAGTTCCCGCGCAGCCGGTCGGACAGCGACTGTTCGACCTCGCTGCGCCGCACTTCGCGCAACTCCTGCATGACGATTACTTCGCGCAACGGGAACACGGGCAGGTGCGCGGCCCACACGACAAGCGCACCGAACAATACGGCCGCCGCTGACACCAGGAGCAGATCGGACACGGCGGTCATCAGTTGCGGTTTGTCCCACATCGATCATCCCAGTGCGGCCTGTGCCAGAACACGCACAACCAGGTCGTCATAGGAAATGCCGGCGACGCGTGCGGCCATCGGCACCAGCGAGTGATCCGTCATTCCCGGCGACGTATTCACTTCGAGAAAGTAAGCCTTGCCAAGATCGTCCATCAGAAAATCGACCCGCCCCCAGCCGCGACAGCCCAGTACCTGAAACGCTTCGAGCGCCTGGGAACGCAATTCCAGTTCACGCGCTTCGGGCAAACCACAGGGGCAGCGGTAGGCTGTGTCATCGCGAGAATACTTTGCTTCGTAGTCGTAGAAATCGGTGGCCGGCTCAATCTTGATGATTGGCAGTGCCTGCATCTTGTCGCCCTCGCCGAGAATGGCGACGGTATATTCGCCGCCGAGAATGCCCTGCTCCGCAATCACCAGCCGATCATGTTTCGCCGCCTCGAAATAGGCAGCTCCCAGCTCGCCGGGATTCCGCACCATCGAAACGCCGATTGACGAGCCTTCACAGACCGGCTTGACAAAAAGCGGCAGCCCAAGCTGCTTCTCGACCGAGCTGAAATCACTGCCCGAATCGAGCATGACGAACGGGGGAATGCTCAGGCCGACCGCGCGCCACACCAGCTTGGTACGCCACTTGTCGATGCCCAATGCGGAGGCCATCACGCCGCTCCCGGTGTAGGGAATGCGCATCAGTTCAAGTGCCCCCTGGATCGTGCCGTCTTCACCGTAGCGACCGTGCAGCGCGATGAAGGCGCGATCAAATGCCGCCAGTTCATCGAGCTTTCGTTCAGCCGGGTCGAAAGCCTCGGCGTCAATTCCATTTCGCTGCAACGCCGCCAGCACACGCGAACCACTGTTCAGCGACACCTCGCGCTCGGCTGACCGGCCACCCAGAAGGACAGCGACTTTTCCGAAATCATTCATTGCTGCACCAGCTTTCCGGGTACGCCGCCGATCGAACCCGCACCCATCGTTATCACGACATCACCGTCGCAAACAACATCAAGAATCGCCTGTGGCATGTCCATGATGTTCTCGACGAATACCGGTTCGATCTTGCCCGCCACGCGCAGCGCCCGAGCCAGCGCGCGGCCGTCCGCTGCGATGATCGGCGACTCGCCGGCGGCGTAGACTTCGGCCAGTACGAGTGCATCGACACTGTTCAACACGCTGATAAAGTCTTCGAAACAGTCTCGCGTCCGGGTGTAGCGGTGCGGCTGAAAGGCCAGCAGCAAACGCTGACCGGGGAAAGCACCGCGTGCCGCAGCGATGGTCGCCTTCATTTCAACCGGATGGTGTCCATAGTCATCGACCAGCGTAAAACATCCGCCGCCGGCAATCGGCACTTCGCCAAAACGCTGGAAGCGACGGTCCACACCCGTGAACTCATCCAGTGCCTTGATGATGTCACCGTCGGAGATACCGACTTCGCTGGCCACGGCAATCGCGGCCAATGCGTTCAGAACGTTGTGCATGCCGGGCAGATTGAGCGTTACCGGAAAGCGGCTGGTGCTGCCGTTGACGCGCACACAATCGAACTTCATCTGGCCATCGGCCGCCACGACGTTCTCGGCGCGCACGCTGGCTGAGGCATCCTGACCATAAGTAATGATCTGTTTGGAGACTTGCGGAATGATTTCACGCACGTTCGGATCATCGACGCACAGTACGGCAACGCCGTAAAACGGCAGCCGCTGCAGGAAGTCGACGAACGCCTGCTTGAGGCGGCCGAAATCGTGGCCGTAGGTTTCCATATGATCGGCGTCGATATTGGTCACGATCGAAATGACCGGCGACAGGAATAGAAAGGACGCATCCGACTCGTCTGCCTCGGCCACCAGGAAATCCCCAGCGCCGAGACGCGCATTGGCGCCCGCGGCATTCAGCCGGCCACCGATAACGAAAGTTGGATCCATGCGACCTTCGGCCAGAATCGAGGCCACCAGACTTGTCGTCGTGGTCTTGCCGTGCGTACCCGCAATCGCGATTCCCTGTTTGAGGCGCATCAACTCGGCCAGCATTTGAGCACGCGGCACAACCGGCACCTTGAGGCGGCGTGCAGCCAGCACTTCCGGATTGTCGGCTTTGACCGCCGTCGATACGACAACTGCGTCAGCGCCTTCAATATTCTGTTCAGCGTGTCCGACCATAATGGAGATACCGAGTCCGGCAAGGCGCCGGGTCGTCGCGTTGTCAGCCAGATCCGAGCCGCTGACGCCGAAGCCCAGGTTGACCAATACCTCGGCGATGCCGCTCATTCCCGCACCGCCGATACCGACGAAATGGATGTTTTTGACTTTATGTTTCATTGGTTGTCTTCTTGCACAGCGTTTCACATACACCCGCAACGTCGGCCGTTGCCTCGGGCTTGGCCATCGCGCGGGCTCGCTCAGCCATTTGCTGCAGCTGGCCACGGGTGTAGTTGCGGATAAGGCTGATCGACTCCGGAGTCATTTCGGTTTGCGGCAGCAAGATCGCACCGCCGGTGGAGGCGAGGAATTTCGCATTGGATGTCTGGTGGTCGTCAACCGCGTGCGGGAACGGCACCAGAATGCTCGCCACACCCGCTGCCGACAGCTCGGCAATGGTCAATGCCCCTGCCCGGCAGATCACCAGGTCGGCCCATTCATAGGCGCCCGCCATGTTGTCGATGAAGGCCACGCAGTGTGCCTGAATGCCGGCCTCGGCATAGTTCTTCTCAAGTTGTTCCAGATGCTTTTCCCCGGCCTGATGCACGACGTGCGGACGCTCATCTTCCGCAAGCAGGGCCAGACCCTGCGGCAGCACTTCATTCAACGCGGCGGCACCCAGACTGCCCCCGATAACCAGCAGGCGCATGGTCGGTTCGCGGCTGGCAAAACGCTCCTCAGGCGGCGACATCCGGGAGATATCGGGACGCACCGGGTTACCGGTATAGGTGCCTTTTGGCAGCGTATCCGGGAAGCCGCAGAGCACTCGGTCAGCCACTTTGGCCAGCACCCGGTTGGCCAATCCCGCGACCGAATTCTGCTCATGGATGACTAGCGGATACGCGAGCAACGCGGCCATCATTCCCCCCGGGAAGCTGATGTAGCCGCCCATGCCGAGCACGACATCCGGCTTGATCCGACGTATCGCCTGCGCCGCCTGCCAGAAACCTGAGAGCAGATTGAACGGCAGCATGAGCTTGCGTAGCCAGCCCTTGCCGCGCAAGGCCGCGAAGCGCACCCAGGCCATTTCGTAACCGCGCGGCAGAACCAGCTTGTTCTCGATGCCATTCGGACTACCCATCCAGACGACGTTCCAACCCCGGTTCTTCATCAGATCAGCCACCGCCAAACCAGGGAATACATGGCCGCCGGTACCGCCGGCCATGACGAGAATTGTCTTTGTCATAGCTTGGCACCTCGCATGAGCTGCCTGTTTTGGCTACGGCCGCGCTGCGCGCTTAACTTGCTGTGCAAGTTAGCCTTCGCCGAAATAGCCAACTGGGGATAAGCGTGAGGACTCATAACTTCGCTCCACGCATCAATTGCCTGTTTTCCCAATCGACCCTTAGCAAAATCGCCAGCGCTATGCAGTTGGCGAGAATGCCCGAACCGCCGAAGCTCATCAGTGGCAGGGTCAGCCCCTTGGTCGGCAGCAGACCCATGTTCACACCCATGTTGATGAAACTCTGGATGCCGATCCAGATCCCGATTCCTTGAGCAACCAGTGCCGGATACAGCCGCTCAAGTGCGACGGCCTGACGGCCGATCACGAAGGCACGCTGGATGACCAGGCCGAACAGAACAATGACCAGAACGACACCCGCGAAGCCCAGTTCTTCAGCGATCACTGCCAGCAGAAAGTCGGTATGTGCTTCGGGCAGGTAAAACAGTTTTTCGACACTGGCCCCCAGACCAACGCCCAGCCATTCGCCACGCCCGAATGCAATCAGGGCATGCGATAGTTGATACCCGCGTCCCAAGGCATCAGCCCAGGGATCCATGAATCCGAAAATTCGGTCACGACGGTAGGGAGAAGCGATGATGAGCACAGCAAAGGCTGCAGCCAGCACGACGAGCAGGATGCCAAACAGACGCGCCCGCATGCCTCCCAGGAAAAGGATGCCGATCGCAATAGAGATGATCACCACAAAGGCGCCGAAATCCGGCTCTTTGAGCAGCATGATGCCGATCACCACCATGGCGCCCGCCATCGGCAGGAAAGCCTTCTTCAGATCGTGCATGTGCGGCATCTTGCGTACCGTATAGTCGGCGGCATACAGGACGGCAAAAAGCTTCATCAGCTCGGAAGGCTGAAGATTGACGATGCCAAACGACAGCCAGCGGCGGGCACCGTTGACATCGCGACCGACACCCGGAATCAGCACCAACGCCAGCAGCACGAAGCCAGCGACAAAAAGCCAGGGGGAGAGCTGCTGCCAGGTCGATAGCGGCACCTGGAAAACAAATGCGGCCGCGACCAGCCCGACCCCCAGAAATACGCCGTGACGAATGAGGAAATAGGCTGAATGATTGCCGGTGAAGTGCCCCGCTTCAGCGATGGCAATCGACGCGGAATAGACCATCACCATTCCAATCAGCAACAGAATCAGACTGCTCCATAGAAGAGTCAAATCCACTTCAGCGGGCATCCGGCGAGGCGTGTCAAGTGAAAGCAACATCAGGCCGCCTCGCTTTCCAGACCACGCACAACCTTGATGAACACTTCCGCGCGATGCGCGTAATTGCGAAACATGTCGAAACTGGCACAGGCCGGCGAGAGGAGTACGGCATCGCCTTGAGCCGCCTGTGTGGCACTCCAGCGGACAGCTTCGGCCATGTCGGCACAATGTTTCACGGGTACACCACAGCCCTCGACGGCAGTCGCAATGAGGCCGGCATCGCGCCCGATCAGGGCGACAGCACGGGCATGCCGTGCAAGCGCCGACCTGAGTGGCATGAAGTCCTGGCCCTTGCCTTCGCCACCGAGGATGACCGCGACCTTGCGGCCCATCCCCTGAACCGCAGCCAGGGTTGCACCGACATTGGTTCCCTTGGAATCGTCGAAGAACGAGACGCCATTGATTTCGGCGATGAAATCGACACGATGCTCCAACCCCGAAAACCCGGCCAGAGCCGGCAGCACGGAATACGGATCGATGCCGACCGCCTCACACAAGGCCAATGCCGCCATGGCATTGGTTGCATTGTGCAAACCCGCCAGCTTCAGGTCGCCGAGGGCAATCAGCCTGTCATTCCCGCGCACCAGCCAGCCATCGACGAAGCCGTAATCGATCGGGCGTGGTGCGGCATTCAGCCCGAAACTGACCATCCTGCGCCCACAGCGCCCGGTAGCGAGACAGCGATCATCGTCGCGGTTGAGCACCATGACGCCGCGGCCTTTGAAAATGCGTTCCTTGGCGGCCACGTAGTCGTCCATGCCGGAATAGCGGTCGAGGTGATCCTCGCTGACGTTGAGCAAGGTCGCGGCGTTGGCTTGGAGTGAATGTGTTGTTTCAAGCTGGAAGCTGGAGAGCTCGAGAACCCAGATTTCTGGCAACTCATTGGCATCAATCGCGGCCATCAAGGCGTCCAGCGCCGACGGACCGATATTTCCGGCTACGCTTGCGCGTCGACCGGCAGCGGAACACAACGCGCCGACCAGAGCCGTTGTCGTGGTCTTGCCATTGCTCCCGGTGATGGCGATGATTTTCGCCTGCGGTGTTATCTGTCGAACACCCCAGGCGAACAGCTCGATCTCCGAAACAACCGGGACTCCGCGCGACACAGCCTGCTGCACCAACGGCTCCTGCACGGGCACGCCGGGCGACAAGGCGAGCAATTCAATTCCAGTGAGTGCGGCGTCATCGAACGGACCCGCGTACAAACGCGCTTCCGGCAGGAACGTGCGCAATGCCTTTTCATTGGGCGGTTGCGAGCGACTGTCGGCAACACGCACGACTGCATCCTGGCGGGCAAGCCACTTGGCCATGGCCAAACCACTCTCGCCAAGGCCTACGACCAGTACGTTTCTCCCGAGCAGATTCATGTCAGCGGATCTTCAAGGTGGAAAGCCCGACCAGCACCAACATGATGGTGATAATCCAGAAACGAACAACGACCTGCGTCTCCTTCCAGCCGCCGAGTTCGTAGTGGTGGTGCAAGGGCGCCATGCGAAAGATCCGCTTTCCCCCGGTGAATTTGAAGTACAGCACCTGAGCGGCTACGGACAGGGTTTCAGCAACGAACACGCCGCCCATGACGGCGAGAACGATTTCCTGACGCACGATCACGGCCACGGTACCGAGTGCCCCACCCAACGCAAGTGCGCCGACGTCGCCCATGAACACCTCGGCGGGATACGCGTTGAACCACAGAAAACCGAGCCCTGCGCCGGCCATGGCGCCGAGGAATACAGCCAGTTCGCCGGCACCGGGGATGTAGGGCATAAGCAGATATTTCGAGAAAACCGCGCTACCGGCCACGTAAGCAAAGATGGCCAGCGCGGCGGCGATCATCACGGTCGGCATGATGGCCAGACCATCGAGACCATCGGTCAGGTTGATCGCATTGCTGGTGCCGACGATAACCAGGTAGGTCAGCGTGATGAATCCGAATACGCCGAGCGGATAAGTCACGGTCTTGAAGAAGGGGACGATCAGTTCCATTTGCGCGGGAACGGTCGACGACATGGAAAGGTAGATGGCCACCCCCAGCCCCAACACGGATTGCCAGAAATACTTCCAGCGACCGGGCAACCCCTTGGGGTCGCGATAGACGACTTTCTTCCAATCGTCGTACCAGCCTATGGCACCAAAACCAAGCGTGACGATCAGCACCACCCAGATATAGCGGTTGCTCAAATCACCCCACAGCAGTGTCGTGATCGCGATGGCGATCAGGATCAGCGCACCGCCCATCGTTGGCGTACCAGACTTGACAAGGTGTGTCTGCGGACCATCCTGGCGAACCGCCTGCCCGATCTTTTTGGCCGCCAGCCAGCGGATCACGCGTGGCCCGGCGACAAAGGAAATGATCAGCGCCGTCATAGCGGCCAACACGGTACGCAAGGTGATATAGCCGATCACGTTGAATCCGCGTACGTCTTGTCCGAGCCATTGCGCAAGTATCAGCAGCATTAGTGGTCACCCCCCGATGTCGAAGCGCTGACGGCATCGGCTACAGCGCTTACCACCCTCTCCATTCGCATGAAGCGTGACCCCTTGACCAGAACGGTGGTTTCCGAAGTCAACTCGCCGACAAGCGTCTCTATCAGATCGTCGACTTTCTTGAAGTGCTGCCCTCCGCTGCCGAAGTTATGCGCGGCCAATGCGCTCGACTCCCCAAACGCCAGCAAACGATCAACACCCTGACTCTTGGCATAGCCGCCTACTTCGTCGTGAAACTGCCCGGTCATGTCGCCAATCTCGCCCATGTCGCCAAGAACGAGGATTTTCTTGCCCACTGTTGCCGCCAGAACATCAATGCCAGCACGCACCGAATCCGGATTGGCGTTATAGGTATCGTCGAGAACGATCGAGCCGTTCATTCCGGCAAGCTGCTGCAGACGGCCTTTGATCCCGCGGAAAGCGATCAGGCCATCCCGCACAGCCGCCAAAGAAACGCCAGCGGCCAGCGTCGCGGTGGCCGCACCCAGGGCATTGCGCGCGTTGTGCGCACCCGGCAGAGCCAGCGAAACTTCGATCTGTTCCCCTTGAACCAACACGGTCAGGCGGTTTTCCAAACCCCGGACCTGGTATCGTCCTGTAACATCTGCCGACTGCTCGAAAGCGAAGCTCAGCACCTTTCGACCGTCACTCTGCGCACGCCACAAATCGGCCCACGGATCGTCATCGTTGATTGCCGCCACACCGCCTTCACCCAGCCCCTGATAGACGCTGCCTTTCTCCGTCGCGATTGCTTCGATCGAGCCCATGCCGGCCAGATGCGCGCGCTGGGCATTGGTAACCAGTGCGACCGTTGGTCGCGTTATGTTGGTCAGATACGCTATTTCGCCGGGGTGGTTCATCCCCATCTCGATGATTGCGGCACGGTGTCCGGCATTCAGTGCGAGCAGCGTCATCGGCAAACCAATGTCGTTGTTGAAGTTGCCTTGCGTCACCAGAACGGCATCGCCATAAACAACCTTCAGGATACTGGCGATCATTTCCTTGGTGGTGGTCTTGCCGTTGCTGCCGGTCACGGCTATCAGCGGCAGCGCAAAGCGGGCACGCCAGGCAGCAGCGAGCGCACCGAGCGCCAGGCGCGTATCGGCCACAACAACCAGCGGTAGTTCGTAGCTGTTCTCCTTCTCGACCGTATCGGAAGCCACGACTGCGGCGACAGCACCACGCGCTTTGGCGGCGGCAATGAAGTCATGGCCGTCAAAGTTTTCACCGCGTAGAGCGATGAACAGATCTCCGGGCACAATCTTCCGGCTGTCGGTCGATACCCTGGAGAAAGCGATGTCTTGACCGATAGCGGTACCGGACATCGCCGCTGCGGCCGACAGGAGGTCCATCATCATGGTCACTGGCTCCTCTCCAGCCTGGCTGCGAGCGCCAACCGCGCCTCGGCGGCGTCCGAGAACGGTCGGCGCAAGCCTGCGATTTCCTGATACGGCTCGTGCCCTTTGCCGGCAAGCAAGATCACGTCGGCTGGATGCGCAGCCAGAATCGTTCGGCGGATGGCCTCAGCGCGATCAACGATAAGCTCAGCAGTTTTTGCGCCCGCCCGGATTTCTTCGAGGATCGCCGCAGGTTGTTCATTGCGAGGGTTGTCGCTGGTCAGCACAACGCGGTCGGCCAGTTGCGTCGCGATTTCGCCCATCAGCGCCCGTTTGCCGCGGTCGCGATCACCGCCACATCCAAAAACGGCAACCAGTGCTGCGCCGCGCGCCTTCGTTACTTCGCGCAGGGCACGCAGCGCGCTT
>NZ_FLQY01000106.1 GCF_900089945.1 Candidatus Propionivibrio aalborgensis | reverse complement strand
AGGGCGTTCCCGCCCGCCGCAACGAGGTAGGTGATCGCAGTCAGCGTGGCGCCGACGCTGGCCGCCTGTTGCGCACTGTTGCCCGAAGCAATCGAGGCTGCAGTAAGGAAAGCCGGTAACCACGCCCACAAACCAAGTAACTCCCAAGCATGGAACGTATAGCCCCAGATCGACAGCATTGCCGCCCGATTTCCGATAACGCGGCTCAATCCCTTGAAAATACTGCGACTGCCCGACCGATAATGCAGCACATTGGGAACATTGCGCAGCGACCAGAATCCGACAAGCAGTCCCAGGACAGGCCCCAGCGACGTGACGACAAACGATCCTCGCCAGCCCGCGAGGGGAATCATGGCACTGGCAATAAACAAGCCGAAAGCGTAGCCGAGAGATGCGGCGGCAAGATAGAAGCCCATGGCTCGTCCTTGCTGTCGGCCCGTCATTTGCTGACTGATGATGGCCAGTCCAGGCGTGTAGGAGCCGCCGGAGCAAAGCCCGGTAAGCCCGTAGAGCAATAGCGCGGAAAGGAAATCGTCGGCGACAAATGCGAACAGAGCGGCACTGATGGCGGCGGCAAAGCTGGCTGCGAGATAGGTTCGACGCGCACCGAAGCGGTCAGTAAGAAAGCCTACCGAAAACAGCGATACCAAGAACCCCGCGTGATGGACGGACTGAATCAATCCCGCTTGCCATGCCGACATTCCCCACTCCTGTCTGACGAGGGGCAACACCGCCGAATAGGCTGTGAACATCGTGGCGAAGGCCGCACGTGCCATACAAAACTGCAGCAGCCATTTCATGGAGCGCAGCGCCTGCTATTTGCATTCGAACGCAAATAAGGGTTAAGCGCTCCGTTCTTCGTTCGGTCGAAGCTCATTTGAGCAATCGCCGGCGCGTCAGCACCGTTGCGATGCCAAAGGCGATCGTGGCGATGGTCAGGAGTGCGGCAATGTGTCCGATCACATTGGCTGGCACTTCCCCTTGCAACAAGGGGCGGGCGAGTTGCACTGCATGCGAAAGCGGAAGCCAGCTGGCGATGGCATGAACTGCCGCCGGTAACCGGTCGGCAGGAAAGAAGACTCCGGAGACAAGTAGCATGGGTGTAATGAAGAGCGTGAAGTAATACATGAAGAAATCGTACGACGGTGCCAGTGCGCAGACGATCAGGCCCAGGGCGGCGAAGGCAAGGCCGGTCAGGAAAACGACTGGAATCACCCACAACGCCAGCAGCGAACTCGTCAACCCCAGCGCTGCGATGACCAGCAGAATGGCCAGTCCGGAGAGCAGGCTCTTGCTTGCTGCCCAGACCAGTTCGCCGGTCAGGACGTGATCGAGCGAGAGCGGGGTATTGAGAATGGCGTCCCAGGTCTTCTGCACATGCATGCGCGAGAAAGCCGAGTAAAGCGCTTCGAAGGTGGCTGCATTCATGGTGCTGGCGACCACCGTCCCCGCGGCTAGAAAGCTGACATAACTGCTGCCGCTGATCTGCGGCAGCAGGCCGCCAAGTCCGTAGCCGAGACCGAGCATGTAAAGCAGCGGGTCGGCGAGGTTGCCGAGAACCGAAGGTATCGCCAGCTTGCGCCAGACGAGAAAGTTTCGCCGCCAAACCGGTAGCCAGCGCAGGCCGGGTCGGGGGAAGGAATAGATCGAGGGTCTTGCGTTGAAAGCGTCTCCCATGCTCAGTCTCTCAGTTCACGCCCGGTGAGCTTGATGAAAACGTCTTCAAGGCTGGCCGCACGGTGTATGTAACGCAAGGTCGGTTCGCCTGCGAGTGCTGCCAGCAGAGGCACCGTATCGCGGCAGTAGAAGAAAGCGGTTTCGCCAGCGATCTCGAGGCGTTCGCCCAACGTGTTCCGGGAACGTGCCCAGGTCGCCGCGGCCTCACCGAATACCTCTACCACCTGCGGTTCGATGTGCGAAGCGATCAGTTCGCGGGGCGCGCCAGCGGTAACCAGATGACCGTTGTCAAGCACCGCCAGACGGTCACAAAGTCGCTCGGCCTCATCCATGAAATGGGTGGTCAGGATCAGGGTCTTTCCGCGTGCGGTGAGTTGCTTCAGACGATCCCAGATCAGGTGGCGTGCTTGTGGATCGAGGCCAGTGGTCGGTTCGTCGAGGAAGACGATGTCCGGGTCGTTAACCAGCGCACGAGCCAGAGTCAGGCGCCGTTTCATACCCCCTGACAGGGTCTGGATGCGGGCGGCTTTCTTCCCTCCGAGTCCGGCGAAATTCAGCAGATCGGGAATACGTTCGCGAATGAGCGCGTCACCGATGCCGAAGTAGCGACCATACACCAGCAGGTTTTCACCGACAGTAAAGTCGGGGTCAAGATTGTCGAGTTGAGGCACAACACCGACACGCTCGCGTGCGGCCCCGGCTTGCTCCGGGATGGCGTAGCCACCGAGGCTTATGCTGCCGGCGTCTGCTGTTGTCAGTCCGAGGCAGCAACGAAGGGTGGTGGTTTTTCCGGCGCCGTTCGGTCCGAGCAGGCCGAAGCAAGTGCCGGGAGGTACGGCGAAGCTGATTCCGGCGACCACTTCATGGCCATCATAGTGCTTGCTCAAGCTGGAGACGCACAGCGCGTCAGCAGCGTTCAGTGACGCCATGCTCGGGTAATGATTTCGCGAATGACATGCAGCCGACGGTGAAAGAAGTGGTCGGCGCCTGGAACAACGATCACGGGCAGATTCATGGCTTCAGCCCAGGCCAATACATTGGCCAGCGGAACGGTCGTGTCTACCGAGCCGTGGATGACGATGGTGTCGTTGGCAACGGGCTTGACGGTGTACTGACGTGCGCCTTCAACATGGCCGGCGGCCGTGCCGACCAGAACCAGCCGTTGGGCCGGGTGATTGGCCTCGATAAGCGCCTGCGCGACACGGGTCTGCACATAGGCGCCAAAGGAAAAGCCGGCCAGGGCGACCGGCAGATCGCCATAACGGCGCTTGGCCTCCGCCAGAATCGTGAGCATGTCCTCACATTCGCCGTTTCCGTTATCGTGCGTTCCGCCACTTCCACCGACGCCGCGAAAATTCGGTCGCAAGGCTACATAGTCCAGATGCGTAAACGTGCGTGCCAGCGTCTGTGTCACCTTGTTGGTATTGGCTCCGCCAAACAGCGGGTGTGGATGACAGATCAGAGCAATGCCACGTGGTGCGCCCGGATTCTCGACAATCAGCTCGATCGCGCCGGCCGGGCCATCGATGAGTACCCTCTCTTCGTTCAACTTCATGAAGGTTCTTCCCCTGGTCAAATCTTCAGACGTTCAACGACGCGTCCCTGGACCAGATGCTCCTGAATGATTTCTTCGATGTCTTCCTTGTCGACGTAGTGGTACCAGATTTCCTCGGGATAGACGACGATGATCGGGCCTTCGTCGCAGCGATCCATGCAGCCGGCCTTGTTGACGCGTATCTTGCCCTTGCCTTTTAGCTTCAATTGGCCGATGCGATCCTTGGCGTAGGTTTGTGCCTCGGTGGCGCCCAGGTTGTTACAGCATGACTCGCCTTCGGCGCGCTGGTTGCAGCAAAAGAAAACGTGATGCTTGTAGTAGCTCATTCTGACAAATGCCTCATTGATGATTGTGCTTCCTGCGATGGCCGATTCTAACCTTGATTCGATTCGATACGTCTTCCGAGCAAGGTCAGATAGGGGAGGGCAAGGAATGGCCAGAAGCTTGCTGTCAGCCGGGTCAATCCGTTGAAATTAAGGAAATGCCCCTGCCTCCAGGTGACCAGCGCAGCAGCCGAGTAGGGATTCGGTGGGGTGACGTTGACCAGTACCGTTCCGGCCATGAGCGCCAGTCCGGCCAGCGCTATTCTTATCGATGCGGGCATCAACATGATGAGCGAAAGAATCACGCCCCCGACAGACAAGCCAAGCGTGGCGCCGGGGGTAAGCCAGGCAAAGGCATTGAGAGGGTTGACCAGAACCGCCGCGGCCAGCGTCCGGATCGAGAGCGCGACAACGAAGAAAACGGCCACCGCCAGGTAGGGTGAGCTTTGGTCGGCAAGCAGGGCGCGGACAGTCAGGCCGATAGCGATCGTGTTGCAGACGATGATGCCGGTCTCCAGTGCAAAGAACGAGTGAGCTGCATAGGGTACGGCCGGGGTGATCTCAAGCATGTGTCGCATATCGCCGGCACCGAAGAGGATTGTTTCCGGCGAGAGTTGCGTCAGCAGCCAAAGGCCGATCAAGACCAGTCCGAAGTCGGAATGGGGAAAAGGTGTCAGCAAATGGCGCTGAAGCAGCGCAATACGGATGAAGAAGCGCCTACCATGCCAGATCGAAAGCAGGGCGCCGATGCCCGTTCCCAACGTATTGCAGGCCAGGTCCAGGTTTGAGGCGACACGTGTTGGCAACCATGTTTGCAGGCTTTCAACGCAAAAACTGAGCAGGGCACCCAGCATCAATGCGGCGACTGCCGGAATCCACCGACCGGGTAAGCGGCGAAGTGTCAGTGCTAGTAGAAAACCCAGCGGCAGATAAGCGAGAGCGTTGATCGCGAGATCGAAACCCGTCCAGTAGCGTGGCCAGGCGGCGTCGAGAAAATAGAATGGCGATATTCCCGGATCGCGCCAACCGGTCAGAGGGTGCAGACTGGCATAAATGATAAGCGCCGCGTAGGACAATGCCAGATAGTGCGGTAGCAGCGTGGGCAATGGCGCCAGTTCTTTGCCGGCGATACTTCCCGCTATCGATTTGGGTGATGAAGGCATCGCGACGACCGTGAGCGTTAGTGGGTTCATTCTAACGCTTCACGATTGACACGCATCGGATTCGTGAATCCGTGGCGGATGCCGAGAAACGGCTGTAGCGACTCCGGGGGGCTTATTGATTTCGCGCGCGTAGTTGTTCCGCGCGCTCATCGCCCTTCACATCGGGCAGACCAATCCACTGTGGCAGTAGGGAGCCGGCGATCATACTGATAATCCCTACACCCAGCCCGATGAGTTGCGGCGGTATTACACTGGCTTCGCCGATCAACAGTTCGAGAAGGAGCCAGGACGACACTCCGCCAATTATCGAAAACAGTGCGCCCTGCGTCGTGCTGCGCCGCCAATAGGCGCCGAAGAAGAGTGGCGCGAAAGCGCCGGAAAGCGTGACCTTGTAAGCGTTCTCGACCATTTTGAAGATGGTGGAGTCAGAGCCGAGTGCAAAGGCGAGCACAATGCAGGCAAAGCAAACAATGGTAATGCGCAGCATGCGCAGAAAAGAATGATCCGTGATATCAGGGAAATAGTTGCGCAGGATGTTTTCCGAGAAAGCAACCGATGGCGCGAGTAGCGTTGCCGACGAGGTACTCATGATGGCCGAAAGGACCGCGCCGTAGAAAATGGCCTGGGCGAAGATCGGCGTGTGCTGCAAGATGAGCGTCGGCAGTACCATTTGGGCATCGGACTGAGCCAGAGCGTTGTATTTTGCAGGATCGATCAGGTTGGCGGAATAGCCGATGAACATCGGCAGGAAAGCAAAACAGAAATAGAGCGCGCCCCCGAGGATGGAGCCGTAGATCGCAACCTTGGCGCTCTTTGCCGAAGTGACCCGCTGGAAGACATCCTGCTGTGGTATCGAGCCCAAGGCCATGGTTATCCAGGCGCCAAGGAAGGTCAGCCATTGGACGGTATCGGCCTCGGGAAAAAAATCGAGTTTGCCGGCGTCCGAGGCATGGCTGATCACGACGGCAACACCTCCGGTGAGCCCCGCGAAGATACTGGCGATGTAAAGCAGTCCGCCCATGATCATGACCATCTGCACGAAATCAAGAATAGCCACCGAGAGCATGCCGCCGAACGTGGTGTAGATCAGCACGATCAGTGCGCCGAGCACCATTCCACTGGTTTGCGAGATGGTGCCGGTCGTGACGACGTTGAAGACCAGGCCGAGCGCCTTGATCTGCGCCGAGACCCAGCCTAGGTACGAGGCGATGATGCAAAGCGTTGTGAGTACCTCGACCGTCCGGTTGAAACGCATACGGAAGAAGTCGCCCAGCGTCAGCACATTGAGCTTGTAAAGCTTGCTGCCGAAGAAGACGCCGGCGATGATCAGGCACAGGCTGGCGCCAAAGGGGTCAGCGACCACGCCGCGCAGGCCTTCCTGCACGAAGGTGGCGGAAACGCCGAATATCGTTTCCGAACCGAACCAGGTGGCAAAAATCGTGGCCATGACGACGGGCAAAGGCAACGACCGGCCGGCGACGACAAAATCCGTCGTGTTTCGTACCCGCATCGCAACGTAGATGCCGATGGCAAGGGAGACAATAAGGTAAATGGCAACAGACCATATCAGCATATCAGTCGCAAGCCTTTGCTCAGTGCTTTGAAAACAGGCGCATTTTATACGACACCTGTGGGTTTGTGAAAAGGCGGGTTCGAACCCGCTGGCCAGGGTGGGTCCCATATAGGATTTCAGGCTCGCGGGATGATCTTGCCGCGCCTGACGAAGCCCGCGAATACGGTCCTGAAAACACGCTCAAACGCTTGTAAATCGCTGCTCCAGGGCGGTGAATACGGGATTGGTTGTCGATTCCGGATTCGTGAGCTGTCTATTTATGGTGTCTATTTATGGTTGACAAGCATTTACCTAAATGATACATTCCGCCCGCTGCACGAAACGCCAAGCGCGTGATTTGTGCCAGCTGGACACTTCTCCCCCTGCAACCTTGACGCAGGGTTTCCATCTCATAGAAGTGCCCACCTTGCGGTAAACACCACCGCATTCACGGGACTTACACCCCCCTAGAACCGTTTGTCGCCCGGCCTGTTTGCTTACGCGACGACAACAGTGAAGGAGAGTGAGCATGTCTGCAACGATTACGCTCAAACAATCGATGGCACGCAGTAGCGATGTCGTCCTGAAAATAGTTCAATACAGTCTGATGATTGCCGGCCTCTTTCTCGTCCTTGGCTTTTTCGGCAATTTTTCCAAAAGCACCCTGTCGGCTGGGCTCCTCAAAGCCGACCCGTCCGAATTGTCCGCTGCGGATGAAACCTCGGAAGTGGTTGCAGAATCCGAAGCTGCGGCGCCCGCTCTGTCGCCAGGCATGCAAGGCGCGCTGGATTATGTGACACGCCGCTATCGTGTCTCCCAGGAAGCGCTGGAGCCGGTTTTTGAAGTGGCGCAAATGATCGGAAAGGAGCGGCGCATCGATCCGCTGCTGATCGTGGCGATGATCGGCATTGAATCGGGTTTCAACCCGTTTGCCGAAAGCCCGATGGGTGCGCAGGGCCTGATGCAGGTTATTCCGCGCTTTCATATGGACAAGGTGCCGGATGGCGCGGGCGACAAACCCTTTCTCGATCCGGAGACCAATATCAGGGTCGGCGTACACGTTCTTCAGGAGGCCATTCGCCGTCGCGGTGGGTTGGTTGCCGGTCTTCAGTACTATGCCGGATCCTCGGATCCTGAAGGCAGCTATGCAAGCAAGGTCTTGGCCGAGCAGGAGCGCCTCAAGAATGCGGTGCGCCGTTCTTCCCGTTCCAACGCCTAGCGCAGCACCTCCGGGTCCGCGCAGGCCATACCCTCAATTACCTGTCGCGTTTCGGGTGGGATAAACGGCATGGCGTGCGCCAGCAGCGTGGCGATGTGCCGGTCAGGAAGCAAATGCCCGGCTTCATCCTCACGCAGAAGGTTCGCATCGACAAGTTGGTCGATGAGTGTGGAGAAGCCAGTCTTGTTGGAATACTCTGGCGCGTTGGTCTCGTAGCGCAGTATCAAACGCCGAGCCAGCCGATGGCAGTCGTTTTCCAGAGAGCGACGTGTCCGGCGACCTGATCCGCCCTGTTGCAGCAATGACAGCGTGAGGAAGTTGCAGTCGAGTAGCGGTCGAATTGTTTCGCCGATTGCACGCAACTCGGCGCACTCCCGAGTGCCTTGATCCGGGGCTGCGAGTTGACCTGCTTCATCGCGGAGTAGCAGGCTCCGTTTGAGCAGTACGCCAATGACGGTTTCGGTGGCTGCCGGAATTTCATCTATCGTCCAGCGCAAGAAAAGTTCCTTTTCCAGCAGGCCGTAGATACCGGTAACGGCGTCGATGATCTGTTGCATGCCTAGAGACTTGCTGTGGCTCATCAGGCAGGCGATCAGTGCTGGCAAGGTAAACAGATGCAGCACGTTGTTGCTAAAGTAAGCGAGCAGCGGAGACTCGTCTTCCACCAGACGAATGAGATCGCCCTGCGGGTGCGAAATGCGCTCGACAATTCCAAGCCGTTCGACATAGGCCACAATCTGCTCGGCATCAAGAGTGCATGGAACGGTAGCCCGAGAATAAGGCGCATCGGCGATTAGCGACTGGAAATGCTCCAGAAGCCGCCCCAGTGATTGCTCATCGGTAGGCAGCACTGGCGTCGGCAACAGCACCAGAGCGATCAGGTTGACCGGATTGATCACTGCCGCTTCGTTCATGCGCCTGGCCAGTTCGGTGGCAGTGATATGAGTTGCCTCGCGCGCCCAGTCGTCGGAGTCAGTCGCCGTTTCGTTTGACCAGCCGGGGCGATAGGCGTCCAGAAAGTCGGCCAGCGCCAGCGGTTCGCCGAAGTTCACATACGCTTTGCCGAATATTCGCTTGATTCGGCGCAGGCTTTTGAGCAGCGACCACAGTGACTCGCTTTGCTTCGGCTTGCCGGCCATTTCACGAAGGTAGGATTGACCTTCAACGAGTTTCTCGTAGCCGATATAGACCGGCACGAAAACGAGCGGTCGTGAATGCTCCCGGATGAAACTGCGAATCGTCATTCCCAGGATGCCGGCCCTGGGCGTCAACATTCTTCCATTGCGACTTCGCCCCCCTTCGATGAAGTACTCGATCGGAAAGCCGCGGGTCAGCATCAGATGCAGATATTCATGGAAAACTGCCGCATAGAGGGGTTCGCCTCTGAAGCTGCGGCGCATGAAGAAAGCGCCTGCCCGGCGGAGCAATGGACCGATGAGGGGAATGTTCAGATTGGCGCCGGCGGCGATGTGAGGCGGGGCCAGTCCTTGTCGGTGCAGAAAGTACGAAAGCAGCAGATAGTCGATATGGCTGCGATGCGTCGGTATGTAGACAATGCCGTGGTTGGGCGCAATCCGCGCAACGACATCGGTATTGTGCAACTCGATGCCGTCATAAAGCCGTTTCCAAAACCACGCAAGCGACAACTCGAGGGCACGCAACACGCCATACGAGTAATCCGAGGCGATTTCCAGCGCGAAATCGCGTGCCCTCAGTTGGGCTTCATCAAGTGGAATATGTTTTTCCGCTGCCTCGGCGGCAATTGCCGAGCGTACTGGCGCGGAGTCGAGAAGGGTTCCCACTTGCGTATGGCGGTGCGAAAGGTCTGGCCCGATGGCCATCAGTCGCTGGCGGCGGAAGTGCTCACGCAGCACGCGGGACAACTTGTGGAGGGCCTGTGTTTCGTCGAGGCCATCGCGGAACAGGGCGTGCAGGGAAAGCGGTGCGTTGAAGCGGACCAGTACGTTCCGGCCATGCAACAGTATGGTCACCAGACGGCGCAGATAGCCCGGTTGTTGCCAGGCCTCGGCAAACAGTGCTTTTAGGATCGACTCCTGTTTGCCTGGGTTGCGCCCCCAAAGGATGACGACCGGGACGACCTGGACATCGAACCCGGTGTCTGCCAACGTTTCGTTCACGACAGCAGTCATCAGCGGTGAATGCGCATATGGCTCACCCGACTCGGCGCTGTGTATCTGTTTTCGGTTCAAAAAGAAGACGGAACGCGGGAAGTCGTCGCTGCCCAGCCTGAAGGGCGCCTCGGCCGATGGCAGGCCGGCAAGTCGTGATTCCCGGAAGAGAACCAGCAGGTTTGATAAATGGGGATGCTGCAATACATAGCAAACCGGCTTTGACGGATCAAGGCCAAGCTTCTCCGGGCGCTCCGGGAGCACGGTGGTCCGTACCCAGAAATACAGTACCCGGCGGGCCAGATGAATGGCCCAGCCGGGGACGCCGAAAAAGGGCGTCATGACGCCTAGCCTGGCGAATTCACGATCCGCTCAATCATCCTCAAGGCCAACCGACTTGCGTTGCGACGCCAACTGCTGCTGGGTTCCTGCGGGCACCGGAGCGTAGTGCGAGAAGCTGATGCTGTAGGACCCTTGTCCACCCGTCAGCGACTTGAGGCGTCCCTGGTAGTCATCGAGTTCTGCGAGCGGAACCTTGCCGCTGATCGATATGGTGCCCACGCCACGCGGCTGTGTTCCGGTAACCTGCCCGCGCTTGCTTGAAAGATCGCCGGTCAGGTCGCCGATGGCTGCCTCCGGAGCCAGCACTTCGATGTCAACCACGGGTTCAAGAATGATTGGCGAAGAGGAGCGGATCGCGTCAATGGTGGCTTTCCGGCCGGCAGAAAAAAAGGCGATATCCTTGCTGTCGACAGAGTGCGACTTGCCGTCATGCACGATGACGCGCAGATCGTGTACCGGGAAGCCGCCGACGACGCCGTCTTCCAAAGCTTGCCTCACACCCTTTTCAACCGCAGCCATGAATACGCCGGGGATGGTTCCTCCCTTGACGATATCGACGAACTCGAAGCCGGCCCCGCGTTCCAGGGGCTCGACGCGCAACATGACCTCACCGAACTGGCCGGCTCCGCCGCTTTGCTTCTTGTGACGGCAGTGGCCTTCGGCTTTTGCCGTAATCGTTTCGCGGTAGGCGATCTGTGGCGGCCGGGTGTTGAGTTCGATCTTGTACTGCTGCGCCATGCGCGCCAATTTGGCGCGCAAGTGCATGTCTCCGAGGCCGCGAATGACGGTCTCATTGGTCGTCGGGTGGCGTTCGACCTTGAAGCAGGGGTCTTCAATTTCGAGCTTGTGCAGTACGTCGAACAGACGTTGTTCATCCGCTTTGCGTTGCGTTTCGACGGCCAGCCCCTGCATCGGCTGCGGGAACTCCAGGGGCTTCAGATGAATATGATCTTCATCATGAGAATCATGAAGCACGCAGTCGAACTCGATTTCGTCGATCTTGGCGATGGCGCCGATGTCGCCGGGGACCAGCGCCTCGACTTCGATATTCTCCTTGCCTTGCAGACGATACAGGTGGCCGACCTTGAACGGCCTTTTCGTGTCGCCGACAAACAGCTGCGAGTCCTTCCTGATCGTGCCCTGATGCACGCGGAAGACGCCAAGCTTGCCGATGAAAGGATCGCTGACGACCTTGAACACATGCGCCAGTACGTGCTGGTTCGCATCGGGTTCGGCGTGAAACGGAACGCTGTCCGGGTCACCCGGCTCGCCCTTGTAGAACGGGGGAGGATTGCCTTCGGTCGGATTGGGGGCCAGCCTGGCCAGCACATCGAGCAATTGCGGAATGCCGGCACCGGTTCGCGCTGAAACGAAGAGAATCGGTATCAGGTGCCCTTCGCGCAGCGCTTTCTCGAACGGGGCGTGCAATTCGTCAATGCTCGGATCGGTTCCTTCGTCGAGATAGCGCGCAAGAAGGTCTTCATCTTCCTCGACGATCTGGTCGATCAGCGCGCGGTGGGCGTTGGCGACCGACTCAAAATCGCTGTCGCCGCTGTCGTGACCGAGTAATTCGACGACATCCTGGGCGTGATGCGCCGGTAAATCGAGCAGCATGCATTCGCGGCCGAAACGTTCGCGGATTTCGCCCACCAGCCTGGGCAGATCGACGTTGTCCGCGTCGATCTTGTTGATGACGATCATTCGGCAGAGGTTACGGCCTGCGGCCAGACGCATCATGCGCTCGGTCGATAGCTCGATTCCGGTCTGCGCGTTGATCACGATCAATGCCGTGTCAACGGCGGCTAGAGCGCCAATGGCCTGCCCGGCAAAGTCCGGGTAACCCGGCGTATCGATCATGTGCACCTGGGTGTTCAACCAGTCGAGGGTGAACATTGCGGAATTCAGCGAGTGTCCGAGTTCCTTTTCCTGAGCATCAAAATCGCAAACGGTATTGCCCCGTTCAACCGATCCGTGGCTGGAGATTGCGCCGGCCGTGGCGAGCAAAGTCTCGGCCAGTGTCGTCTTGCCGGTTGCGCCATGACCGACGAGAGCAACGGTGCGAATGTTGACGGTGGTGTTGTGCCCCATGTTATCTCCTGAAGATGATTTGCAAATAGTTGAGGCGAGGGTAGGCCCACGCTCATCGCGGCACAGATGCTCCCTCGATTTCTTGTCAGAACCCGCCCATTCTACCTCGTGTGGCTGTATTCCAAAGCAGCTGCAGCGGCATGTATAGGCTCTTGTCGTGAGTTACTGCCTTGGGCTCTCTGCGCATACGCGAAGTACGAATTTCCGCAGCTCTTCGAGCACCCAGAAGCCCAGCGCGAGCAGGAATATGACAGGCCATACGGCCGGAGGAAAGGCGAGAGTGCCAAAAATCCGGTTACCCAGTGGCGTATAGACAATCAGCAGAATCAGCGACAGTTCAACGCCAAGTCCGAGCAGCAACAGATGATTCTGCCGCAGTGAGAAACTTAGCGCCGACAGCCTGGGGTGTCGACACATGAAGACATTGACCATTTGGGCGATGACGATGGCCGCCAGGCAGGCCGTGGTGGCCTGCAAGTACTGCGGGTCTGTTTTCCCCAGAGTTTGACCGTAATGCCAACCGCCCAGATACAGCACGAAAAAATAGGCGGACATCGCGATGCCCGCTTGCAGCGCCCCCAGCCACAAGTACGACCGGGCGACCAGCGACCAGGAAAGCAAGCGTTGATCTCGTGGCCGCGGCGGTTCCCTCATCAGCGCGGGGTCAGGGCGTTCGGCGCCCAGCGCAAGAGCCGGTAGCATGTCTGTGCCAAGATCAACTGCCAGAATCTGGATGACGGTCAGCGGCAGCGGAATCTTGAAGAGCACAAAGGCGAGGTAAGGAACGATCTCCGGGATGTTCGAGGTCAGGATGTAGGTCAGAAACTTGCGAATGTTCTCGAAAACGGCGCGGCCCTCCTCGATGGCATTGACAATGCTCGCAAAGTTGTCGTCGAGCAGGATCATGTCGGCGGCTTCCTTCGCGACATCGGTTCCGCAGACGCCCATTGCAATGCCGATATGTGCCGTCTTCAATGCCGGAGCGTCATTCACGCCGTCACCGGTGACGGCCACGATTTCTCCCTTGTTCTTCAGCGCCTGAACGACCAGCATCTTTTGTTCCGCGGTGACCCGGGTGAACAGGGCTTCGGGGTTGTCCAGCGCAATCTGCAACTGTGCCGTCGTCATCTTGCGCAATGATTCGCCCGCGACGATCAGCGGCCGGTCGCCGGTGACCAGACCGATTTCGCGCGCAATGGCCAGCGCCGTATGCGGATGGTCTCCGGTCACCATGATCACCTTGATGCCGGCGGATTGACAACGTGCTATGGCTTCGGGCACCTCGGGGCGGGGCGGATCGTGCAGCCCGATCAGCCCGGAGAAGATCAATTCCCGTTCAGCCGGACTTTCCTGTTCCTGCAACGGGCGATACGCGAAGGCCAGCACGCGCAGTCCCTGGTCGGCCATTCTTTCCTGCGCTTCACCAATGTGCTGGCGGGAGGTCTCGTCAAGCGCGGTACTGCCGTCCTGTCCGGTTCGCGTACACAGCGGCAAAACTGCTTCCGGCGCACCCTTGCAGTACAGCCAGTGTTGCCCCTCGTGCTCAACCACGACCGACATACGGCGCCGCTGGCTGTCAAACGGGATCTCGCTCAACAGTGGCGCTTCGCCGAAATCCTGGACCTTCCTGGCGAAAGACAGCAGGGCGACTTCCATGGGATCGCCCAGCCAGCTAGCCATTCCGTTCCGAAGGCCCTGTTTCAGGTTGTGACAGTACTGGGCATTGCGCAACAATGACGCGGCAGCGCCGCCGAGATGGTGTTCGTTCGCATTGCACAATGTGTTCTCAAAGAAGACTTGCTGCACCGTCATGCGGTTCTGGGTCAGCGTCCCGGTCTTGTCGCTGCAGATTACCGTCGTTGAACCGAGGGTTTCAACGGCCGGCAGGTGCCGGATCAGGGCATTCCTTTTCGCCATGCGCTGCGTGGCCATGGCCAGCGACAAGGTTACCGTCGGCAATAATCCTTCCGGGACATTCGCGACGATGATGCCGATGGCGAACATCAGATTTGTCCAGAACGGCAGGCCGATCAGCGTTCCGACGAGAAAGAATATCAGCCCAAGCCCCGTGGCAAACACAGCGACCAGTTTTGAAAGGCGGGCGATTTCAAGTTGCAGGTGCGAGACCGATTTGCCGGCGGTCTGCGTCAGGTGGGCAATCTTGCCGAATTCGGTTCGCATGCCGGTGGCAAAGACGATGGCCCGGCCCTGACCGGAAACCAGCGCAGTGCCGGCGAGTAGCAGATTGCTGGCATCAGATGCCGCCGCGCCGATAGCCGCCTCGCCATCGGCGGTGCGTGCCTTGGGCAGCGATTCGCCGGTAATGGTGGCGGTATTCACCCGTATTCCGGACGCCTCGATCAATCGACAGTCGGCCGGTACGTTGTCGCCCTCTTCAAGCAGCACGATGTCGCCGGGGACAAGCAATTCGGCAGCCAACGTCAGCAGCTCGCCATCCCGTATGACTTTGACCTGACTTGGCAAAAGGTTGCGCAAGGCTGAGATGGCCCGTTCGGCACGATATTCCTGCCAGTACGAGAACGCGCCATTGATCAGGATCACCGCAAGAATCGCCAGGCCGAGCTGCCACATACCCTCGCCCGGGCTGCGCGTTTCGGCAAAAATCGCTAGCGCGGCCGCGACCCACAGAATCACTGCAAAGAAGTGGGTGAACTCCCGGAGCAGGCGCCGCCATTGCGGATCGCTCTTGACTTCCTCGATCCGGTTGTGGCCGTATTCCCGCAAACGTTTCTCCGCCTCGATCGGGCTCAAGCCGTCAACGGACGTGCGAAGGCTGTTCAGGGCAGCCGGAATGCTGAGGTGTGCGATGTGCATGGCGTTGTTGGATGTCTGGAATTGTCCGGACAAGACACGGCGGATTTCAGAGCCTCATTATCCGATTCGCCACACGATATGCAAATATAATCGACTGGTGCGGCGAATAGGAGTACAACCCCGCAAATGAAGTGGCTTTTTCCGGCATTTTGCTCTCCTTACTGACCCATCGTCCGAACGGCGATGCCGAGTGCGGACACAAGGGCAAGTTCGGAGATACCACTTCACTGCAGTGTGGCGTAGATTGATTTGATCGTCAGTAAAATAGCCTTAGCGTTGCCCGAGCCAACGCGGGCATCTTTGCGGCGATTCATTGGATTGATATTTTGGTTCATCCACGGGAGGTAAGTGAAATGAGGAAAAGCCTTATCGCATCTGCAGCGTTGGTTGCTGTTTTTTCCGCAGCATCCGTCTCGGCCGACGAGCAAAAATTCGAGTTGAAACCGTCCGCCGGGATGAATGAAGTCCTGACCGAGAACGTGGGCAAGCGAGTAACTCTCCGTCTGGGTTCTGGCGACGAGATCGAAGGGACTGTCACTCAGGTCGGCAAGACCCTGGTGCATGTTTCCAGAATATCGGGGAAAGAGTATTACGACGCTGTGATCAGCATCGACAAGGTCAGCGCTGTCAGGATGCGAGTGCGCGAGAAATAGCGTCGCTTGCATCAGCCACTATGTTTCCAGCGGTACGGTGTCACTGGAAGCTACCGCGTTCATGCTTCCTATTCCTCGCAGTGAGGCGCACACTGGTGCTGCCGTCTCACCAACGCCGACTCTCTGCCCTGACGCTTGACCGCCAATCAACCAAGAGCCTTGCCAATACCGGCTGGAGATCATCATGAACCGGATTCGTCGTTTGTGTTTCTTGTTCGTTTGTTCGGCATTGGGAATCATGGCCCCGGCGCACGGCGCCGGCGCCGACACTGCGCAGGCCGTGCTCCCCGTTTTTGACGCACATCTGCACTACAACTGGGAACCGGCGCCGCATATGCCGCTGGACACGGTGCTGTCCCTGTTCCGAGAACACAAGGTCACCGGTATCCTCGCCACCAGCCGACCCAATGATGGCACGCGCGCGCTCTACGAGGCACGGCCGAAAGATATCTGGGTGGTACCCTTCATCCGTCCTTACCGTGTGCGCCCCGACATTCAGACATGGATGAACGATCCGCAGACCGAAGAACTGATTGCCACCGAGTTCAAACGCGGCTATTACCGGGGCATCGGCGAGTTTCACCTGACAGGCAGCGCCGCCGAAGCGTCACAGGTCAAGAACACCGTCGAGTTCGCGGTGAAGCACAATCTCTATCTGCATGCTCACGCCGACGACGAAGCGCTGGAGATACTCTACCGGCACAGTCCGAAGGCACGAATCATCTGGGCGCACACCGGTTTTTCCACCGAGCCGGCGAAGGTCGAAGCCTATCTGCAGCGCTATCCCGGACTGTGGTGCGAACTGTCCTACCGCTATGGCATCACGGAAGGCGGCAAACTCACGACCGAATGGCGGCGCCTGTTTGAAAAGTACCCGGAGCGCTTTCTGATCGGCTCCGACACATGGGTCAACGAACGCTGGGACAACTACGGCAACATCATGGCTACGTACAGGGGATGGCTGGCGCAGCTGCCCGCCGAGGTGGCGGAGAAGATCGCCTTCCGCAACGGCGAACAACTCTTCGGACGATAGGCGGTTTCTCTCCGAACATGAGGATAATGACGCTGCCTTCGACGAAAAACACCACTCCCGATTGCGGTCCCTGTAAGTGCGTTATCCGAATTGACCTCTTTCATGCCTCAAAAAAAGCCCATCCCGTCGGTTCGCCGGGGCTTCGCGGCATAGCCGTGCAGCCCCGGTGGCATCGATCGGGAACGCTTGGTGTTGCAACCCCGCTACTATTGCTCGGAGTAAGGAGTGTCAGTTGGCAAGAACGGAATGCGGCCACTGGCCAAAAATGAGATGGGAATAGAAATGATTGGCACCAGCGGCCGTAGCTTGATCGAAACCATCGGGAAGCGGCCTGCCACAATAACTATCGTTTAGGGACATCATCAGCAACGGCTGGCAATAAAGTACCCTACATTATTGCCAGATCAACAACGAGCATCCAACGGGGAAGTCTACTCCAAAGAAGGCGTCGAATTGCGACTCGGGTGCAAGGTAATCAACTGCAATAGCATATAAACGAAGCAAGAACCTCGCACTAAGCCAGAGTATTGTTCGGTGAATCCGCGTCGTTCAACGAACGCGTCGCCTCGTGATCGCTGCACTGACAAAACCGATGACTAACAATGCCATGGTGCCGGGTTCTGGCACGGATTGATAGGTCAAAGAGAGATTGTCCCAGTACACATTGATGCTTCCGCCGGTGACGAGTTCGCCGGTCAGCTTTACGCCCCAGAATATGGCGGCGGCAGGTAGCGCAAGATCTGTGCTGAACATCGTCCAGTGAAAATCATCACCATTTTGATTGTTTTTCAGGTTGCCGATGGACACTTCAGCCAGCACATGGTTAGTCGAATCGTAGGCGAACAAAGACACAGTGCCGAAATCATCGTATTCGTTCGCGAAATGACCACTCAATGACAGCAAGGTAGCATTGGTGGGCAGTACGCCAGTCTGCGACATCATGAACTGGTTGCCCGTATTGCTCGCGCCAACTTCGGAGAAGCTGAAGAACCAATTGCCATCTATCGAGTTGAGTGGTTTGTTGTCCTGAGCCACCTTAACTGCACGTATCGCATTGGCGGCATCAGAATCGTTGATGCCTGACCCATTGGCGGTTGGTATCCATGGGCTGATTTGGCCATTCTCGGCGATTGAGTCCCTAAACTGCTGTAAATCGGGTGGGGGGTAGCCACCGCTTCGATTCGGTAA
>NZ_FLQY01000105.1 GCF_900089945.1 Candidatus Propionivibrio aalborgensis | reverse complement strand
GAATTGCCTGCATCCTAACGGGGAAACACGTTCTGCGCTACCGCCTCCGGCTGATAATCAGGGTAACAAGCAGGGCAACAAGCAGGGCAACAAGCGCTTGTCTGCCCGGCGTCGTACTCGTAAACTGCTTATCATGTGATCACTGCCGCATTGAGTGCCAAACGCCATGCTCCCGACGCCTGTTGCCGTTGATTCAAAACTTCCCTGGGTCGGCACCACGATCTTCACGGTGATGTCCAAGCTCGCCACCGATTACGGCGCGATCAACCTGTCGCAGGGTTTCCCCGATTTTCAGGCCGAACCCGCATTGTTCGAAGCGACCTTGCGCGCCATGCAGGAAGGAAGAAACCAGTATCCACCGATGGCCGGCGTATCGGAACTGCGCACGGCCATTGCCGACAAGGTTGAAGCGCTGTACGGAGCGCGCTACGACGTCGACCAGGAAATCACCGTCACGGCCGGCGCGACGCAAGCCATCTTCACCGCGATTGCCGCCTTCGTGCGTGGCGGAGACGAGGTCATCGTATTCGAGCCGGTCTATGACAGTTACGTCCCGGCGATCGAAACTGTCGGCGGCCGGGCGGTCTATGCGCAGCTCGAATTCCCGGATTACAGGCCGGATTGGAACCAGGTACGTTCGCTCATCACGCCACGCACACGCATGATCATCATCAACTCGCCGCACAATCCGACCGGCAGCCTGCTTGACGGCGAGGATCTGGCCGTGCTGGCCGAACTGACGAGCGACACCGACATCGTGTTGCTGTCCGATGAGGTGTATGAACACATCGTGTTCGACGGCGCCCGGCATGCGAGTCTGGCCGGCCACCGGGAACTCGCGTCACGCAGCATCGTCGTTTCCTCTTTCGGAAAAACCTATCACATCACCGGCTGGAAGATCGGCTACGTGCTTGGCGCGGCGGAGCTGATGACCGAGTTTCGCAAAGTGCATCAATTCAACGTGTTTACGGTCAACACCCCGTGTCAGCTCGGGATCGCGGAATACATGCAGCTTGCCTCGCGTCATCTGGGCCTCGCAGCCTTCTATCAGCAGAAGCGCGACTTCTTCCGCGAGCAGATGAAGGGCTCGCGTTTTGAACTTTTGCCTTGCCGCGGAACCTATTTTCAATTGGCGCGATACGCCGGAATCTCGGAACTTTCCGACCGCGAGTTTGCCCGATGGATGACCTGCGAAGCGGGCGTGGCGGTGATTCCGGTTTCCGTGTTCTATCGCGACGGGCGCGATGATCGCGTCGTGCGCTTCTGCTTCGCAAAGCAGGACGCGACGCTGGTCGCCGCCGGCGAAAAGCTGCGGCGCCTTTGAACCGGCAGGTTTTTCACACTGTCATCTGATTTGCATTCTGCACATTTATAGGAGGAAGTATGAGTATCGGTCAGGAATTCAAGGAATTTGCCATGAAGGGCAATGTCATGGACCTCGCCGTTGGTGTGATCATTGGCGGGGCATTCGGCAAGATCGTCGATTCGATTGTCGGCGACCTGATCATGCCTTTCATTGCCTGGATCATGGGCGGCAAGCTGGATTTCTCCGGCATGTTCGTTGTTCTTGGCAAGGTTCCCGAGGGAACGGCGATGACGCTTGACGCGCTCAAGAAGGCGCAGGTTCCCGTATTTGCCTACGGCAACTTCATCACCATTCTGGTTAACTTCATAATCCTGGCCTTCATCATTTTCATGATGATCAAGCAGGTCAACCGGCTTCGGCAGGAAGAGACGCCCGCCGAGCCCGCTGCCGAGCCCGCCGAACCCACAGAGGATGTGCTTCTGCTGCGCGAAATTCGCGATAGCCTGAAGAAGTAGAGGTTGGCTGACTGATAGAGGTGTTTCGGCAATGCGACAATCAAGTCGTATTGCCGTATGCGGCCGCTTTCTGGAAAGATGGTGTATGCGTACATTCGGCCACCAGCGGCCGTAGCAGCCCAAAAGAATCGAGTGATCTGGACGGCAGCTAAGTCATCAGGAACCTGCCGCTCGGTCTAGCGGCCATTCATGACCTATTGCCTCCGCCAAAGAATGGGGCTAGGCCCAAACGGGAGAGGCGGCGATTTTCTCCAACAAAAAGTCAATAAAGATTCTGACTTTCGCGGTCAGTACATTTGATTTTGGATAGACGAGCCACAGGGACGACTGGTCGTTAATCTCATACTCCGGAAGGATACGAATCAGCGTGCCATCAGCAAGCTCGCTGTAAACGTTCCATAGCGAGTTCATCGAAATTCCTGCGCCCGCAAGCGTCACAATCTTCTGACTCAAACCATCATCCAGAACAAGTCGCCCCCCGGCCTGACCCGGATAAAACAGTCCTGTTTGCCCGTCACGACCGATAAGTTCTTTCGGCGAAGCGTTCCTGAATCCGATCAACTGATGTCCAGCCAGATCATCCGGGTGGCGTGGTATGCCGCGCTGATGGAGGTAGCCGGGCGAGGCACACAGAATCCGTCGATCATCCGCCAATTTTCGGCACTTGAGACTACTGTCGGCTAGTGCCGCGCTGCGCAGCGCAAGGTCGAAGCTCCCTTCAATCAGATCGAATGGGGTATCGGACAACCGCAAGTCGAGCTTGATGCCCGGATTCCGCGTCAGGAATTCTGGAACGAGTGGCGCAATGTGGAGTTGAGCGAAGGTGCTGGAGGTGGCGAAGCGCAAGGTTCCGGTGACGGTCGGACGCCCCAGCCCCAAGGCAGCGCGTGCTGAATTTTCCTGCGCGAGGATTTCTCTGGCGTAGGGCAGAAACTCGGCCCCTTCCAGCGACAGTGCCACCTTTCGCGTTGAGCGGTGCAGCAAGTCTGCACCCAGCAGGGTTTCAAGCTTGGCTAGCCGGGCGCTGGCAACGGCCGGCGCCATGTCGAGTGCTCGGCCAGCTGCGCTGATGTTGAGCTTTTCCGCCGCCAGAACAAAGAGTCGAACACTTTCAGTATCCATGAATTATATAGATTTAACGAATTATCAATTCAATTCTAAGTGCTTTATAAGCTTTTACAAAGGCTATATCTTGCTTCTGACACCCAATCACCCATTAGCAGGAGACACACAATGAAAGCAATGATCCTCCGTGAGTATGGCGCGAACGCCGAATTCCAATCAACCGATCTACCCACGCCCACCGTAAAAGCCGGGCATGTACTCGTGCGTGTCGCCGCCACGAGCGTCAACACAGTCGACACCATGATCCGGCAGATGGGCAAGGATCTACCTCTGTCGCCCGACTTGCCCGCTGTGCTTGGAATGGACTTTGCCGGCACTGTTGATGCGGTCGGCGAGGGTGTCACCGGTTTTGCGCCAGGCGATGAGGTATACGGCTGTGCCGGCGGCCTTGCTGATCTGCAAGGCGCGCTGGCCGAGACCATGCTGGCCGATGCCCGGCTGATTGCCCACAAGCCGAAAAGCATTTCGATGCGCGAAGCGGCCGCGCTGCCGCTGGTGGCCATCACCGCTTACGAAGGCCTGCAACGCGCCGGTACGCACGCCGGACAGAAGGTGCTGGTACACGGCGGCACCGGGGGCGTAGGGCATGTTGCCGTGCAATTGGCCAGGCACTTTGGTGCCGATGTCTATGCCACGTGCAGTGGTGACAAGCAGATGGATATCATCAAAGGCTATGGCGCCACCGCCATTAACTATCGGACCGAGAAGGTCGCCGACTATGTCGCGAAACATACCGGCGGAACCGGCTTCGACGTGGTGTTCGATTCCGTGGGGGGCGCCAATATGACGAACTCCTTTGAAGCGGCTGCATTGAACGCGCATGTCGCCACCACGGTCTCCATGCTGGAACTCGATCTGTCACCGGCTCACTTCAAAGGCCTGTCGCTGCACGTGGTCTTCATGCTCATCCCGATGCTGTACAACCACAAACGCGAACAGCACGGGGCCATTCTGGCAAAGCTGGCCGAGATCGTCGATGCGGGCGCACTCAAGCCCTTGCTCGATGAAACCCGTTTTGGCCTTGACGCCGTCGGCGACGCCCACGCGCGTTTGAGCAGCGGTCAGGCCATTGGCAAAGTGGTCGTCGAAATCTAAGGACTTGGCAGGTCTGGACGAGCGTTGGCGCGGGCTGTACTGCCGCCCGATCGCGACCGGCCCTACCCCCCCACCCACGAATGGGAACGTAGATGATGCTCAAGCAGATCGACAATCCGGGATTTCCAGCCATCAATCGCGGCTACGACACCGTGTTTCGCGTAGGCAGGTTGAGCATCGGCCTAGTGGTGCCACTGGAAACCTATACCCGTGGCCCGACGCCGACCATGGCCCGCCATGTGGAGCGTGTTCAACTGGCCGAAGCCCTGAGGTTTTCTGCCGTTTGGCTGCGAGACGTGCCCTTTAATGTGCCCTCGTTCGGCGATGCCGGTCAAATGTTCGATCCCTTTGCCTACCTCGGCTTTCTGGCCGCCAAGACCGAACTGATCGCACTGGGGGTGGCGAGCATCGTGCTGCCGTTGCGCCATCCGGCGCATGTGGCCAAGGCGGCAGCCAGTGTGGATGTGCTGTCGGGTGGTCGGCTGATTCTGGGCGTTGCCTCGGGTGACCGGCCGGAGGAATACCCGGCGCTCGCCCTGCCTTTTGCCGACCGTGGCGCCCGCTTTCGCAAAAGCTACGACTACATTGAGCGCATGCGGGAGACCGCGCCGACCTTCGAGAACGCCTACGGCAGTCCCTATGGCGGCATGGACATGCTGCCCAAGCCGGCGTGCACGAAACTGCCACTGTTGATTACCGGCGGCAGCCAGCAAGATCCGGACTGGATTGCGCGTCATGGCGATGGCTGGATCACCTACCCGCGCCAGATCGAGGTGCAGGCGAAGATCATTGCCGACTGGCGGGCGCGGGTTGCAGCGGCGGGAGGGCCGGAAAAACCGGCGATGCAGTCGCTGTATGTGGATCTGGCGGACGACCCCGATGCCTTACCTCAACCCATCCATCTTGGCTTCCGACTGGGCGTGCGCCACCTTCGGGCCTACCTGTCCGCACTGGAAAAGATTGGCGTCAATCATGTGGCGATAAATCTGCGCCTGAACCGCGCCGACACCGAAGCCACCCTGCAGCGTCTGGCTGCCGAAGTGCTGCCAGACTTCACTGACTAAGCCACCAACTAAGCGAGAACCAGTTATGCCAAAAACAATTCTTATTACCGGATCGACCGACGGCATTGGCCTCGAAACCGCCAAGATGATCGCCCCAAAGGGCCACACGCTCTTGCTGCATGGCCGCAGTCCAGACAAGCTCACCGCCATCGCCCGGACGGTGCGCGCCATTGAAGGCGCGGGAGAGGTAAAGACCTACCGCGCGGAGCTCTCCGTCCTGTCAGAGGTGAGGGCTCTGGCAGACGAGGTCGAAGGTGACTTCGAGTCGATTGATGTGCTTATCAACAATGCGGGCGTGTTCAAAATGTCGAACCCACTAAACAGAGATGGCTACGACGCACGCTTCATCGTCAACGTGGTGGCGCCCTACCTGCTGACCAAAGCCCTGCTTCCTCGGCTTGGATTCGAGGGGAGGGTTGTGAACCTGTCATCGGCGGCACAAGCTCCCGTCGATTTGAACGGCTTTCTGAAGAAACGTACTTTCTCGGACGGCGAAGCCTATGCGCAAAGTAAGCTCGCCCTAACCATGTGGTCGATTGAAATGGCAAGGACGCTTGGCCCAGACGGTCCCATGATTGTCGCCGTGAACCCTGCGTCATTCCTGGGCAGCAAAATGGCCAGGGAAGCATATGGGCAATCTGGACACGATCTATCGATTGGTGCGGACATCCTGACACGCGCCGCGCTCAGCGATGAATTCGCCGATGCGTCCGGTCGCTACTACGACAATGACCGCAAGACTTTTGCGCAGCCCCATCCGGACGCGCTGGATCCACAGAAATCGGAAGCGCTTGTGCAAGCGCTAGAGGCGCTATTGGGTCGATTGAAACAATAGCGCAATGTCGTAGAAACTTTCGCAGTTCCATCACGAGGCGACACAGGGGCCAGTGCGTCAATAAAGTGGCCGAACGACAGCTTGAGGATTTCTAAGCTGCCATTGGTAATGCGGTGGTCATCAGACCGCTACGGGTCGGGTCCGGCTGTAGCGCAAAGTGCTGAGCGGTCATCTGATCAGAGAAAGAATCTCAGCTTAACGCGCGGACCATGGGAAGCAATCCGATTCGGGTTCGGACGATACTGTGATCATGCCGCAACGGATTATCAGTTGCTGAACAGCCAGTTCCTCAACGGCGCCACATCGCCATTTTCGGCCTGCTCGGCCTGTTGCGCCAGGAACAGTTCTGCCGCGGCGAGCGCATCGCTCAGGGCGTTGTGGGTGTGGTGGCGGGGAAGGTTGTATTTCTGACGCAGTGCGGACAATCGCAGTGCGTTGCGCTGTGGCGTCCGGTGTCGGCGCGTCTCGGCGCGGATGGCGATGCGTAGCGTGTCGACTGTGGGAATCAGGATGCGCCCGCCATATACGGTTTCGCAGGCGCGTCCGACAAAGCCGAGCTCGGTTTCCGCGTGGTGCGCGATCATCACCCGCCCAGCCAATGCCGCCAGCAACTCGCCAAGTGCCGATTCGAGGCTGCAACCGGACTGGCATTGATCGTCGGTGATGCCGTGGATTGCCGCCGACTCTCCGCTCATTTCGCCGCGCAGCTGGACGATGCGATGACGGGCCGATGCGAGATCGATCCGTTCGCCGTCCATGCACACCCAGCCGAAGCTGACGATTTCATCGCGCGCCGGATCGCCGCCGGTCGTTTCCAGATCGAGCGCCAGGCAGGCAAGCGTGTTGGACGGCGTATCGGGAGAAGGAAAGGGCGTCGCCAGGTAGTCGCGCAACGGCCCGGTCGGCGCTCGGGCGAGCAGGCGGCGACGTCGGTAATCGTGGCTAAAGAGTCGCTCAAGACGTTCGAAAATCATTGGGCGAAACGATCGGGATAACGTTGGGCGAGAACCTTTTGCATGCGGTCGACGACGGCGAAGGCGTCCTTCAGGTGGTTTCTCTCCAGCGAAGTCAGCGCGGCCGGCGAGAGGTAGTTGTCGGGAGCCATGCCGCGCCGGATCTGCTCGGCCTGATGACGCAGCCGCAGGCTGCCGAAATACTCGAAAGCCTCCTCCAGTTCATGCGCGCTTTCCGCGCTCAGCACGGGCGTTCCCGCTGCCGCACGCAAACGGGCGACGGTGCCGATCTGGGGAAGGCCATTGGCCAGCGCATGAATGCGGGCAATGTCGGTGATCGGGATGAGGCCGCCACGCTTGATGTCGAAACTGTCCGCGTGCTGGCCGTCGGCGATCAGTGTGAAGTTCCGGAAGAAGCCAAGCGGCGGCTTGTTGCGCAGGGCATTGGCGACCATCTGCGCGAGAAACACTTCGCTCTTGGAGCAGGACTGATTGATGGCTTCATGCAGCGGCGCGAGCAGCGCCATATCGCCATAGACGGTGCGCAGATCGAGAAAGTTGGCAGCCAGCATTGCGGCCATGACGTCGGTACGCTCGATCCAGCCGCGAAAAGACGCGATCCATTGACGCTGTGGTTGCCGCCACAGGAAGTTGCTGGCCATCACCTTGCCGGGGCAGTAGCGGTAGCCACAGGCATCGAGCCCGTCATTGACGCGTTGGGCGAGTACCGTGAAATAGCTGCCGTGCTGCGTGTCATCAATGGCGTCATCGAACATCAGGGCGTTGTCCTGGTCGGAATGCACAGTCTGCTCATGACGGCCCTGCGAGCCGCAGGCCAGCCAGGCGAACGCCGCCGGGGCCGGCCCAAATTCCTGCTTTGCCAGTTCGATCAGCCGGGAGGTGATGGCGTCATTGATCGACGAGACGGCCTGCCCGACCTGGCCCGGCGTCGCGCCGTTGGCGTGCATCTGCAATTGCAGTTCCGGCAGCCCGGCGCTGGCGCGGACCAGCGTTTCGAGATCCGGCGCTTTGCCGATCAGCCCGGCGAGATAGACCGTATCGGCGCTCTGCCAGCGCATCAGGTCGGTCGCCGAAAGCAGTCCGTGCACACCGGCCGCATCGGCGACCGGCAAATGATGGATGCCTTTTCGGGTCATCAGCATGAGCGCTTCGAAAGCGGCGCTTTCCGGGCCGATACTGGCGACCTCCGTGCTCATGATTCGGGCCAGCGGCTCATCGGGCGAGATGTCCTGTGCCAGACAGCGCGTACGCAGGTCGCGGTCGGTGACGATGCCGCACAGGGCGCCGGAGTCGACGATCAGCAGGGAGGAGACGCCTTCCTGCGACATGCGCCGGGCAGCTTCACGTATCGGCAGCGACGATTCGGCACACACTGCCGCGCGGCGAACAAAATCGCTGACCGTCAACGTCATCAGGCTGGCATGTTCGCGCGCCTCGTTGCCGAGGACGCTGCGGCCATGGCGCAGCCGTTCGGCGACGCTCCTGACGAAATACTCGTCGAGTACCGGATGTTCCAGACGCAGGGCCTGCAGCGTTTCGCAGGGAAGCAGATAGAGCAGCGTGTCCTCGACCGCCGTACCGGTGATCTGTTCGGTGGGGTTTGCACGCTCTGCGCCGCCACAGCAATCGTTGTCAAAAACGTCGCCTTCAGCCAGCTTGTCGACCAGCACGCCGTCGTCGGCCCGTCGTTCGATGGCGCCCTGCCGGACAATATAGAGACAGCGCAGCGTCTCGTTGGCTGGAGGAAAGACGCTGCCGCGCCGCAGGTAGCGAACTACAAGCCGTCGCGGCAAGGCGTTGAGCGACTCCCCTTCAAGCAGTGAGAACGGGGAGTGCGCAGCGAGGAAATCGCGTATCTCGACCAGCTCGATGTCCATGCAACCTCCTTGATTGATGGTGATGCGTGTTGGCGGGCCGGCATGCCGTGGAGTCGACTCTGCGACAGCATCATGAAGAGTATCTCCGCACGTGTTGGAAATAGTCAATCAGAGTGGGAGCCGCCATGAACTGGTATCATCTTCGCATGAGCGAAACAAACTTCCCCGCCCATGCAGCAGGCGGCGGTTCGGGTCGGAAACCGAACGGGAAATCAGGCGGGCTCTTTAGCGGCGTCACGGGCTGGTGGCGGCTAATACATTTTGGTGCGCTGCTGGTCGCCATGGCGCTGTCGCCTTCCACCTACTCTCTGCGGAATCGGCTTGCCGTATCAACGCAGATTTGCCAGACCGCAGCACAGATACTGCCCCGCTTCGTACTTTTTTCGGCGCTCATCAGCCTGGTCCTGATTCATATCGTGGTGGTGACTGCGCAGAGCTACGGTCTTTCGCAATTCGCATTGGGCATGGTCATACGCGTTCTCGTCGTCGAACTGCTGCCGCTTTCGGCCGCGCTATTCGTCGCACTGCGCTCGGACCTTGGCTCGGCTGCCGAGCTGGCCGCGATCAGGCGGCAAACGGCTTCGGCGCCGCTGCGTGGTGTCGAGATGGATAACTGGCGTCAGGCGATCCTGCCGCGGGTCGTTGCCAGTATCGTCGCCGTTGTTTCGCTGGTCGCGCTCAGCGGCGGGCTGGCGCTGGTGCTTGGCTACCTCGGCGTTTACGGTTTCACGCCCTGGGGCGTGAGCAGTTTTACGCGCACCGTGGGGCAGGTGTTTGAGCCGATTGTCATCATGTCGCTCGGCCTGAAAACCACATTCTTCGCTTTGGCCGTTGCCATCATTCCGGCCGTTGCCAGGCAAGAGAACTCACATCACGTCCAAAGCGCTTCCGGCGACGCGCAGCAGGGCCGACAACGCCTGTTCATCGTACTGATTGCGATCGAAACCCTGTCGCTGGCTGTCGAGTTCTTCTGAGGTCCACTATGGAAACACCCAATCGGACGCCTGAACCAGACGTACCATCACGAGCCATTCCGTACGCGGAGTTCAAGGCGGCAGCGCTGCTGGTGCTGACCGTGCTGCTGATTGGCGGCTTCGTCCTCTACGTCATGAAAGCGCGCGGCGTCTTCGAGGAAACGCAGCGGCTGGTTCTGGTCGCCGACAACTCCGAGGGAATCAAGTCCGGCATGGACCTGACTTTTTCGGGATTTCCCATCGGGCGCGTCAATCGCGTCGAGCTGGCCGAAGACGGCACGGTGCACATTCTGATTGACGTGACGAAAGAGGATGCGCGCTGGTTGCGTACGTCGAGCATCTTCACCCTGGAGCGAAGCCTCGTCGGGGAAACCAAGATACGCGCGTTCTCGGGAATTCTTGCTGACCCGCCGCTGCCGGACGGGGCCGAGCGGACCGTGTTGCGCGGCGATGCAAGCGAGCAGATCCCACAGGTGATGCTGGCGATGCGCGCGCTGCTGGAAAACCTGCAGCAGATGACGGCGCAGGATGCGCCGCTGAATGCCAGCCTGGGCAATGTGAAATCGGTAACCGACCGCATGCGGGGCCGCTATGGTGCGCTCGGCGGGATACTTGGCAGTGATGAAAATGCAAAGAAACTGATCACTGCGCTCGAGCGAACCAACACCTTGCTCGAAAAGACCGACGCACGACTCTTCGCCCCCGGCGGCGTGATGGATGAGTCGCATGCCGCGATCGCGCAGATGCACGGGCTTCTGCGCGACGTGCGCGAACGCTTGTTGAAGGTCGACGCCATCCTGGCCGATGCGCAGGCGATTGCCGCCAACACTCGCGAGGCCTCCGCCGATCTGAGCAGTCTGCGCGCCGAGGTTGAAAACAGCCTGCGCAAGGCCAGCGGATTGATCGACGAGATTCACCGCAAATGGCCGTTTGCGCGCGACACCGAGATCAGACTGCCATGATCGCGCGCGCACTTTTTGCCGTATTTGCGCTGGCGCTTGCCGCCTGTACCAGCGGACCGGTCGCCCCGGACTGGCAGGCCGACGCCCACAGTGCCTTGGGCCGTTTTACGTCGGCCTACCTGAGCGGCCACAGCCGACTCGCCGAAAGCGATTTTGCACGGGCCCGCAGTGAACTGGCCCGCACCGGGCGCCTCGATCTGGTGGCGCGGGCCGAGCTGGTCCGTTGCGGTGTTCGCGTGGCCAGTCTCGAATTCAACGAATTCAACGAATTCGATGAATGCCCCAGATTCGCGGCGCTGGCCCGCGATGCCGATGCTGCCGAGCTGGCGTACGCCTCATTCCTCAACGGCCAGCCAGCCGACCCCGCCCTGCTGCCGCAGCATTACCGGGCTGTGCTCGACGGGGGGCAAGCGGCGCTCGATTCGATCGAGGCGCCGCTGCCACGACTGATTGCCGCCGGGGTGCTGCTCCGAAGCGGCCGACTCGCCCCGGCGGATATCGATCTCGCGGTAGACACCGCATCGGCACAGGGTTGGCGTCGCCCCTTGCTGGCCTGGCTGGGCGTACAGGCAGAGCTTGCGGAGAAGACTGGCGACCATGAAATGGCGGCACGTGCCCGGCGCCGTAGCGAGCTGGTCTCCGGTAGTCGGTAGCCTTGCGCCGCCGCGACGTAGTTCTTTCTTTGGCAACACGGACGACACCGGCTGACGTTATTTCGGAGCGGCAAGACGGCGCTGACTGGCGTGGTGCAAACTACGCTACTATCTCTGGAGACCATAGGGATAGTGAGGCTTCTTCCTGTCCCGACTAGCCACCCTTCAGCCCGTTCAGTCCATGCCAAAGTCGCCCACCGACACCTTGCAGCCAGCACCAGCACCAGCACCAGCGCCGGGATTCTCGCTGGAGGCGTTGCATCCGGGAAATTTCGCGCTGGTCATGGCCAGCGGGATCATCTCGATAGGTTTCAGTACGCTACACCATGAATTGCTGGCCGACGTTGTTTGCGTCTTCGCGATTGTTGCCTGGGTGACGTTACTGACGTTGAACG
>NZ_FLQY01000104.1 GCF_900089945.1 Candidatus Propionivibrio aalborgensis | reverse complement strand
CCTCGGCTACATCTACAACGGCTGGGGCCATGCCAACCTTCCGCCCTGGAGCATGGGATTCGTGTATTTGCCGGCTTTGGTCTGGATGGTTCCGGCGAGCATGCTGATTGCTCCGCTAGGTGCGAGGCTCGCTCATCGCCTGCCCGTTTCAACCCTGAAACGCATCTTCGCCTGCGTGCTCATTGCCCTGGCCGCGAAGATGTTGTGGAACTTTTTTTCCTGATCTGAACTCGACTACACGCCATGCGGTGGAACCATGATTTCAATCAATAAAGACGCTCAGGAACCGGTTTCTTCTTGCCTTGAAGCTGAGGGTAAAGTAGGATTGTCCGTTCGTGGCGATTTGGCCACCGCTGGTGAGCGCAACGCTCGCAGCCAGGTCGCGTTTTCTGCATCCGGCTGAGGAACGTCCCCCCAAGTTTCTTACATTCTGAAAGGTCTTGTCATGTCCAACGAGAGCACTGTCGCGCTACTTGATTCTTCAAGTCTAGACGCCTGGAAAAAAGCGGCTACCAAATCGGCTCCAGGCGGAGTGGTTGATGCCATCAACTGGGTCACCCCGGAAGGCATCGTCGTCAAGCCCCTCTATACCAAGCAGGATGTTGCCGGCCTGCAATACACCGATACGCTTCCCGGTTTCGCCCCATTTGTTCGCGGCCCGCAGGCGACCATGTATGCCGTACGTCCCTGGACGATCCGCCAGTACGCTGGCTTTTCGACCGCCGAGGAGTCCAACGCGTTCTACCGCAAGGCGCTGGCCGCCGGTGGTCAGGGCGTTTCGGTTGCCTTCGACCTGGCCACGCACCGCGGTTATGACTCCGACAACGCCCGCGTCGTCGGTGACGTCGGCAAGGCCGGTGTGGCGATCGATTCGGTCGAGGACATGAAGATTCTGTTCGACAGTATTCCACTTGAGAAAATCTCGGTTTCGATGACCATGAACGGCGCCGTGCTGCCGGTTCTCGCCGGCTACATCGTCGCTGCCGAAGAGCAGGGCGTGACGCAGGAAAAACTCTCGGGGACGATCCAGAACGACATCCTCAAAGAATTCATGGTGCGAAACACCTACATTTACCCGCCGAAACCGTCGATGAAAATCATTTCCGACATCATCGGCTACACATCGCAGCACATGCCGAAGTTCAACTCGATCTCGATTTCGGGTTATCACATGCAGGAAGCCGGCGCGACGCAAGCGCTTGAACTGGCCTTCACCATCGCCGACGGCCGTGACTACGTCAAGACGGCCATCGATTCCGGACTTGATGTCGATGCCTTTGCCGGCCGCCTGTCGTTCTTCTTCGCCATCGGCATGAACTTCTATCTCGAAGTGGCCAAGCTGCGCGCCGCGCGCCTGTTGTGGTGGAAGGTCATGCAGGAATTCAACCCGAAGAGCCCGAAGTCTTCGATGCTGCGGACGCACTGCCAGACTTCCGGCTGGACGCTGACCGAACAGGATCCCTACAACAACGTCGTCCGTACCACCGTCGAAGCGATGGCCGCCGTATTCGGCGGCACCCAGTCGCTGCATACCAATTCGCTTGACGAAGCGATTGCCCTGCCAACCGATTTTTCGTCGCGTATCGCACGCAACACCCAGTTGATCATTCAGGAAGAAACCCATATCACCAATGTGGTCGATCCTTGGGCCGGTTCCTACATGATGGAAAAGCTGACACAGGATATGGTCGATGAGGCATGGAATATCATCCAGGAAGTCAAGGGCATGGGTGGCATGACGCAAGCGGTCGAGTCCGGCTGGGCCAAAATGCGCATCGAGGCTTGCGCCGCCGACAAGCAGGCGCGCATCGACTCCGGAAAAGACGTGATCGTCGGCGTGAACAAGTACAAGCTGGCCAAGGAAGATAAACTCGACATCCGCGATATCGACAACAACGCCGTTCGCGAATCGCAAGTGGCCCGCTTGAAGACTATCCGCGCCAGCCGGGATGGCGCTGCCGTGCAAGCTGCGCTCGATGCGCTGACCCAGTGCGCCGAAAGCGGCCAGGGCAACCTGCTCGATTTGACGGTCAAGGCCATGCGCTTGCGCGCTACGGTGGGTGAAGTGTCCGACGCCATGGAAAAGGTATTCGGTCGCTTCCGCGCGACGCAGCAGACCGTCTCGGGTGTCTATGGCTCGGTCGTCGAAGGCATTACCAGCTGGGAAACGCTCAAAGCCGATATCGAAAAATTCAAGGATGACGAAGGGCGTCGTCCGCGCGTCATGATCGCCAAGCTCGGCCAGGATGGTCACGACCGCGGCGCCAAGGTAGTTGCCACGGCCTTTGCCGACCTGGGTTTTGACATCGACGTTGGTCCGCTCTTCCAGACGCCGCAAGAGGCTGCGCGCTTGGCCATCGAAAACGATGTCCACGCCATCGGCGTTTCGTCGCTTGCCGCCGGCCACAAGACCCTTCTTCCGGAATTGGTCAAGGCCCTGAAGGATCAGGGTGCCGATGACATCATCGTCTTTGCCGGCGGTGTTATCCCGGCGCAGGACTACGACTACCTGTACAAGGCTGGCGCCAAAGCCATTTTCGGTCCCGGTACGCGCATCGAGGATTCGGCTACGACGATCATCGCTGAAATTCGTAAAGTGCGCGCAACGGCCAAGGCTTAAAACCCTCGGCATAAAGGAAAGCTAGCCATTGCAATGGATGAGAGCAACAGTCCCAATGTTCCTCTGCCCGCCGTCGACCAGCAGCTGGTCGACGGCGTACTGGGGAAAGGCCGGCGTGCGCTGGCCAAAACCATCACCCTCATCGAGTCGACGCGCAGAGACCACCAGCTTCGTGCACATCAGGTTCTGACTGCGCTTCTGCCGCACACCGGCAAGGCCATTCGCGTCGGCATCTCCGGCGTCCCCGGTGCGGGCAAATCGACCTTCATCGAAACCCTTGGCATTCATCTGATCGAGAACGGGAAACGCGTGGCGGTTCTGGCCGTCGATCCGTCGTCTTCTGTGTCGGGCGGTTCGATCCTCGGCGACAAGACGCGCATGGAAATGCTTTGCCAGCAGGAAAAGGCATTCATTCGCCCGAGCCCTACAGCAGGCTCCCTCGGTGGTGTTGCCGATAAAACACGCGAAGCGATGCTGGTCTGTGAGGCCGCAGGGTTCGATGTCATCATCGTCGAGACGGTGGGTGTCGGACAGTCCGAAACAACGGTGGCCGGAATGGTCGACATCTTTGTTCTGCTCCAGTTGCCGAATTCCGGCGACGACCTGCAGGCCATCAAAAAAGGGATTGTCGAAATTGCCGATCTGGTCGTCTTCAACAAGGCGGACATCGACGAGCGAGCCGCCGAATGCGCCCGTGTGCAGATGAAGACGGCGCTGACCATGCTGCGCGCAGCGAGCCCGAACTGGCGGCCACCGGTGCTCACCGTCAGCGCCCTGGCCAAGCGTGGCATTCCCCAGTTCTGGGCCGAGATCGAGCGCTATCGGGAAACCATGAGCGCCAGTGGCGAATTTGTCGAGAAACGCCGCCGGCAGGCGGTCGACTGGATGTGGAGTCTGATCGACTCGGGTTTGCGGCACTATTTCCGCGAACATCCGGCGGTCCATGCCGCCCTGCCAGGTTTATCAAAGGATGTAGCCGAAGGCCGTACGACGCCCGGAGCGGCGGCGTATCGACTGCTGCATAGCTTGAAGCAATGATCTGACATGTTTTCCGTCATACCTCTTTCATTTGAACCCGATCCACCCTAAACCTTAAGGAGAAAGCATCATGCACGACATCATTCGCCAGCTGGCAGAGAAGCGCGACGCTGCCTGTCTCGGCGGAGGTCAGAAACGCATCGACAGTCAGCACGCCAAAGGCAAGCTATCCGCACGCGAGCGGATTGAACTGTTGCTCGACAACGGGTCCTTCGAAGAATGGGACATGTTCAAAGAGCACCGATGTACCGATTTCGGTATGGCTGACGAGTCCGTTCCTGGCGATGGCGTTGTAATCGGCTATGGCACCATCAATGGGCGCCTGATGTTTGTCTTCTCGCAGGACTTCACGGTCTTTGGCGGTTCGCTTTCCGAATCGCACGCAGAAAAGATCTGTAAAGTGATGGATCAAGCCATGAAGGTCGGCGCGCCGCTGATCGGACTCAACGATTCGGGAGGCGCGCGCATTCAGGAAGGTGTCGCCTCGCTGGGTGGTTACGCTGACGTCTTTCAGCGCAACGTAATGGCTTCTGGTGTCATTCCACAGATTTCCTTGATCATGGGCCCCTGCGCCGGCGGTGCCGTGTACAGCCCGGCGATGACCGACTTCATTTTCATGGTCAAGGACTCCTCGTACATGTTCGTCACCGGTCCCGAAGTCGTCAAGACGGTGACTCACGAAGATGTTACCGCCGAAGAATTGGGGGGTGCCGTCAGCCACACCAGCAAATCCGGCGTTGCCGATCTGGCTTTCGAGAACGATGTCGAGGCACTGATGATCATGCGTCGGTTTCTCGGTTTTCTGCCGGCCAACAACCGCGAAAAGCCGCCTCGTTTGCCGGCACAGGATCCGGCCGACAGACTCGATCTCTCGCTCGACACGCTGGTACCGGATAACACCAACAAACCCTACGACATCAAGGAACTGATCCTCAAGACAGTCGATGACGGCGATTTCTTCGAAATACAACCTGATTTTGCCAAAAACATTGTCATCGGCTTTGGACGAATGGACGGTTCGCCGGTCGGCATCGTTGCCAATCAGCCCTTGGTGATGGCCGGCTGTCTGGATATCAAGAGCTCGACCAAGGCGGCTCGCTTTGTCCGCTTCTGCGACGCATTCAACTTTCCCGTCATCACTTTCGTCGACGTGCCAGGCTTCATGCCCGGCACGGCGCAGGAATACGGCGGCATCATCAAGCACGGCGCCAAACTCCTCTACGCCTACGCCGAATGTACCGTACCCAAGATTACCGTCATCACGCGCAAAGCCTATGGCGGCGCCTATGACGTGATGTCCTCGAAGCATCTGCGCGGCGACGTCAACTTCGCCTGGCCGTCTGCCGAAATTGCGGTCATGGGGCCGAAAGGTGCCGTTGAAATCATTTTCCGCGAAGAGAAGGGCGACCCAGCCAAGCTTGCGCAGCGCGAAGCAGAATACAAAGCAAAATTTGCCAACCCTTTCGTCGCCGGAGCACGCGGGTTCATTGACGATGTCATCATGCCGAACGAAACGCGTAAACGGATTTGCCGTTCGCTCGCCATGTTGCACGACAAGCAGTTGACCAATCCCTGGCGCAAGCACGGGAATATTCCACTGTAAATACCCGGCACGCAGTCAATACAGTGAGCGCAAGAGGCACAGAGATCCACACGAACCCTGTCCCGGCATTTCACTGCATTGTCCGCGCTATCCATGGTTTCTGCGGATTCTGCCCCCCAAGGGGATTGCTTCGTTGAAAGAGGTTAAAAAATGTTCAAGAAAATTCTGATCGCCAATCGCGGTGAAATCGCCTGCCGCGTCATCAAAACCGCCCGCCGCATGGGCATCGCTACCGTCGCCGTACACTCTGAAGCAGACAAGGATTCCCTGCATGTACTGAGTGCGGACGAAGCCGTCTGCATTGGGCCAGCGGCTTCGAAAGACTCGTACCTTAAGATTGACAATATTATTGCTGCCTGCAAGCAAACCGGCGCTGAAGCTGTCCATCCCGGTTACGGTTTTCTCTCCGAGAATCAGGAGTTCTCGAAGCGCCTTGAAGAGAACGGTATTACCTTTATCGGCCCCAAGCACCACTCCGTCGCTGCAATGGGCGACAAGATTGAATCGAAGAAACTCGCCCTGAAGGCCAAGGTCAACACCATTCCCGGTTACAACGACGCCATCGCTGACGCCAAACAAGCGGTCGAGATCGCCAAGGGAATCGGTTACCCGGTGATGATCAAGGCCTCGGCCGGCGGTGGCGGCAAAGGGCTGCGCGTTGCCTTCAACGATACTGAGGC
>NZ_FLQY01000103.1 GCF_900089945.1 Candidatus Propionivibrio aalborgensis | reverse complement strand
AGAATGGCGTAGATCCATGGCCCGTACTGCTGCACCAGCACGGCGAGATGCTTGTCCAGGTGCAGGACGATATCGATAAAGGCGGCGAGGTATTCCATCGTGGTGATTGCCCGGAACAAAGGCGCGATTCTACCCGAAGGCCGGCCGGTATAATCTGTCCATGTCCGACACCCCCACCCGCCGTCCCGGAATACACATCCTGCCCGATCTGCTGATCAGCCAGATCGCCGCGGGCGAAGTGGTCGAGCGTCCGGCTTCGGTGCTCAAGGAATTGCTCGAAAACGCTGTGGATGCGGGCAGTTCAAGCATCCAGATCCACCTCGAGGAAGGCGGCGTCAAACTGATCCGCGTCAGCGACGATGGCTGCGGTATCGCCCGGGACGATCTCGCACTGGCACTCACACGTCATGCCACGTCGAAGATTGCCTCGCTGGACGATCTGGAGCGTGTTGCCACGCTGGGCTTTCGCGGCGAAGCGCTGGCCTCGGTCGCCGCCGTGGCGCGCGTCACATTGACCAGCCGGCAAGCGGGCGACGAGTCGGCCTCAGCCCACGCCTGGCGACTCACCGCCGAACCTCAAGCGCAACCCGCGCCGGCGGCATTGCACCGCGGCACGGTCGTCGAGATGCGCGATCTGTACTACAACACGCCCGCGCGTCGCAAGTTTCTCAAGTCCGAAGCCACCGAGTTCGCCCATTGCGCCGAAGCCGTCAAGCGCATCGCACTTGCGCACCCCGATGTGGCGTTCACGCTGTCGCACAACGGTCGCGTCAGCCTGCATCTGGCAGGAAATGATCTGCGCGGACGCGCTGGCTCCATCCTTGGCGACGAATTCCTGACTGAGTCGCGCGCTGTCGACACCGGGAAGATCAGCGACACCGTTGGCGATAGCGCGGGTGACGGTCACCGCCTGCGCGTTTATGGTTACTGCGCCCTGCCCGCCCATTCGCGTGCGCGCAGCGATGCCCAGTACTGTTACGTCAATGGGCGGTTTGTGCGCGACAAGATGCTCAGCCACGCGCTGCGTGCGGCCTACCAGGACATGCTGCACGGAAGCCGCTTCCCGGCGTACTGCATCTTTGTCGACCTCGATCCGGCGAGTGTTGACGTTAACGTCCATCCGGCCAAGACGGAAGTCCGCTTCCGCGACGCTCGCGCGGTGCATCAGTTTGTCTTTCATGCGGTACAGCGAACGCTGTCCAGCTCGCTAGCCGGGATGCGGGATGCATTACCGGCGCGCAATCAGGATGAAGCCCGCCCGGCATTCAACCACTGGGCACCGCGTCAGGAGTCTCTGCGTATCAGCGAACCGGCGACCGCGTCGTATCTGGCTTTCACCCAATCGGGGAATACTGCAACGACGGCGCAATCGGCACAACACACGATCCATTCGGAGTTGCCCGATGCACTCTCGCTCAGTGAAGCCCCGCCATTGGGCTATGCGCTGGCGCAACTGCACGGCATCTACGTTCTCGCCCAGAATGCGCAGGGGCTGATCGTCGTCGACATGCACGCGGCACATGAACGAATTCTTTACGAGAAGCTCAAGAATGCGCTTGACGGGCATCAGGTGGCAACGCAAACGCTGCTAATCCCCGCCGTGTTCAACGCCGACGCGGTTGATGTCGCCACCGCCGAAGAGCATGCCGACGCGTTGCACGCGCTCGGCTTCGATCTTGCACCGATGGGTCCGACACAACTTGCCGTGCGCGCCGTGCCCGCGCTATTGCAGGCTGCGGATCCGGCGACACTGACCCGCGCGCTACTCGGCGAATTGCGCGAACACGGCATCTCGCAATTGATGGCAACGCGACGTAACGAACTGCTCGCCACCATGGCCTGCCATGGGGCGGTACGCGCGAGACGGCAGTTGTCGATCCCTGAAATGAATGCCCTGCTGCGCAAAATGGAAGAAACGGAACGTGCCGACCAGTGCAACCATGGTCGACCAACCTGGACGCAGGTGTCGATCGACGAACTCGACCGCCTGTTTCAGCGCGGCCGATGAGTGCTACAAAGCGCTTTCAGCCGGCCATCCTCCTGATGGGTCCGACCGCCAGCGGAAAAACCGCCGTGGCGATGGCACTGGCGCAACGCTTTCCCGTGGAACTGGTCAGCGTCGATTCGGCGCAGGTGTTTCGTGACATGAATATCGGTACCGCCAAGCCGGATGCCGACACCTTGACCACATTTCCTCACCACCTGATTGACCTGATCAGCCCCGAGGAATCCTACTCGGCGGCCCGTTTCTGCGTCGATGCATTGGCGGTGATGGCCGATGTCACGGCACGCGGGAACATTCCACTGCTCGTTGGCGGCACGATGCTCTACTTCAAAGCTCTGCTCGAAGGCCTCGCCGACCTGCCGCAAGCCTGCCCGGAAACACGCGCCGACATTGACGCACAGGCCATCGCACAGGGTTGGCCGGCGATGCACGCCGAACTGGCCACGCTCGACCCGGAAACCGCCAAACGCCTGCATCCTGGCGATTCCCAGCGCATTCAGCGCGCGCTGGAGATCGTCCGCCTGACGGGGCGTTCGATGACGGCACTGATCGCCGACGGGAAGAAGAAGGTACCGCCCTACGCGTTTCTGTCGCTTGGGTTGCTGCCTTCGCAGCGGGGCGTGCTGCACGAACGCATCGCTGAGCGCTTCGACGCCATGCTCAAGGCCGGGCTCGAAGAAGAAGTCCGAATGCTTCGGTCGAAATACCGATTGAACCTCACCCTGCCGTCGATGCGATGCGTCGGCTACCGGCAAGTATGGGAGGTGCAGGATGGACTGGCGCCGCGCCCGGAAATGCGCGACCGAGGCATCTACGCCACGCGCCAATTGGCCAAACGGCAGATCACCTGGCTAACCAACACCCTGCGCCCGGAACGCTTCGACTGCCTGGCGAATAATCTTGAATCGCAGATCCTTGGACGGGTTGCCAGCGCCCTGGGCGGCTGAGCCACACTCAGGCACGGCCCCTACAACTGCCTGATGGCGCGCTGCAAATCTTCGTCTTCCTCGTGCTCGAAGATCTCGAAACCAAGCGCCCGCACCAGTTTAAGCATTGTCGGATTGTTGACCAGCACTTCGCCTTCCATTGTCTTGATGCCGCGATTGTGAGCCACTTCCATCAGGCTGTTCATCAGGCGCGCGCCGAGCCCTTTATTGCGGACATCTTCCGAGGTTACCAAGCCAAAATCACAGGTTTCACCATCGGGTAGCACGCCATAGTTGGCGATGCCGACAACGGCGTCCCGACCGTAACTGTGACTGACGGCGATAAGGACGAGCGCTCGGTCGTAGTCGATTTGAGTAAGACGCGCCAGTGCCGATAGCGACAGCTCGTTCATCGCGTGCATGAATCGTTTGTAACGCGCGTCACTCGACAGGGACTGCACGAACTTTTGTATCATTTCGGCGTCTTCGGGACGAACGGGGCGAATGGTGAAATTGGTACCGCCGGTAAACTGCCACGACGATTCAAGATAGGCCGGATAGGGACAGATGGCCATGTGTCCATAGGGTTCGGACGAGGTCACATGAGTAATGATGCTGATTCGCGCATCGACGGCGATGGCCCCCTGATCATCAATGATCAGGGGATTGATCTCCATTTTGCGTATCCACGGCAACTCGCAAGCCATTTCGGACACACGCTGGAGCACGCTGTCGAGCGCTGGCCGGTCAACAGCCGGCATTCGCCGGAATGGTTCGAGCAGGGGCGCGACACGTGCGCGACCGACCAGATCGTCTATCAGGCGCTGGTTGAGCGGCGCCAGAGCGACCGACCTTTCATTGAAGACTTCGGCCACCTGCCCGCCCTCGCCGAAGGTGATGACCGGGCCGAACAGCGGATCGCAGGTCAAGCCTACCGCCAGTTCGCGCCCGTGGGGTTTCGATATGTACGGTTCGATCAGGATGCCGTCGATACGCGTTCCGGGCGCCAGCTCGGCAACATTGGCAACGATCTCGTTGTAAGCGCTACGTACCGCTTGCGCGTTCGAAAGGTTGAGCCTTACGCCGCCAATATCCGTTTTGTGGGCAATTTCCGGTGACTCAACCTTCATCGCAACCGGGAACCCAAGCTGCTGGGCAATCAGCATGGCCTCATTCGGCGAACGTGCCATCACGGAGTGCGATACGGGCAGTCGGAAAGCGGCAAGCACAGCCTTAGCTTCAAGCGTGGATAGCACTCTGCGTCGATCGGCCAGTGCGGCCTCGATGATCAGTCGCGCGTTCTCGATGTCCGGCTCGTCTTCGTTCGAGAACGACGCGGGAGCTTCAAGCAGGATATTCTGGCTTCGGAAATACGACACCATGAACTCGAAGGCCTCAATGGCATTCTCCGGCGAGCGGAAGGTTGGAATCCGAGCCGCCGCGAATGCACCACGCGCACCGCGTACCTGCATCTCACCCATCCAGCAGGTCAGTACCGGTTTTCGATTGTCGGCGGCGGCTTCGAGAACCGCCTGCGCAACCGACTCCGGCTCAACCATCGTGCTGGGGGCAAAAATCACCAGAACGGCATCCACGTTTTCATCGTTCAGGCAGATCGATAGTGCGCTGCGGTAACGATCTGCCGTGGCGTCGAAAAGGACGTCGACCGGGTTGCAGTGCGACCAGCTCCGCGGCAAACAGGCATTCAGGCTGCTGATGGTCTGTGCAGACAGGGCGGGTATCTCGATGCCCAGCGAAACCGCCAGATCCGCCGCCATGACCGATGGCCCGCCGCCGTTGGTGATCACGGCCAGACGGTTGCCGGCCGGTCGCTTCGGACTGGTCAGCGCGCGCGCCGCGGAAAACATGTCACCGATGGTTTGGACACGAACGACGCCCGCCCGTCGCAATGCCGCGTCATACACTTTGTCGTCGCCCACAACCGGGCCGGTTTGCGCCAATGCAATTGTTTCACTCGTCTGAGCCTTGCCCGCCTTGACCGCAATGACTGGTTTGATGCGCGCCGCAGCGCGGACGGCGCTCATGAAGCGCCTGGAATCACGCAGGTTCTCCATATAGACGAGAATGCAGTGGGTATTGATATCCATCGCGAGGTAATCGATGATCTCGGCGAAATCGAGATCGGCTGCATTACCCAGCGAAACGATGGAGGAAAAACCGAACTCGTTGTTGTAAGACCAATCCAGTATCGAGGCGCAGATCGTACTTGACTGCGAAATGAGCGCGATATTCCCGACCGGCGCCTGCTTGGCGATTGGCGTCAGGTTAAGGCCCAGTCTCGGGCAGAACAGCCCGAACGAACGCGGACCGATGATCCGCACACGGTATCGGCGCGCCACATCCAGCATCGCGCGTTCAATTCGCGCACCGCTGGAGCCGGCATCGCGAAAACCTTCCGAGAACAGGACGATGGCGCGCACGCCAGCCAGACCACAGGCTTCAATGAGCAAGGGCACTTCAGCCGCTGGCGCGATAATCGCAGCGAGGTCGACCGTGTCCCCCATTTCCACCTTTACGTCGGCCAGACTGGCATAGCAGGTGCGGCCGAGGATACTCTCAAGCTCGGGATGAATCGGGAATACCGCGCCTTTGTAACTCATCAAAAGGTTCTGCAACAAGGCGTAGCCGATCGAACCTTCTTCCTCGGTAACACCGAATACCGCAATCGAAGAAGGCGAAAACAACTTGCGTAGCTGCAACTGGCTCATGGTCTTGAGACTCCCTGGTTCAAGATTCAGAAGACGTCAGTCCCATCTTGTAGCGGGTGCAAACGTCCTTGTATGCATGTTCGGACGGCTTCGGCGCAGTGACCGTGATGATCCTGCCGTCACGCGTCAGATGATAGTCCTTTACAAACAAAGTACAAGCGCATCCAAACAACTGCTCTTGGGTTTCCAGGAAACCTGGCAATACTGGCGCTGCTGACGTTAGTCAAGTCCGAAATCTGCTGTAAATATTCTTCGATCCGATCAATGACGAATGGTTTCAGC
>NZ_FLQY01000102.1 GCF_900089945.1 Candidatus Propionivibrio aalborgensis | reverse complement strand
AACCGTTGCTGCCGACGGTTTGCTTGCAGTCTGTTTGCAGCATGAAATAGATCACCTTCAGGGACGAGTTTTTGTGGAACATCTCTCGCTCCTCAAGCAGACACGCATCAAGGCCAAGCTGGTCAAGCAGTCGCGCATTACCGCATGAAGCTGGTCTTTGCCGGTACGCCGGTGTTTGCCGCCACCGTCCTGCGCGACATTATTGCGTCCGGACATCACGTGTTGTCAGTGCTTACACAGCCGGATCGGCCAACAGGTCGCGGTATGGCACTTCGTTCTTCGCCCGTTAAGGCACTCGCGCTGGCCTCAGGCATTGAGGTTCTCCAACCACATACACTGCGTGACTCAGCGGCACAGGAACGTGTGCGAGCCCTCGGCGCGGAGGTCATGGTTGTCGCTGCTTATGGACTAATCTTGCCGCAGGCGGTACTCGAAATACCCCGTTTCGGCTGCATTAATGTCCACGCGTCACTGCTGCCGCGCTGGCGTGGTGCTGCGCCGATCCAGCGGGCGATTCTGGCCGGCGATGCTGAAACCGGCGTCTGCATCATGCAGATGGAGGCCGGTCTGGATACCGGACCTGTCTTGCTTTCGGAAAAACTATCAATCGCCGAAGATGACACGGCCGGAACCTTGCACGACAAGCTAGCCATCCTCGGAGGTCGTCTTATCGTCGAGGCACTCGGTAAATTGCCCTTGCCGCCGAGCTTGCAGCCAGAAACCGGGGTGACCTACGCGTCCAAGATCGAGAAGGCTGAAGCACCACTTGATTGGCGCTTGCCAGCCACGCAGCTGGCCAGGCAGGTCAGGGCGTTCAACCCATATCCCGGCGCGACTGTCGGTCTGGATGGCAACACAGTCAAGGTTTGGCGAGCCGAGGCCCAAGCCGAAACCGGTGGATCGCCAGGCGCGGTTATTGCGGCCGACAAACGCGGTATCTTGGTTACTTGTGGCGAGGGTACGTTACGATTGACAGAGTTGCAAAAGGCTGGTGGCAAACGACTGCCCGTTAGCGCGTTCCTGACTGGAACCCCCATACTTCCTGGAGCAACCTTCGACAACCTGTCCTGACTGCTCAGACATCGATATTACGAGCTGCTTGGGCATTCGACTCTATGAAATTTCGCCTTGGTTCGACCAACTCGCCCATCAAGGTTGTGAATATTTCATCGGCACCGATCGCGTCTTCGATCTGAACCTTAAGCAGACGCCGAACCTTAGGATCCATCGTTGTTTCCCAGAGCTGCTCGGGATTCATCTCACCCAAACCTTTGTAGCGCTGCTTGCTGATGCCACGCTCGACCTCGCTGAGTAGCCAGCTCATGGTTTCGGCAAAGCTTGACACCGGCTGCTTCTTGTCACCACGGGCGACAAAACCACCGGCACCAAACAATCCCGCCATGATCTCCGCTGTCTTGCGTAGCTGCACGTAGTCTCCGCTGACCAACAGGTCTTCGTCGAGCACGCCGACTTTCAGGTTGCCGTGGAGTATTTTCTCGAGGCGCAACTGCCAGCGCTCCTTTACATCGTCATAGCGCGCAAAAATATGAACACCGATCTTCCTGCCGATAACGTTCATCAGAGCTTCAGCACTGGCCTTGGCGGACACTTCATCGTCCAAATCCATCTTCAGATTGGCTTCGATCAGGGCGTGCAGAACCTGTGGGTTGATCATGTGTGATAGGCGGTTGATGACCGCCTCTGCAAGAAGATACTCACGAGCCAACTCTTCGAGCGCTGGGCCAGAAATTTCCAATGCTCCAGCTTTAGGCGTCAGCGTGGCATCTTCAAGCGCGAGCGCCAATAGGAAATGGTTGAGTGCCTGATCATCCTTGATGTAGCGTTCTGATTTTCCGTGTTTGACCTTGTACAGCGGGGGCTGTGCAATATAGATATGACCGCCTTCGACCAACTCTGGCATTTGCCTGTAAAAGAAGGTTAGGAGCAAGGTGCGAATGTGGGCGCCGTCAACGTCAGCATCCGTCATTATGATCAGTCGGTGATAACGAAGTTTCTCCGGTTTGTATTCGTCCTTTCCGATACCCGTACCGAGCGCGGTAATCAAGGTCACGATTTCCTGTGAGGAAATCAATTTGTCGAAACGCGCCTTCTCAACGTTGAGTATCTTTCCCTTGAGCGGCAATATCGCCTGGAACTTTCGGTCGCGACCCTGTTTTGCAGAGCCCCCGGCCGAATCACCCTCAACTAGGTAAAGCTCGCACAGCGCTGGATCCTTCTCCTGGCAGTCGGCCAGTTTTCCCGGCAGCCCAACCCCATCCAGCAGCCCTTTTCGGCGTGTCATCTCACGTGCTTTGCGAGCGGCGTCACGTGCCCGTGCTGCCTCAACAATTTTGCCGGTAATGACCTTCGCGTCAAGCGGCCGCTCCTGCAAGAATTCGGTCAGCCTGGCCGCGACGACTTCTTCAACTGCCGGACGCGCTTCAGAAGAAACCAGCTTCATCTTGGTCTGTGAAGCAAACTTCGGATCCGGCATTTTTACCGAGAGCACACAAACGAGCCCCTCGCGCATATCATCGCTGGTGATGTCGACTTTGGCCTTTTTTGCGATATCGTGCTCATCAATGTACTTATTCAGTACACGCGTCATTGCTGCGCGCAAGCCGGTCATGTGAGTTCCGCCATCCGACTGCGGGATGTTGTTGGTGAAACACAGCACCTGCTCAGCATAGGTGTCGTTCCACTGCATCGCAACCTCGACACCAATCACGCCGTTCGGGGTGGTCGATTCACCTATTGAACTGAAAACATTAGGGTGCAGAACCGTTTTCGTCCGATTGATGTACTCGACGAAGCCTTTCACACCACCCAAAAAGGCAAAATCCTCTTCCTTTCCGGTACGTTGATCAAGCAGGCGAATTTTCACTCCATTATTCAGGAAAGAAAGCTCACGCAGACGTTTGGCGATAATCTCGTAGTGGAACTCGACTTGGCCAAAGATTTCTTCGTCGGCCATGAAGTGCACTTCTGTTCCACGCTTTTCCGTCTCGCCAATAACCTTGAGCGGTGACACTTCGACGCCATTCTGAATCTCTATCAAGCGGTCAACCGCAACGCCCCTATTGAAATCCAACTGATATTTTTTTCCGTCGCGCCGGATTGTCAGCCGAAGCCACCGGGATAACCCATTGACGCAGGAAACACCCACCCCGTGCAGACCGCCAGAAACCTTGTAAGAATTCTGGTTGAATTTTCCCCCGGCATGCAGCACGCACATTACGATTTCAGCGGCTGTACGTTTTGGTTCATGCTTGTCGTCGAATTTGACGCCTGTTGGAATACCACGACCGTTATCGGTTACAGAAACCGAATTGTCAGCATGAATCGTGATCACAATATCATCACAAAACCCCGCCAACGCTTCGTCGATAGCATTGTCAACGACTTCAAATACCATATGGTGCAGACCCGTACCATCGGAGGTATCGCCGATGTACATTCCGGGGCGCTTGCGAACAGCCTCAAGACCTTCGAGCTGCTGAATGCTCGATTCATCGTAAGCGTTCTGGCTATTCTCTTCGTTCATGCTTTATCCAATTTCTGTTTCACGTGAAACATACTTCAATCAATGATTCCTTAAATGCGCATTGGCATCACGACGTACTTGAATCGATCATTACCCGGAATCGTCAACAAAGCACTCGAGTTCGCGTCATTGAAACCCCATTCAACGGTTTCTACCGAAGTATTGTTCAGAACATCAAGCAGATAACCCACATTGAATCCGACGTCGATCGAATCGCCATTGTAGTCAACCTCGATTTCTTCCTGCGCTTCTTCCTGTTCGGCATTCGCAGCCATTATCTTCATGCTGCCTGCGGTGAGAACCAAGCGAACACCACGAAATTTCTCATTGGTCAGAATTGCAGCACGGACCATCGACTGCAATAACGCTGCACGATTTAGCACAACCACGTTCTTGAGGGTAGCCGGAATCACTCGCTCGTAATCCGGGAATTTTCCGTCGATTAACTTGGAAACAAGATTGACCTGCCCAAACTGAAAGCGCACTTGGTTCGCAGTAATTTCAATCAGTAAAGGATCATCGTTGTCAGCAAGCAAACGGTTCAGCTCAAGCACAGTCTTTCGCGGCAAAATCAGCTCCAGGCGGGGTGACGTCGGTTCGCCTCCTTCCAGCGGTATGCTCGCGTAAGCCAGTCGGTGGCCGTCGGTGGCTACGGCACGCAACTCGCTACCATCGACCAGAAGCAGCAAACCGTTCAGATAGTAGCGAACATCCTGTGAGGCCATTGAAAACTGTGTCTGTCCCAACAATTGGCGAAACTGCTTTTGTGTAGTCGAAATTTTCTTCTGCTCACCATCCGACAATGCCATACGAGGGAAATCATCGGCTGGCAAAGTCTGCAGAACAAAACGGCTCTTTCCGGCTCGAACCTGCAAACGCTTATCCTCAAGGTTCAAACTTACTTCTGAACTATCCGGCAAGGATCGAAGAATATCCTGAAGTTTCCGCGCGCCTACGGTTACCGCCCCATCACCATCGCCGACGGCGCCACCAGTCGAAGTAGTGATCTGGATCTCGATATCGGTAGCCACCAAGGTCAATATATCTGCCTTCTTCTCAAGCAACACATTCGACAGAATTGGCAGCGTATGTCTTTTCTCAACAATTCCGGAAACAGACTGCAAAGGTGTCAACAGTGCGTCACGTTGGGTTTTAATAAAAAGCATATATATAAATCCTATAAAGATAATATCAAAGACAACTTTAGGGATATAAACAATTTATCATTAATTATCATCTACTTAGAGCAAAAAAACAGACTGTAAAGGCTCTGTATCCTCTTGTGGATAAAAAAGAACAAGTTGTTAACACACTCGTAATTCAGACCTTATGCACTTATTGTTCACAGCCAATGCATGAACTTCTACATGTTTTCATTAGCCTTTCAATACCTGCAGCAGCAAGTGAACATCGTGGTTTAGCTCGTTATCCTTCCCACGAAGCATTTCAATTGTGCGCACAGCATGTAAAACGGTTGTATGGTCACGACCACCAAACGCCTCTCCAATAGACGGATAGCTTTGCGATGTTAGATTCTTAGCGAGCCACATGGCGACCTGTCGCGGGCGAACAATCTGGCGCGTACGCTTCTTTGAGAACAGGTCTGATACTTTGATCTTGAAGTAATCTGCGACTGTTTTCTGGATGTTTTCAACGGTAATCTGCCTATTAACTGCGCCAATCAGATCTTTCAGAGAGGTTTTCGCAAGATCAAGATCGATTTTCAGGCCATGGAAAGACGCGTAGGCAAGTACCTTTTTGAGGGCGCCTTCGAGTTCACGAACATTGGATCTAAGGTGTTTGGCAATATAAAAAGCGACTTCATCGTCGAGATCAACGTTTTCAACTTCTGCTTTCTTCTTCAGAATGGCGACGCGCATCTCGATTTCCGGGGGTTCGATCTGAACCGTTAGACCCCAATCGAAGCGGGTAATCAGGCGGTCTTCCAAACCAGAAATATCCTTCGGATACGTATCGCACGATATGACAATCTGCTTTTTTGCTTCAATTAGTGCGTTGAAAACAAAGAAGAATTCTTCCTGAGTCCGGTTCTTTCCATTGAAGAACTGCACGTCGTCAAGCAACAGCACATCAAGGGATCGATAGTAACGCTTGAAAGCATCAAACGATTTGGTCTGATAAGCACGCACCACATCCGAGTAATAATCCTCAGCATGTACATAACGAACAACTTTTACATGATTCTGTTCGAGAATACGATTGCCTATTGCGTGAATAAGGTGGGTCTTCCCAAGGCCGGCTCCCCCATAAATGAACAGCGGGTTATAGGCAGCGCCCCCTGGGTTAATTGAGACTTGTGCCGAAGCGGCTCGCGCCAGGTCATTAGCTTTTCCGACGATCAGGTTATCGAAGGTAAAACCGGAAATAAGACGAGTTGTTTCGTAATGAGAAGACTTCTTTTCCAGTGACCGAATCTGAGGGGCCAACGGACTACTTTTCAGTTTGTCGGGGTTTTCTGTTGGCGCAACTTGTTGCGTTGAGGACGACGGTGAGGGTTCATGGTTAACTGTTGTGCGCTCGCCCAGAATCAATGAAACCCTGACAGGTGTGGAGAAGAACGCACTCCCGAGTTCTTCAATACGAGTCAGGTAGCGTTCCTTTACCCACTTCAGAATGAAACCGTTGGGCGCAAGCAGGCGCATACCATTGGCGAAATCATCTTCACCTTCAAGTCGAAGTGGACGAATCCAAGTATTGAATTGCTGAGGCGGAAGTTCTTGTTCAAACTGGCTCAGGCAGGCGATCCAGAAACTACTCATGTTTGCAATCTACAATCTAATAGGATTCCGGTCAGGTGCTGGCTTGGAGAAAAAAATCGCTACTCGATTTCCTTTTCCAGCAGGTTTTTGAGCTTTTTAGGAAGGGATGATTCTAACCCTTCGGCTGAAAGTTATCCACAGCTCGCTCATATTGTTGGACCGGTGAACCTAATTGGTCTTGACAAAAGCAACCCTGACAATGTCTAATTGCCGACCTGCTTTGTAATGAATTCAAGGAACTACTCATGAAACGTACCTATCAACCCTCGGTTACACGCCGCAAGCGCACCCACGGCTTTCTTGTCCGTATGGCTACCCGTAGCGGTCGGGCTGTGATTCGCGCGCGTCGCGCTAAAGGCCGTCATCGTTTGGCCGTTTGAACGCCTCCAAACTGGCAGGCGAACATCAAGTTTCAAATTTCGCGTTCCCCAGGGACCAGCGTCTTATTCGAACGGATGACTATTCATCCGTTTTTGGTTTCAGGAAGGCGATTAGGAGCACTCATTTCCTGTTACATTACCGGACTAGGGTGGCCGAAGAAGTACCCGGTGCCCGATTGGGGCTAGTCGTTGCAAAACGATATCTGAAACGTTCGGTAGATAGAAACCTTGTCCGGCGACTGGCCCGAGAAAACTTCCGCCTCATGCATTGTCGCCTACGTTCGCGGGATCTGATTCTACGCTTGGCGGCAAAGCCGGAACCACTGGACCGGCGAGTCCTGAACGAAGAAATCCGGGGCTTGCTGGGCAAAATGATCTCACCCGAACGATGAGCCGATGAAATTGTTGCTGCTGGCACTGATTCGCATCTACAAATACGCAATCAGCCCTTTTCTTGGCCGTCGTTGCCGATTTTTTCCGAGCTGCTCGGAGTATGCAGCCGAAGCGGTGGAAAAACACGGGGCATTCAGAGGCACACGTCTTGTACTTGCACGCATATCCCGTTGCCACCCGTGGAACCCGGGCGGTTTTGATCCCGTACCCTGAAGTCTCAATTGCATAGGTCGTTCATGGATAACCGACGCCTGATCCTTTTATTAGTTTTTTCGTTCTCGCTGGTCATGCTCTGGGACGCCTGGCAAAAATACAACCAGCCCAAGGTGGCGGCTCAGATAGCCGCCGTTACCGTCGCCGCGGATGGTTCTCCTGTCCCGGTGCCGTCTGCAACACAAGCCTCTCCGGCAAGCCCTGTTTCTGTGCCAGTGGTTTCCGCCAAGTCAGCGGTTGCAGTGGGCGAAATCGTTAGCGTCAATACGGATCTCTTTACTGCCGATATCTCAACGCAGGGTGGGGATATCGTCGGCCTCGAGCTGAATAACTACAAGGCGATCGATGACAAGAAGAAGAAATTCTCGCTCTTTTCAGCGAAACACCAGTATGCCGCGCAAAGTGGTTTGATCGGTGAAAACCTACCAAATCACAAAACGAAATTCACCGTTGTTGATGGAAATCGTGAACTTGCGCCCGACGCGAAAACGGTCAAGCTTCGGCTGGAAGCGCCCGCTGCAGGCGGTGTCAAGGTAGCCAAAGTTTATACCTTCACCCGTGGCAGCTACCTGATTAATGTCGACTATGAAATTGACAATGGCAGTAACAAGGAATTATCCACGCATGCCTACTATCAATTGCAGCGCGATACGGTAGCGCCGGCAGGTGAAAACATGATGGTCAGCACCTTTACCGGACCCGCGGTGTACACGGAGCAGGACAAGTATCAAAAGATACCCTTCCCCGATATCGAAAAGGGCAAGGCCAAGTTCAATGCTATGGCCGATAACGGTTGGATAGCAATGGTGCAGCACTATTTTGTATCGGCGTGGATTCCACAGGAAAAGCTGTCACGCGAGTTTTATGTCCGTAATCTGGAGGGTGGGGTCAATCCGGCGGTTACGGCCGGCGTTATTGTCCCGATTCCGGTTGTCGCGCCAGGCGCTAAGATCACTCAGTCGACCTCACTTTTTGCCGGACCACAGATCCAGTCGAGACTCGAACAACTTGCCAAGCCGGTGGCGGATGGTGGTATCGATGCCCAGGGCCTGCCCTTGGTTGTCGACTACGGCTGGCTGACCATTGTTGCCGCCCCGATTTTCTGGTGTCTGGATTTCATCCACAAGATTGTCGGCAACTGGGGTTGGGCCATAGTCTTGTTAACGATTGGCATCAAGGCGATCTTCTTCCCTTTGTCCGCGGCCAGCTACAAATCGATGGCCAAGATGAAGGCTGTCACCCCTCGTTTGACAGCATTGAGGGACCGTTACGGTGACGACAAACAGCGTCTGAACCAAGAGATGATGAATCTCTACAAGACAGAGAAGATCAATCCGCTTGGCGGTTGCTTGCCGATTCTGGTGCAGATTCCTGTCTTTATCGCACTTTACTGGGCGCTACTGGGTGCCGTCGAAATGCGGGATGCGCCTTGGATTCTGTGGATTACGGATTTGTCCACGCAGGATCCGTACTACGTTCTGCCGGTGATCATGGTACTCACCATGATGATACAGACCAAGCTCAATCCGAAGCCGCCCGATCCCATTCAGGCCAAAATCACGGCGTATATGCCATTCATTTTCGGCGCCATGTTCTTCTTCTTCCCTGCCGGTTTGGTGCTGTACTGGGTGGTCAATAACGTCCTTTCAATTGCCCAGCAATGGCAGATCACCCGGATGATCGAACGTGGCGGAAAAGCCGCCAACGACGCCAAGGCCTGATTCCGGCCCGTACCCGGAGACCATCGCAGCTATCGCTACGGCTACCGGCCGTGGCGGCATCGGCGTTATCCGCATTTCCGGCGGCGGCCTGCTGGACTTTGCCCGCGCACTGAGTGGTAAACAGCTACGGGCCCGCCAGGCAACGCTGGTCGATTTTCGTGCGGCTGACGGTAGCTCAATCGACAGCGGACTGCTTATCTACTTCCCCGCCCCGTGCTCATTTACCGGCGAGGATGTTCTCGAATTGCAGGGACATGGCGGTGCGGTCGTAATGCAGATGCTGCTCGCCCGGTGCCTTGATCTAGGTGCTCGATTGGCCGAGCCAGGCGAATTTACCCGCCGTGCCTATCACAACGGAAAGCTCGACCTGGCTCAAGCTGAAGCGGTAATCGATCTGATCGATGCGGCCACTACAACGGCCGCGCGTAGCGCTGTCCGTTCACTGCAGGGCGAATTCTCGAACGAGGTCAATGTGCTGCTTGAGCAATTGATCGAACTGCGAGCATTGGTTGAGGCAACGCTTGATTTTCCCGAAGAAGAAGTCGATTTTCTCGAAGCGGCTGACGCCTATGGCCGCCTTG
>NZ_FLQY01000101.1 GCF_900089945.1 Candidatus Propionivibrio aalborgensis | reverse complement strand
TACTGGCGCAGTTCGGCGGCACCGAGCGCGCAATTGAGGCCGAAGGAAAGCGGCCGGATGTGGCGCAACGAGTTCCAGAAGGCCTCGGCCGTCTGGCCGGACAGCGTGCGGCCGGAGGCGTCGGTGATCGTTCCGGAAATCATCACCGGCCAACGCCGACCGGCCTTCTCGAAATGCTGCTCGATCGAGAACAGCGCGGCCTTGGCGTTGAGCGTGTCGAAGATCGTTTCGACCAGCAGGATGTCGGCACCGCCATCGCAAAGGCCGCGGATGGCTTCACTGTAGGTGTCGACCAGTTGATCAAAGCTGGTGTTGCGATAGCCCGGATCATTCACGTCTGGCGAGATCGACGCCGTGCGCGAAGTCGGGCCGAGCACGCCAGCGACAAAGCGCGGCTTGGCTGGATCATCCGTGGTGAATTCGTCGCACACCTCTCTGGCGAGCTTTGCGCCGGCGAAGTTCAGCTCATACACAATGCTTTCAAGCTTGTAGTCGGCTTGCGAAACCGCAGTAGCATTGAAGGTATTGGTTTCGACGATGTCAGCACCGGCGGCAAGATACTCGGCGTGAATACCGCGAATGATCTCGGGTCGCGTCAACAGTAACAGGTCGTTGTTGCCCTTCAGGTCGTGCTCGTGCTCGGCGAAGCGCGTGCCGCGATAATCGCTCTCTTTCAGTCCGTGGCGCTGAATCATTGTGCCCATCGCGCCGTCGAGGATGAGAATGCGTTGTTCGAGCAAGGCTTTCAGTTCGGCTGTGCGGTCGGGCTGCATGGTGATTCCCTAAAAGATGTCGGGTGTCAGATCAGTGCGCTGCGGAATGCAAAAAACCCGTCGGCGCAAAGCTCGACGGGTTTTCGTTTCGTGTCCGGTCACGCTTTAGCGGCATTTCTAACGCGCCCGCAATCTAATGAGATCAAATCGGCGCGAACCCGCTAACGACGTCGGGCAAGGGCGCAAATCTACGCGCCAAGCCGTTGATTGTCAATCCACAGCGCGTCTCACACAGGCAACAGCACACGATGGAACCATACGATTTGTTTCGCTTGATCCACCTTGCCTAGCGTTACGTCAGCCCCCGGCCACGAAATTGGTGCTCGTCCGCAACACACGCCACGACTCATCGAAATGCACGTTGAAATACCAGTCCATACCCGCATCAACTTTCGTTTTCCAGTCCCAGACGTGCTCCTTCTTGAGCGGGAAGTAGAGTTCGTGCGCCGGTTGGCCCAGCAAACGGCGCACATCCTCCCTGCTCATGCCTGCGTGGACCTTGCCGAAATTCTCCTCGGTCAGCACCTGCCGAATCTCGCGCAACACCTTGTCCGGGCCGAACTCGATCATGTAGTTGACGATTCCCTGGGGCGTACGCGGATACTCCCAGGTCAGGGTGCCGTCGGCATCCTGCCATTCCATCGTCGGTGGCCCCATGATTTCGCGCACATCCTGCACCGTCGAAATGCCGGGCTTCAGTTTCGCCATGTTGATGCCATCGCAAGCCGGCAGAAACACAGCCATCAGTCCCGAAAACAGGCCAGCAAGAATCTTGTTCATCATTTCGTCCGCCGACGTGCCAAAAGTGCCGAAGATTTTATGAATATCATCGAAAGCCTCCTAAGCGCGATGCCACCGCAACAGCCTCGGTGGAGAGGATGTCTTGACTACGTATGAATAGAGATGCATACATTAATGACTCGTTCGGTAGAATTGCCCTTTGTCAGCGCGAAGCGCAAGACGATCCCGAATCTTTACCTGACCGCATTGCAGCGATCACAGCAAAATCACGGAAACGGTTCTATCAGCCATGAAGCACCCTCACATTCCCGCCTGGTTGCGGCGATTCCTCGACCTGAGTGCCGAACACCGTTATTACCCGCTAGTGGTAGCCCTCATCGCTTTCATTTCCACGACGACCTTTTCGTTTCCGTTCGTACTCGTACTGATTCCCGCCGTGCTTGTCGCCCCCCGGCGCTGGCTGATTATCGGCCTGTTATGTGGCCTGGCCAGCGGTATTGGGGCCACCGTGCTGGTTGAACTATTCCATCACCTTGGCTGGGAGATGGTGAACCAACGCTATCCGGATTTGCTCGATTCCGAAACCTTGCAGCATGTAAGCGAGTGGCTGGAAAATTATGGCCTCATTGCCTTGATGATCATTGCCGGATCACCCATGCCGCAGACGCCGGCACTACTTCTCTATTCGCTCGTCAACCCGTCGCCACCCGGCGTTCTGTTTGCAGTTGGTATCGGCAAGACGATCAAGTACATCTTTCTGGCCTGGGCAACCAACCGTTATCCCGCTCGCTTTATGGAATACCGCTGATGGCTGGCAGGCGATACATTTTCACAACATCAATGCCTTGTTTTTGAATCCTCAAGGGCATTCGACATCAAACGATCGGTATAGGCAATACCCATCGCCGAGAGAATGAAAACCATATGGATAATGGTTTGCCACATCGCACCAGCCTCAGTGTAGTTGGAATTTTCAGATCCAAGCGTGCTTATGGCGATGAATGTCTTCAACAGATGAATTGAGCTGATGCCGATGATGGCCATGGCCAATTTGACTTTCAGCACCGAGGCGTTGACGTGGCTGAGCCATTCCGGTTCATCCGGATGTCCTTTCAAATTCAGCCGTGACACAAAAGTCTCATACCCCCCGACGATGACCATGACGAGCAGGTTGGAAATCATCACGACGTCGATCAAACCCAATACGGCCAACATGATGAGTTGCTCACTCAGGTTGGTGGCACCAGCAATCAGATGGAACAATTCCTTGATGAAGAGGATGACATAGACACCCTGGGCGAAAATCAGGCCCAGGTACAAGGGAAGTTGCATCCAGCGTGAGCTGAAAATCAGCCAGGACAGCGGGTGCAGCTTTTTTTCATTGTGGGGATTCATAGGTACCTGTATTGCTGGCAGTCAGTTTCACCACCGTGAGTGCGAAACGTAGCTGCGGTGAGATATTGGTTGTGAGAACGTCTGGGCGTCGATGTATCGAAAGTCTGAAAACACTGGACTCAAGGCCGGATTGTTGCGGGATAAACAAGAGTCAAAGGTTCGCCCGGCGCACATTTTACAAGATGACGAATCGGAATCTCAAGGCGAGCACGAAATAATCATGTGACGCCCTTTGGAATCAACCAGTAGTGCGGATCACCGGGATACTCGGGGCAGTCCTGCAAGAGCCCTCGGTTTCAGACCATTCGGAGCAGCGGCGAAGTGTCAAACCACGTTCACAGGGTAGAATCAGGGTTGCGATCATGAACCGACGAACACGCGAAATGCGATGACAATTCTCCGCGAGAACTCGGGCCATCAGAACAACAATGGGCAGACAACAGGAAGGCAATCTAAATGGCAACCCATCGCGAAACCCGCGCCATAGCTCGATCACCCGAATACTTGTACGATATCGTTGCAGATGTCGAGCGCTATCCGGAGTTCCTGCCGCTGGTGAGCGCAGCGAGGATCATCAGCCGTCATGAGGACACCTACGAGACCGAGCAGAGCCTGGCGCTTGGCCTACTGACGCATCGCTTCAGGACACGGACGAAGCTCGATCGGCCACGCGCCATCACCGTCATTTCCGAGGATCGCTCCTTCTCACGTTTTCACATTCGATGGAATTTCTCAGCTCTGGACAATGACCACTGCCAGGTCGACTTCGAGCTTGACTGCGAGACCCGCTTACTGCTCCTCAAACCGATCATCAAGGTTCTTATCATGCCGATGGCAACCAGCATGGTATCCGCCTTCGAGGCGAGAGCACACGCGCTGGCCAGGAAGGCCGGCTTGCCGGATACGCGCAAGTAATCCTGCGCCGACAGGCCTGTTGCCGCAACTGTGACTCGCTCCAGCGCTAGCTACCGCTTTGAGCAGCCTCCGCAACGGCCTGATTAATAACCGCTCTTGACTACCGGTCAGCCACCCCGGCGTTGCCGGAAGCGCCTCGAAACATGTCCGGTGTGAGTTCGTGTTTCTGCAGAAGCCTGTAGAACTCGGTTCGATTGCGATCGGCGATTCGAGCAGCGTCCGCCACGCTCCCATCGGTCAGTTTGAGGAGTTGCACCAGATAGTTGCGTTCAAAGCGCTGCTTGGCATCGGCGTAGGACAGCGCCTCCATGGTCGGCACCCGCAGGGCACGCTGGACAAGGGTCAGGGTGATGAGCGGCGTAGTCGCCAGGGCACAGGACTGTTCCACCACATTGTAGAGCTGCCGGACATTGCCTGGCCAGGACGCACTTGCCAGTACTTCAAGGGCTTCCGGTGCAATTCCGGTAATACCCTTATCATATTTCTTGACCAGCTGCTGGACGAAGTAAGCCGCCAGAAGCGGAATGTCCTCGCGCCGGTCGTCCAGACACGGCAGCACCATGGTAACGACGTCCAAGCGATAGTATAAATCCTCGCGGAAAAGTCCTTCCGACATGGCAGCTTCCAGGTCACGGTGGGTAGCGGAAAGAACCCGAACGTCCACGGGCTCCGAGCGGGTTGATCCTACCGCCCGCACTGCCCGATCCTGCAGCACTCGCAGCAACTTGACCTGCAGCGCCAGTGGCATATCGCCGATTTCGTCAAGGAACAAGGTCCCGCCGTCGGCGGCCTGAAACAGACCAACGTGATTGCTGGCAGCGCCGGTAAATGCACCCCGGACGTGGCCGAACAATTCGGACTCCAGAAGCTGCTCCGGAATCGCACTGCAGTTGATAGCCACGAAGGGCGCCTTGGCGCGCGGGCTGGCCCGGTGGATGGCCCGCGCTAGGACTTCCTTGCCCGTTCCGCTCTCACCTCTGATGAGAACGCTGGCATCCGAAGCAGCCACCACACGGGCTTCTTCCATCAATTCGGCCATGCGGCTGCTACGGAAGACAATACCCTCGCGCCAGGTCTCGCCATTGCCCGTCTCCTGGCCGGCACTGACCTGGGAGAGCTGCAGGGCCTGCTGAATCTTCTCGTGCAGCACCTTGCTGTCGAAAGGCTTGGTCAGATAGCCGAAAACTCCCCGCGACATTGCCTGCACTGCGTCGGGAATCGTTCCGTGGGCGGTCAGCAGGATGACCGGCAGCGTAGGCCGGGTAGACCGAATCTCGTCAAACAGGGCTAGCCCATCCTTGCCCGGCAGGCGAATATCGCTGAGCACCAGTTGCGGCGGCTCGACGGCGATCCGCGCCAGGCCTTCCTCGGCAGAGACTGCCGTAGATACACGGTATCCCCAGGCATGTACGCGCATCGAGAGGAGCCGAAGTAAGTCCTGGTCGTCGTCAATGACCAGGATGTGGGCGGAGCCGGACTTGGCTACAGGTTTCGACACGGGATTCATCGCGTTGCTCCGGGAAGGGTATCGCCCGCTGTCGGGCGCGCTGGAAGCGAGCGTTCGATATCGGCCAGGGCATCCAGCTTCTCCTGGAGCTCGCCGCTACGGCGTTGGCTTTCCTTCAACTGCTGAAGAAGTTTTTCGTTCTGCTGCTCAAGTTTCAATCGCTCCTGATACTGAACCGTCATTGTCCGGGCCAGAGGAAGCAAACTGACCGCCACAGGCTCCGTGGATTTGAGTACGCTTTCCAGCAAGCCAAGTGCCCGAGAGAGGTCCATCGGCGCACGTGGTTGCCCCAACAGTGCCGCCATACGGACAAGGGTTACCGGGGTCTGCGGCATAGCCGCGAGAACAATCCGCTCACGCGCCAACTCCTGCGGCGACATACGTTGAAGCAGTTGGAAATAACCCAGCAGCGGCAGCATCGCCGACTCGTCAACAGTGGCGTACTTGGCGTGCTTGGCGTGCTTTTCGTCCACCGGTACCGGAGGCGTGACGCAGCCGGCAAGCAGGGTGGAGGCAAGCAGCACAAACACCGGAAATCCCACGCTCAATCGACAGGCCTTCATGGATTCACCTTTTTAAAGCTACCGTTCACAGGGCACCTCAATCTGAAAATTTGCTCCGGCTGCGTCACCGCTGCAGGGCGCCAGCAGCACCCGCCCGCCCATGGCCGTCATCAGTTCGCGGACGATAGACAAGCCCACGCCGCTGCCCTTCCGCGGCACAGGCGAGGGGCGTGCGCCCTGAACAAATGGCTCAAAGATGCGCTCGGCATCCTCGGCCGCAATGCCCGGCCCTTTGTCAATGCAAGCGATGCTAATGCCGTTGTCCGTCTGCACCGCCTCCAGGCGGATAGCACCTCCTTCAGGACTGAAATCGATCGCATTCGAGAGAAGATTATCGAGAGCCACCTGCAATTTCTCACCATCGAGTTGTCGCGTTATTGCCGGAGCTTCGCAGTGCACGCTCAGATGGCGCGACTGAATTTGCAATTCCCGACCCCGAACAACGTCCTCCAGCAGTTTCCTAAGAGCCAGCGGTCGATAGCATAAGCGACGCGCCTCAAAGGAAACGGCATTGAGCCGCAACAGGCTTTCAATATCTCTCTGAAGCGTTATTACGTTGTCCTGCAGGATATCCACGACTTCCTTCTGAGATCCTTCAAGAGGCCCGACCACCTCTTCCTGCAACAGGGCGATGCCTTCGCGCAATGCCGTCAGTGGCGTTTTCAACTCATGCGAGACGTGGCGCAGAGTCCGCTCTCGGCCCGATTCAAGATCACTCAAACGCAATCTCAGCCAGTCCAGGCGGCGCCCCACTCGCCTCAGGTCATCCGGTCCGTTAACCATCACGGGCTCGTCAAATCGGCTCTCGCCCAAACGCTCGATCGACCGTTCGAGACGGCCCACGGGTCGGGCAAGCCACCAACTCATCGCCAGTGCAACCAGAAAAGCTCCGGCTACGGCCGCCGCCACAAGACGGGTGAGATGCTGGCGGCTCTGTTCCAGTTCAACCAGCATCGTCGCATGCCGTTCGTCGATCCACCGCCGGGCATTGAGTCCCAATTCATCGTTCAGCTCCGAAAGCCTGTTCAGAACGGATACAACTTCTGGGACCAGCTCAGGCTGAGGTGTTGATTGATGAAGGCTCTGACTGAGCTGTTCGACCGCCTGACGCCAGACTCTGGGGAGTTCGCCCAAAGGCCTGCCCGGGGTCGACTCCAAACGCTCCACAACAACGAGGGAGTGGGCCACATTCTCATCGAAACGCCCAAGCAATGCTGAATCGTTCAGGACAATGAACTGACGCGAACTGCGTTCAAGATCGACTGTCCGCTCCGCGAGTTCGCGTATCGAGGCACTAAGTTGAAGCGCCAGTTCGCTGCCTCGCCGGCTCTGTTCGACAAAGCGTTCGAGCTCAAGCCAGTTTCGCACCGCAGCCCAGCTGAGCAGCAATGTAATTAACAGGAATCCAGACAGCATGCTCTGGCGGAACGAAATTCGTATCATATTTGCCCTGTCGGGACAAAGCGAACAAAGTCATTGCGAGAACGATTGACCGGGTTCGTTTTTCCATGCCCGACCCGGAATCCAGTCGAACACTTCTGGTTCCCCGCACGCACGGGAATAACGGCGATTCTGATTGTCGACATGATTGGCGGGCAGTTTAAACCACCTTTCTCACATTTTGCCGGACAAATAGACAAGCCGAAAGCCTGAATCAAGTCATTCGCAGAAATATTTGTCGCTTTTAATCATGTAGTTAGATGCGTTGTCGCTGTTTGGCGACAACGCAAGTTGCTGTGCATGCAGACGTTTCGCAAATTGATCGGCACATTTGTCGCCATTCCCCGACAAGTTCGGAGTAGAATCTAACGCTATAATTTAATGAATCATTGTATCTTATTGTTTTATATGAGTTATAAAAATCTGGCACATATCTCGCTACGGTCCTCCAATCGAGGATTTCACACCAGCGAGAAGGAAAAATGATGTTCAACAAACCCAGTGTCTTTGGCCGTAACGAGCCCATCACCCGTCGTGATTCCCAACCCGTACTCGGTTACAGCTCGCAGAACTCAAGAGCAACTCCCGACAAGAACGCAGTTGTCGAAAAAGAGACCGCCGAAAAACCTGCGGCGACCCAGTCGCCGACAGCCGCGAACGCCCCTGCCCCCGCTGTCGCCACCACACCCAGAGAATCATCATCCACAACAGATAATGTTATGGGCGCTCGATTGATCGTGGGTCCCGACGTCAAACTCAAGGGGGCGGAAATTCTGGACTGCGACACCTTGGTCGTTGAAGGAAGGGTGGAAGCAACCATGGATAGCCGCGTCATCCGGATCGCCGAGAACGGCTCTTTCGCCGGTACGGTCAGTATCGATATCGCCGAGATTCATGGCACATTCGAAGGCGAACTGACGGCTCGTTCCCAATTGATCATTCATTCGACAGGGCGGGTCAGCGGAACTATTCGCTTTGGCAAGCTGGTTGTCGACGAGGGTGGCGAACTCTGTGGGGAAATCAATGTTATTTCCGGAAAGGCAGCCACCCAGTCCAAGCCTGCGATTGAACCCTACGTCGCTCTCAACGCGGCGGCAGGTTGAGGACTATTGAATAACCCGAACGGAATTACCACATGCAAACCGCCATCAACGCCAGTCTGTATCCAGAAATGGCTTTCTCTTTGGATGGGCTGACTTCGCGTCCGTTCGATGGGGGCTATCAACTGCTCCCGTCACTTCGGCCACTTTGGGGGCTCCTGCCGCGTAGCCGTGGTTACAACATTCGCCCGGTACGAACCCCACACCAGCATGGCATGGCCAGCATGCTGGTACAGCAAATGTACACTTGGCGCGGTTATAGCACCGAAGCGGTCGGGCTCCGGCCGGACGACCCGAACCGGGTAACTCTTGCCGCTTGGCAGTACGACGAAGTGGTGGCAACCCTTACCCTTGGTCGTGATTCGCCGGATGGCTTGCTGGCGGATTCGCTTTACGGACCGGAGCTTGCCAGCTTGCGACGACCTGGCCGGGTAGTATGTGAAGTTACTAGGTTGGCTGTTGATCCGGATTTCAGCTCGCAGGGCTTGCTGACCGCTTTGTTTCAGGTTGCCCGGAACTACGGAAAGGACATGTTCGCGGCCAGCGATGCCGTGATCGAAGTGAATCCGCGCCATGCCCGTTACTATCAGCGTACGCTGGGTTTCCGCCAGATCGGCGAGTTGCGGCAATGCCAACGCGTTGAAGCGCCAGCGGTTCTGCTACATCGACGGTTGGACGACCTAGCCACAGCAACCGACTGAGCAAGGCCGTTACTCCCTCCGGAACTCGAACATACGGGAACACCTCCGCCAAAACCGATCACACGGGTAGTGCAGTCTTGTCGACTACCCGGCGCAACACGAAACTCGAATGCACGCCGGTCACACCCTGTATGCGCGTAATGCGATTGAGCAGGAGCTCCTGGTAAGCGTCCATATCCCTGACGACAACCTTGATCTGGTAATCCGCGTCCTGACCGGTAACCAACAGGCATTCGAGCACCTCAGATATCTGGCTGATATCCTTCTCGAAGTGTTCGAAGCGCTCGGGGGTGTGCTTGTCCATGGAGATGTAGATCAGCGCCATCAATGAATAACCGAGCGCCTTGGCATTGAGCAGGGCACGATAGCCCGTAATCACACCGGAGTCCTCAAGGGTCCGTACGCGCCTTAAACATGGTGACGGAGAAAGTCCAATACGGTCGGCGAGGTCCTGATTGCTGATACGTCCATCAACCTGAAGTATCTGCAAAATCTGCCGATCAAAGCGGTCAATTTCCATCATATTGCCCTATGTTTTGCCATTGAGCCAGTAAATTACACGTTTTTATATTTATTCGCAATTTTGTGCTTCATTTGCGCCTGATCGGCTTAAATAACGCAAGCACCTGCTGCGCTTCATTGAGTATCATTCCCCCATCGAAACTGGCCTCCATGCCTACCTTGGGAGTACGAAATGATGTTGAAACAACCCGCCACCAAATACACCGCCTTTCCACCGGTCGATATTGAGGATCGCCAGTGGCCGAGCCGTACCATCACTACGGCACCGGTCTGGATGAGCACAGACCTGCGTGACGGCAATCAGGCGCTCTTCGAGCCAATGAACGCCGAACGCAAAATGCGCATGTTCAAGACGCTATGCGAAGTGGGTTTCAAGGAAATCGAGGTGGCGTTCCCATCGGCATCGCAGACCGATTTCGACTTCGTTCGCAAGCTGATCGAGGAAAAGCATATTCCCGATGACGTGACCATCGAGGTGCTTGCCCCGGCTCGCGAACAGTTTATCCGCCGCACCTTCGAGTCGCTCAAAGGCGCTCGCCGCGCTATCGTCCACATTTACAATGCCACCTCGAAGCCGTTCCGCGAAATCGTCTTCAACATGAGCAAAGCCGAGGTGGTGGCCATGGCCGTAACGGCCGTCAAGCTCGTCAAACAGCTCGCCGAGCAGAATCCGGAGACGGAATGGGTGCTCGAATACAGCCCAGAGACATTTACCGCCACCGAGCTCGACTTCGCGCTCGAGATATGCGACGCGGTTACCGACGCCTGGGGGGCCACCCCGGACAACAAGATCATCCTCAATCTGCCGACCACGGTGGAAAGAGCCACGCCCAACGTCTACGCTGACCAGATCGAATGGATGCATCGCAACCTTGCGCGTCGCGACAGCATCCTCATCAGCCTTCACCCGCACAATGACCGCGGCACCGCCGTGGCTGCCACTGAGCTCGGCTTGATGGCAGGCGCCGATCGTGTCGAGGGTTGCCTTTTCGGCAACGGAGAGCGCACCGGCAACGTCGACCTCGTCACGCTGGCGCTCAATCTCTATACCCAGGGTATTGCGCCGAATCTCGATTTTTCGGATATCAACGCTGTTGCCCGCAACTTCGAGTATTGCACGCAATTGCCGATCCATCCGCGTCATCCCTATGTCGGCGATCTTGTATTCACCGCGTTCTCCGGAACGCACCAGGATGCGATCAAGAAGGGATTTTCAGCGAAGGGAACTGAGGCGCGTTGGGATTTGCCTTATCTGCCGATCGACCCGGCCGACGTTGGACGCAGCTACGATTCGGTAATCCGCATCAATAGCCAGTCGGGCAAGGGAGGCATCGCCTATCTGCTCGAAACGGAATACGGGGTTGTCATGCCGCGCCGCTTGCAGGTCGAGTTTTCGGCCGAGGTTCAGCGCCACACCGACCAGCATGGTGGCGAGATGGAAGCAGCCAAAATCTGGGCGCTGTTTTCGCAGACTTACCTTGAAACCGTTAACCCCGTTCGTTATGTCAAGCATCATCTCTATGAAGAAGGCACGGCGCAGGGAATACGCCTCACGCTGCAGATGAATGGTGAAACCCATGAACTGACGGGTGTAGGCAACGGCCCGATTGATGCCGCCGTCCATGCCTTGCGCAAACTCGGTATTGCGTTGCAGGTGCGTAGTTATGAAGAGCGCTCGATGGGCAGCAGCCGCGAAGGGGGCGATGCCAAAGCGTGTGCTTTCATGGAAGTCACGCAAACCGGAGGCGACCGCGAGTGTTACGGTGTCGGCCTGGACGCCAACATCGTCACGGCTTCGATCAAGGCGCTGATGAGCGGGGTCAACCGCCTCGCTACCGGAGGGAAGAACGCGAAGGCTGCCTGAGCATCGTCAGCCGAGCGTCCCGGCCGCAGCGCGATTGCCCTGATGACTGCGTTCCAGGATTACGTCCCGGAACGCAGTCTTTGAAGCAGCTTGCCTTTTTGCAAGACGGCAAACAGTACCTGTTCCCGGTGTGAGTATTACCGACGAAACTCATGGCCGATCTTCTTGCACCTTGGCCGCTTCTTCCAGCAGCCATTGGCTGAAAGCATGAATGACGGGACGCTCTGCAACGGCTTCGGGCGTAACCAGAAAGTATGCCTGAGGTCGACGGACAACAATATCGAACGGGATCACCAAGCGGCCCGCGGCCACCTCGGCACTAACCAACGGCTTGGAGGCCAATGCGATGCCAAGACCATCGATAACTGCGGTCAATGCGAGGCTGGAGTCACTGAAATGTGTTCCGTCATGGTCATTGAGGCCTTCAACACCCGCGAGCTGGAGCCACTCGCTCCAGGACGGTCGGTCCATCTGTTCCGGAATGGTGTCGTCATGCAGAAGATCGTGATAGCGCAGGTCGGCGGGTACGTTCAGCGGACGCATTCCCGTCAGCAGTCGAGGACTGCATACTGCCGTGTAGGCCGGCGAAAACAATCGCTCAACCCGGCAGCCGGCATAACGGCCGCGACCGAAGCGAACGGACAGCACTGATTCGTCATCGCGCACGTCAATCGCCTCGAAACCGGAAACGACTGTTGCGTCCGGAGGATCAATGGTTTTCAGAGAAGATTTCAAATGCAATTCAATTTCCGGGTGGCGTGCAGTGAACTTGGGCAGATGAGGAATCAACCAGCGCGAGGCAAAGGCGGGAGGCGTTGAAAGCAGAAGACGCCCACCGGCCTCGCGAGGTCGTGTGCTCTCGATGGACTCCGCAAAGCATTCAAGACCTTCGCGTACCTTCGGCAACATTGCCCGGCCTTCATTTGTCAGATCCAGAGCTCGCGTCAGTCGATGAAACAGAGCAAAGCCCAGATAGTCCTCAAGACCACGAATCTGATGGCTGATCGCGGTCGGCGTCACGGCAAGCTCTTCGCTGGCCTTCTTGAAACTGAGGTGACGCGCGGCCGCTTCAAAGGCGCGCAGTGAGTTCAGCGGGGGGAGTCTATAACTCATACGGCTGATATTTTCTCATGCATCGGCTGACAATTGATCGTTTGTTGCGATGCAACATTCTTCTTACACTGCATGCCTACCCGAACCACGGGGATATGCAAGGAGTAGCAACATGGAAAGCAACATCAACATCCACAGGATCATCGAAAAGGCGCGTAGAGAACGTAGCATCGCATTGGGTAACCTGATCGCCTCAGGCACCCGCAAATCAGTTTCATGGTTACTCAATCGGGGTAACAGATTACTGCAAGTCATGCTGATGTCACCTGTAAATTCGCGCTGAGCATCCATCCGCGTTCAAATCCGCAACCTCTCAATTCCATCCCGGCCGCTCGCCAATGAGCAAAACCTGTTTGCCGGAGTGACGGTTACAACATCTGGCCGTAGCTTACGCCGAATTCCATACCCATGAACTGATGCCATCCACCCATTGGGCAGGACGGCTTGTCGAACAAGCGCGGGCAATCGAGAAGCACGCTTTGTTTCGATGACACTCGCCACAACAGTTGTGGCACGAGAAGCCACCTGCCACCGCCTGACGCACTAGACCACGGAACCTCCAGCACGACACCCGGAGGTTACAATCGGGGCTCTTTTTCAGTGCCTGCCCGTTATGACCAGCCCGTTCTCGCCAGAAGCTACCACGGAGCCCCCGCAGCGTGTCGTAAAGATTCGGCGCGACTACAACACCTGGGTGGCCAACGAAACGCTCGAAGATTACGCCTTGCGTTTCACACCGCGCAGTTTTCGCAAGTGGTCGGAAATGCGGGTGGCCAACACCGCTTTTGGCGCCTCATCCTTTCTGGTGCTCGAAGCCGTGGGCGCGACCATGCTGGTCAATGGTGGTTTCATAAACGCCTTCTGGGCCATTCTGGCAACCGGCCTGATCATTTTCCTGATCGGGTTGCCGATCAGTCACGCCGCTGCTCGCTACGGGCTGGACATGGACCTGCTGACACGTGGCGCGGGCTTTGGCTATATCGGCTCGACCGTCACGTCGCTGATCTATGCGTCATTCACCTTCATCTTCTTCGCGCTGGAAGCGGCGATCATGGCCTACGCGCTGGAACTCGCCTTCCATATTCCCCCGGCGTGGGGTTACCTGATCTGCGCACTGGTGGTCATTCCCCTCGTCACGCACGGGGTCACCGCCATCAGCCGCCTGCAAGCGTGGACGCAGCCGCTGTGGCTGGCCTTGCTGATTCTTCCGTACGCTTTCCTGCTGTGGCAGGAACCCGAAGTCCTGAGCGAGCTGACAGGCTACGCAGGGGAAAAGGGACTGGGCGGCGCATTCAGCATGCCGCTGTTTGGCGCAGCACTTACCGTCGGTATCGCACTCGTCACGCAAATGGGCGAACAGGCGGACTACCTGCGCTTCATGCCGGAGCGCACCGCAAAGAACCGCAACCGCTGGTGGCTGGCCCTGGTGCTCGGGGGCCCCGGCTGGGTTCTTCCTGGCGTGGCAAAAATGCTCGGCGGCGCCCTGCTCGCCTATCTCGCCTTGCGCAACGCCGTTCCCGTCGAAAAGGCGGTTGATCCGAACCAGATGTACCTGATCGGCTTTTCCCATGTGTTCAGCAATACGTCGCTGGCCATAGCAGCAACCGTTCTTTTTGTTGTCATTTCACAGCTCAAGATCAATGTAACCAATGCCTATGCCGGGTCGCTGGCCTGGTCGAATTTTTTTGCCCGCTTGACGCACAGTCATCCCGGACGCGTCGTCTGGGTTGTCTTCAACATTCTGATCGCCTTGCTGCTCATGGAACTGGATGTTTTCCAGGCGTTGGGCCAAATCCTCGGCCTCTATTCAAATATCGCCATTTCATGGATGGCGGCCGTGGTCGCCGACCTCGTGATCAACAAGCCGCTTGGCCTCTCGCCGCCGCATATCGAGTTCAAGCGCAGCCATCTCTACGATATCAACCCGGTCGGTATCGGCGCCATGTGCCTCGCCTCGCTGCTCTCGATCGCAGCGTTCAGCGGACTGCTCGGCCCTGATGTGCAGCCCTATGCCTCCTTCATCGCGCTATCGGCCGCCTTTGTCGCCGCACCTCTGATTGCCTGGATAACCGGTGGCCGCTATTACCTTGTTGCCAACAAGACCGTTGCCGCCGCCGGCATGCAGCGTTGCTGCATTTGCGAACGCGAATACGAAAGCGAGGACACGGCGCACTGCCCGGCCTACCGTGGCACGATCTGCTCGCTGTGCTGCTCACTCGATGCGCGCTGTGATGATCTGTGCAAACCGGGCGCCAATCTCGCAGCTCAATGGAACGGCACGCTGCGTCGAATCCTGCCCGCAGCGGCGATTCCCTATCTTGAAACCGGACTGGGCCATTATCTGCTGCTGATGGTGTGCATCGTCCCCCTGCTTGCTGGCCTGCTCGGTCTGCTTTACACGCACGAAACGCTGGCGCTCGGCCCGGAAGCCTCTGAATTGATTCCGCACCTGCAACAGACCTTCATCAAAGCCTTTTCGGCATTGCTTCTCTTCGCCGGCGTTGGCGCCTGGTGGATGGTTCTGACCCACAAGAGCCGACAGGTCGCGCAGGAGGAATCGAACCGGCAGACACGTCTGCTGCTGCAGGAAATCGACTCACACCAGCGCACCGATGAGCAATTGCAGAAGGCCAAGCTGGCGGCGGACCAGGCAAATCAGGCCAAGAGCCGCTATATCACTGCGATCAGCCACGAGTTGCGCACGCCCCTCAACAGTATTTTGGGTTACGCGCAAATTCTCGCCGGCGACGAGGCCATCCCGGCACACCGCCGGCAAGCGGTCGGCGTGATCAGGAAGAGCGGCGACCATTTACTGTCGGTGATCGAAGGCACGCTCGATATCGCCCGAATCGAAGGCGGCAAACTGACACTGGAAGTCAAGGCGCTGGACTTCCCGGAGTTCCTGCAACAGATCGTCGGCATGTTCGAGTTGCAGGCTCGCAACAAGGGCTTGAGCTTCAGTTACGAACCTGTCGGCGAACTCCCCGGCGTCGTGCGGGTTGATCAGCGACGGCTTCAGCAAATCCTGATCAACGTCCTCGGCAACGCCGTCAAATTCACGGTGCATGGCGGCGTCAATTTCCGCGTCGAATGCAGGCGCGAAATGGCCATCTTCGATATCCGCGATAGCGGCCCTGGCATTCCACCGGAAGATCTGGAACGTATTTTTGAGCCTTTTGTCCGTGGTAGCCAAACGCAGGCTGGCGGAAGCGGTGTCGGACTGACCATTGCGCGGATGCTGACCGACCTGATGGGCGGCGAAATGACCGTCAGCAGCATACCGGGTGAAGGCAGCAGCTTCCGCATCCGACTGTTCCTGCCTCAGGTACACTCGGCGCAGGCGGAGCACGATCTGCCACGAACCAACCGGATCGGTTATGTCGGTATTCGTCGCCGTATTCTGGTGGTCGATAACGAGAAGGTCGATCGCGACATGCTGCAGAGTGTCCTTGACCCTCTGGGTTTCCAGGTTGAACAGGCGGCCAGCGGGCATGAATGCCTGCAAGTGCTGCCCCGCTTCGCCCCGCATCTGGTGTTCATGGATCTGGCCATGCCCGGCATCGACGGCTGGGAGACCATCCGGCGTATTCGCCAGCAGAATCTTACAGATGCCCATATCGCCATCATCTCGGCAAACGCCTTTGACAGGGGTCTTGAAAACGATGCCGGCATCGGCAACCACGACTTCATCGTCAAACCGCTGCGTGTCGATGAACTGCTCGACTGGATCGGCCGCAAGTTGTCACTGGAGTGGGTCAGCACCGAATCGCCGGTCATCCCTCCAGCCCGTGTCGTGCCCAAGCCAGCCCAACTGATCCCGCCCGGACAAGAGCATCTTTCGGCTCTCGACGAACTGGTCGGCCTCGGGTATGTTCGCGGCATACTGAACAAACTTGGTGAAATCGAGCGACTTGATCCTGCGCACGGCGAGTTTGTGCGTGTCCTGCGCGATCTGGCCCGTCAGTTCCAGTTCGACGCCATGAAGGAAATTCTCGGAAAGGGACGCGATGTTGAATGACCCTCCACTTGACCGCACCATCTCCGATATCGTTCTGATCGTGGACGATATCCCGGAGAACCTCTCCTTCCTGCACGACGCCCTCGACGAATCGGGCTACACCGTACTCGTCGCGACCAATGGCGAATCCGCCCTTCAACGGGCGCGCCAAAGCCTGCCGCACGTCATTCTGCTCGATGCCATGATGCCGGGCATGGACGGCTTCGAAGTTGCGCGACGCCTGAAAGCCGATTTCGCCACCCAGCATATTCCGATTGTTTTCATGACCGGCCTGACCGAAACGGAACACGTCGTGGCTGCCTTTGCGGCCGGCGGTGCCGACTACGTTACCAAGCCCATACGCGCCGCCGAAGTGCTGGCCCGCATCGCCGCTCACATGCAGAACGCCCACCAGATAAAGCAGGCCCGAACGGCCCTGGATGCCTTCGGCCAGGCTACGGTGGCCATTCGTGCCGCCGACGGCAAGCTGGTCTGGCAGACGCCCCTGGCCAGAAAACTGCTCAAGGACTATTTCTCCACCGGGGAAGAACAAACGCCGCAGCGCCTACTGGCCTGGATCGCCGACGCCGAGTCCGCCCGTCGCGACGGGCGAGAGCCAGCCGCACTGCTACTCGCTGAAGACAGACGGCGACTGCTCGCCTCCTTCCACGACCAGACGGGTGACCAGGAGTGGCTGGTCGTCCTGCGCGAAGAAAATGATGCCACCGCCATCGATTCCCTGATCGCCGCTTTCCGGCTCACTCAACGTGAAGCAGAGGTGCTCTATTGGGTAACGCTGGGCAAGACCAGCAAGGACATCGGCGACATACTCGGCAGCAGTCCACGGACGGTGAACAAACACCTGGAGCACGTTTTCGAAAAACTCGGCGTGGAGACCCGCACCGCGGCGGCCAATCTGGCGATCGGCAAGATCCGGGGAAGCTGAATGTGGAAGCGGGACGCTACCCTGTTCTCGTCCAGCGCCCGATCATGCCAATTGGCGCACGAAATCCGGAGGTATGACCGCCCGCAAAACATTCTGCGTCTCGCCCTGCCGCGTGCGATTGCTGAACCACCAGACAGCGCCTTTCTTGATCGACCAGTCGGATTCCGTTCCGGACAAGAGAAGGGCGGCAGTCTGGCCGAGGGTGGGCTGATGGCCGACAACAAGTACCGCACCACTGGCTGCGCTTTCAGCACCCCAGTTGGGCCATCCGGTCGCGGCCAGTAGTTCGGGGACGTTGCTCTCGCATCCCAACCGTTTGTCGGTCTCGAAAGGAAGTCCGAGTGCTTGCGCCGTCTGCTGGCAGCGAAGCGCAGGGCTGACCAGGATGCGCAGTTTCTTTGGCGCGTGCTTGCCGAGCCATTCGGCCATTTGCCGGGCCTGCTTTTCGCCACGCACCGTAAGCTTGCGCTTCAGGTCGGGCGTGCCCTCGACAGCTTCCGCGTGACGCCATAACAGGAGTTCCATGTGAGTTTCCGTTGACATCAAGGACGGCATGTTGGCCTGTGATTGTTTCATGGGTATTTCCGGTCAAATTTCAAATTTCGTGGCAGCGCAATTTCTCGACATCGGGAATGCCGATCTTCCGCCCTTCGACAACGATCAAACCCTTGTCGGAGAGCTCGTGCAGGATGCGCGAGAAGTGTTCCTGCGTCAGGTTGAGGCGCGAGGCAATCAAGCCCTTGTTGGTGGGCAAGGTGACAGTCAGCGACTTGGCATCGCTCTTGACATTGTCACGTAGCAGGTAACCGATGATGCGCTGACGACCCGAGTGCAGTGAATAGGATTCAACGTCGATAAGCAGGTGATGAAGTCTCATCGAGAGGCCCGCGATCATCTTGCGACCGAGCTTGGGGTCCCTTTCCAACTCGTCGATGATGGCATTCTTCGAGATATGCAACAGCTGAGAATCGCTCAGCGCCTGCGCGTAGACCATGCAGGGTTTGTCCATGAACATTACGGCTTCGCCAAAAGTCTGCCCCTGGTTGAGAATGTCTACAACCTTCTCCCCCCCTTGCGACGAAGTGAACGCGAGTTTTACTTGACCGTAAACGATCAGGTAAAAGCCGGTAGGTGAATCGCCCTTGTGAAACAGGATGTCGCCTCGCAAGGCATTGATCTCGCGCGTTCCGCGCGCGATACGGGCAACTTCATCCGCTTCAAGGTCGTTGAATAGGGGCACACGCGAAAGTAGTGCCTCAATGTTGACACCCTGACTTGGGGGCATAGGCGATATCCAAAATAACGATTTCCGTTGCGGCAAATGGTCGCACTTGTCGGAGAATCAGGCAAGCGCGATAGGCACTTCAGATCAGCATTCCACGCTCACGAATGAAGGCGATGACCGGTTCGAGACCCTCTCCTGTCTTGAGGTTAGTAAAGACAAAGGGCCGCTCGCCGCGTTGCGTCCTGGCGTCACGCGCCATGACGTCGAGCGACGCACCAACCATCGGAGCCAGATCGATTTTGTTGATGATCAGCAAATCCGACTTGGTGATTCCCGGACCGCCCTTGCGCGGGATTTTTTCACCGGCGGCGACATCGATGACGTACAGCGTCAGGTCCGAAAGTTCGGGCGAAAACGTCGCGGCGAGGTTGTCGCCGCCCGATTCGACCAGGATCAGTTGCACCTGCGGAAAAGTCCGTTGCAGGCGGTCAATGGCTTCCAGATTGATCGAGGCGTCCTCGCGGATGGCCGTATGTGGGCAGCCGCCGGTCTCGACGCCGATGATTCGCGTTGGCTCCAGCGCGGCATGGTCGACGAGGAACTTGGCGTCTTCGGCGGTGTAGATGTCGTTGGTCACCACCGCCATTTCAATCTGTTCGCGCAAAGCCCGGCACAGCGCCAGGGTCAATGCGGTCTTGCCGGAGCCGACGGGACCGCCGATGCCGACGCGCAGGGGAGCGTTGTGAGTTGTGGATGCGGAATTTGAATTGAGCGTGTTCATGGATGGTCAAGACCGAAAAAGACGTGAATACTGTGTTTCGTGGCGGACATTACAGATGGCATAGGCCGGCGTGAAGTTGGACCACGCCGCTGGCGGCAGGTTTTGCGCGCCACGAACAACGGCGGGGATTTTTGATCCGAGTTCGGCAAGCAGCCGCTGGCCGGCAGCCTGGCCGAGCGGCACGGCTTTCAGCGCGGCCATCACCTGGTTTTCGGCCCAGGACCACAGATAGGCGGCGCAGGCCGCTTGCGCATCGATGTTCCAGGCAGCGGCAATACCAGTCCAGGCGACGGGGAAGGAAATCTCGGGCAACGATGTCAGGGTTGCTTGTACACCGCTAAGCGTTGGGTCGCGCAGATCGGCCAGCAGACGGTTGAGCGAAAACCCCATCTGAAGAGTTTCGGCGCGCAACTCGGCGCCTTCGCGGCTGGCCAGAAAGTCGGCGTTCAAGCGGAAAATTTCGGCCGCATCGTTCGTCGACCACGCCGACATCAGGCAGAACAGCAGCGGCGCTTCAAAGCGACCGATGGCGCCGCTGAGCAGATCGCCGATCCATTGTCCGGCGCCGGCCTCGTCGCTGATGCGACCGCTTTCCACCGCCCATTCGAGTCCCTGCGAATAGGAAAAGGCGCCGACCGGCAAAGCGGGGCTGGCCAGTTGCAACAGGCGAATCAGAGGCAGCGCGTCGAGGCTCAATGCGATCTGAACTGATGGATTTTTGGCACGGCGCGGTGCGGGCCGTGCCCAGGGTCGTGCGGTGCGTTCGGTCCGCCTGCATGATGGTGTTGCCCGCTGTAGGCGCCGGACTCCGGTTCGAAGGGGGCTGTCGTTTCGCTGACGGCACACCCCAAGCCACGCACCATTTCTGCCAGAACGTGGTCGGCCTGGAAACGCAGGCGGCCGCCACCCGGCTCTGCAACGATCTGCACTGCGACATGCCGGTTTCCCAGGTGGTAGGCAGCGCGGGCGAAGAGCAGCGGTGACGTGGCGACGGCTTCGATCAGCGCTTCAGGCGCGGCGTGAATTTCAACTACGGCACTTTCATCTTCTGCCGCCAGTTTGTCGCCGCCGTGCAAGTGCTCGCCGCGTTCAAGGAAGATGCCTGCGTCCTGGCCGGAAGCCAGGGTGACTTTGAGACGACTGCGCTTGCGTTCGTCATAGTCCAGCGAAACGCTGTCGCTGGCGGGGCGGTCGCTTCTGCGGTTGAGGATCAGCATTTCCGTCGTTCGCGCTAGAAGAGGAAGTAGCGTTGCGCCATGGGCAAAACATCGGCCGGGTCGCAGACCAGCAGCTCGCCGTCGGCGCGCACCGCGTAGGTTTCCGGATCGACATCGATTTTGGGGGTGGCACCATTCAAAACCATGTCGGACTTCTGCAAGCCACGCGTTCCGGAAACCGCAATCAGCGTTTTGCGCAGTCCCAGCGCCTGTACCGCCGGGTTCTTCAGCGCGGCCTGTGAAACGAATGTCACCGAGGTTTTCAACGCCTGCCCGAAGCTACCGAACATCGGGCGATAGTGCACCGGTTGCGGCGTCGGGATCGACGCGTTGGGATCGCCCATGGCGGCGGCAGCGATCATCCCGCCCTTGAGGATCAGGCTCGGTTTGACGCCGAAGAATGCCGGTTTCCACAGCACCAGATCGGCCAGTTTGCCGACTTCGAGCGATCCGACCGTGTGCGCGAGGCCATGGGTGATTGCCGGGTTGATGGTGTACTTGGCGATGTAGCGTTTGACACGGAAGTTGTCGTTTCGCTCGGAATCCTCAGGCAATGCGCCACGCTGCACCTTCATCTTGTGCGCCGTCTGCCACGTCCGAATAATCACTTCGCCGACGCGTCCCATGGCCTGTGAATCCGAACTCATCATCGAGAACGCACCAAGGTCATGCAGGATGTCCTCGGCTGCAATGGTTTCGCGGCGGATACGCGATTCGGCAAAAGCGATGTCCTCGGCGATCGACGGATCGAGATGGTGGCAGACCATCAGCATGTCGAGGTGCTCGTCGATGGTGTTCACCGTGTACGGCATGGTTGGATTGGTCGAGCTGGGCAGCACGTTGGGCAACCCGGCTGCCCTGATGATGTCCGGTGCATGGCCACCGCCTGCGCCTTCGGTATGAAAGGTGTGGATAGTGCGGCCCTTGAACGCGTCCAGCGTCGTTTCGACAAAGCCGGACTCGTTCAACGTATCGGTGTGGATAGCTGTTTGTACGTCCATCTCATCGGCCACCGACAGGCAGCAATCGATGGCTGCCGGCGTGGTGCCCCAGTCCTCGTGCAGCTTGAGGCCCATGGCGCCGGCTGCAACCTGTTCGCGCAGGGCATCCGGAAGACTGGCGTTGCCCTTGGCGAAGAAACCAAGGTTCATCGGGAAGGCTTCGGCAGCGGCGAGCATCGAGTGGATGTGCCACGGCCCTGGCGTGCAGGTGGTGGCGTAGGTGCCTGTCGCCGGGCCGGTGCCGCCGCCGAGCATGGTGGTGATGCCGGACATCTGCGCTTCTTCGATCTGTTGCGGGCAGATGAAGTGAATGTGGCAGTCGATGCCGCCGGCGGTGACGATCATGCCTTCGCCGGCAATCGCTTCGGTGCCGGGGCCGATGACAATGTCAACGCCGGGCTGGATGTCCGGGTTGCCGGCCTTGCCGATGGCAGCGATACGGCCATCCTTGAGGCCGATGTCGGCCTTGACGATGCCGGTGACGGCGTCAACGATCAGCGCATTGGTGATGACCGTATCGACCGTTTCGGCCGAGACACGCTGGCTCTGGCCCATGCCGTCGCGGATGACCTTGCCGCCGCCAAATTTCACTTCTTCGCCGTAGATCGTGAAGTCCTTTTCGACCTCGATGATGAGCTCGGTGTCGGCCAGGCGTACGCGGTCACCCTCATTTGCATACACCGTCGGGCCGAACATCTCGGCATAGGCCTGCCGGCTGATTCTTGTACTCATAGCGCCCCCTGAATCAGGCCACGAAAACCGTACACCTTTCGCTCACCAGCCAGGGCGACAAGCTGCACGGTGCGTCGTTGCCCCGGCTCGAAGCGCACCGCGGTGCCGGCGGCAATATCGAGCCGGAAGCCGCGCGCCTTGTCGCGCTCGAAAGCGAGCGCCGCATTGGTTTCGAAAAAGTGGTAATGCGAACCGACCTGAATCGGACGGTCGCCAGTATTGTCGACGGTCAGTTCGATCCGCTCGCGACCGGCGTTGAGTTCGAGTTCGCCTGCGGCAATCAGCAATTCACCTGGAATCATCGCGATGCACCTCTCAAACGATAGGGTTGTGGACAGTGACCAGTTTGGTGCCGTCCGGGAAGGTCGCCTCAACCTGAATTTCGGGGATCATTTCCGGGACGCCTTCCATCACCTCATGGCGCGCCAGAATGTGCGTTCCTTCGCTCATCAATTCGGCGACGCTGCGACCGTCACGGGCGCCCTCCATGATCGCGCAACTGATCAGCGCGACCGCTTCCGGATAGTTGAGTTGCAGCCCTCGGGCCTTGCGTCGCTCGGCGAGAAGGCCGGCGGTGAAGATCAGCAACTTGTCTTTCTCGCGGGGAGTGAGTTCCATGCAGCCTCCTGAAAATTCAAGTGTTCCAGATGCGCGGCGATACCGCGGTCCTGCCTAGAAGAACCGGACGCAGCTCGTGCCATAGTGCGGCAAACCACTGCCGTGCCGCCTCGCTGCGCTGACCGAGATAGCGAGCGACGAGCAGGCCGGGCAGTGCGGTGACGCCATGCTCCGCACCGTCAACTGGCCGGATCGCACGACAGGCAGCGAGTAGCGTAGTGTTCATTATTCCCATGTCTGCCGCCTCGTCGCCAGTCGGCAGCGTCGCCAGCAATGTCCCGCAGACCGTGGCTCCGGCCCAGCCGGCGACGCTTTGCAGCATGGCGTCATCACCGGCGATCTGGCCGCGTTCCAGCCAGAGCGGCTGGCCGTTGCGTTCGATCCGGGTGTGCAGCCCGATACTTCCGGTGGCGAATCGCTCGCCAGCGGCATAGCGACCGAGGCAGAGGATGTCCCAGCCGAGATAGCGACTGTCGGCAGCCAGTTCGACGTGCGTCCGAATGCTGGCGCTGGCGCCGTCGAAGACGATGGTTTCCTGCGGCAGCCATTCCAGCGTGGCGCCGGTTGCCAGTTTGAAATCTAGGGTCTGCGACGCTTCGGCGCCACCCGAGCGATACCATTTGCCGGCACCGGGGGTGGTGATCTGTGCATGCGCATGCGCGCCGACGCTCGCGCTGATGCGTAGCTGGTCGCCGCCGGCGATTCCTGACGGCGGGTGCAGAAGTATCGCCTGACACACCTCGCCACCTTCCGGATACAGAGCCTTCTGCACCCGCAACGGACCGCGGTGGCGGCGACCGGCAAGGCAGGTCGCCCGGTCGCGGCATTCGAACTCAAGCGCCAGTTCGGCTTCCCAGTTGGGCAGGTGTTGCAGGGTTCGGTCGAGCGGGATCATGTCGCCAAGGATACTACCAATCACACAGCCAGGGCCTCACGCACACCATCCGTGTCCATGTTGAAGCCGAGGCCGCGCATGATGAATTCACCGCGCTCCATGAGCAGGTAGTGGTCGGCCAGGTCGCGGGCGAAATCGTAATACTGCTCGACCAGCAGGATGGCCACTTCGCCGGTATCGGCGACTCTGCGAATGGCGTTCTTGACCTCTTCGCGTTCTTCGGCTGATTTGCTGGCGCTCGTTTCCAGCTTCTGGCGCTGAGCGACAATGCGGATGGCTTTGCCGATATCCTTGATGATCGACGGCTGGATGCCTTCGGTCGGTTCGTCGAGCATCAGGATTTTCGGGTTCATGGCCAGCGCGCGGCCAATCGCCAGTTGCTGCTGCTGACCGCCCGAGAGATCGCCGCCGCGGCGTCTAAGCATGCTCTTGAGTACCGGAAAGAGGTCGAACACCAGGTCCGGAATCCTGCTGCCGCGCGGTTGCGAGGCCAGTCCCATCAACAGGTTCTCCTCGACGGTCAGCAGGGAGAAGATTTCCCGGCCTTGCGGGACGTAGCCAATGCCCATGCTCACCCGCGTATGCGGTGCTGATGTCGTAATATCGCGACCACTGAACTCCATCGTTCCGCTCTTGGCGGGGATCAGGCCCATCAGGCATTTCATCAAGGTCGTTTTGCCAACGCCGTTGCGGCCGAGCAGTGAGGTCACCTGTCCCTTGGGAACATCGAAGCTGAGATCGCGCAGGATATGGCTGCCGCCGTAGAACTGATTGAGGTTGCTGACTCTTAGCATGGTACTGGCCTCGAGCGTTGGTGCGACCGGCGGTTGCGCCGTGAAATGCGCTGTGCCAGCGGAACAATTCCAAGGATTCGTTCGTCTTTCATCACCGCCCCAGATAAACCTCGATCACCCGATCGTCATTCTGGACGCTATCCAGATCGCCTTCGGCCAGGACCGAGCCCTCATGCAGCACGGTGACCAGGCCGCCAAGCTCCTTGATAAACGCCATGTCGTGTTCGACAACAACGAGCGAATGCTTGCCGGCAAGCGACACGAAGAGTTCGGCGGTGCGCATGGTTTCGTCGTCGGTCATGCCAGCGACAGGCTCGTCGAGCAGCAACAGCTGCGGCTCCTGCACCAGCAGCATGCCGATTTCCAGCCACTGCTTCTGGCCGTGCGACAGCAGCCCGGCGGGCCGGTCGGCCTCGGTGTCGAGGCGGATCTGGCGCAGGATATCGGAAATGTGGTCGCGCTCGTCGTCGCGCAGCCAGGCGAACAGACTGCGGCGCACGCGCTTGTCGATCTTCATCGCCAGTTCGAGATTCTCGAAGACGCTGTGCTGCTGGAAAATCGTCGGCTTCTGAAACTTGCGGCCGATCCCGGCGTGGGCGATTTCCGGCTCGGTCAGGCGCGTCAGGTCGATGCTCTGGCCGAAGAATGCCGTTCCCGAATCGGGGCGCGTCTTGCCGGTGATGACATCCATCATCGTTGTCTTCCCCGCGCCGTTCGGACCGATGATACAGCGCAGCTCCCCAACGTCGATGGCCATGTTGAGATTGTTGAGCGCCTTGAAGCCATCAAAGCTGACGCTGATGTCCTCCAGGTAGAGGATGACGTTGTGCGAGAGGTCGAGTGTTTTCTGCTTGCCGGCGTAACCCGCTCGATACTCGGGGGCGCATTGTTCCGGATCGATACCGATGACCTTGCGGAAGAACTCCCTCATACCCGTGCTCCACGGGATTGCCGCAGTGTTTTCCAGAGTCCGACCAGGCCTTGCGGCAGCAATAGCGTAACGACGATAAACAGCAGGCCGAGGAAGAACAGCCAGTATTCGGGGAAGGAAACCGTAAACCAGCTCTTCGCAAGATTTACCACGAAGGCGCCGATGACCGGGCCGATCAGCGTTCCGCGGCCACCGACGGCAACCCAGATGGCGATTTCGATCGAGTTGCCGGTGCTCATTTCCGATGGGTTGATGATCCCCACCTGCGGTACATAGAGCGCACCGGCGATGCCGCACAGGATCGCCGAAATAACCCAGATGAATACCTTGTACCACAGCGGGTTGTAGCCGATGAACATGACGCGCGACTCGGCGTCGCGAATCGCGGTCAGCACGCGGCCGAACTTCGAGGTCACCAGCCAGCCCGCGAACACCAGCGTCAGCGCCAGCACCAGCGCAGTCAGCCCGAACAGCACCAAGCGCATATCCGGCGAAGTGATGCTGTAGCCGAGGATGCGCTTGAAATCGGTGAAGCCGTTATTGCCGCCGAAACCGGTTTCGTTGCGGAAGAAAAGCAGCATGGCCGCATACGTCAGCGCCTGCGTGATGATCGAAAAATAGACACCCTTGATGCGCGAACGGAAGGCGAAATAGCCGAAAATGAAGGCAACAATGGCCGGCACGGCAATGACCAGGAAGCCCACCCACAAGAGATTGTCGCTGCCGCTCCAGTACCAGGGCAGTTCCTTCCAGTCGAGGAACACCATGAAATCCGGCAGGTCGCTCTGGTAGCTGCCATCGCGCCCGATCTGGCGCATCAGGTACATGCCGAAAGCGTAACCCCCGAGAGCGAAGAAGAGGCCGTGGCCCAACGACAGAATGCCGCCATAGCCCCAGATCAGGTCCATGGCGACGGCCACAATGGCGTAGCACATAATCTTGCCGCACAAGGTGATAGCGTAGGTCGAAACGTGGAAAGCGCTCTCGGGCGGAACCAGAAGATGGAGCAGCGGCACCGCGACCAGCGTGACGACAAGAAAGAATCCCAGCGCCAGCCAGCTTCTGCGATTCAGCGACTGGAGAACGCGCAGGGTGAATGACTTGTGCATGATGGCGCTCATTCGACGACACGGCCCTTGAGGGCGAAGATGCCCTGCGGTCGCTTTTGAATAAAGATAATAATGAAAACGAGAACAGCAATCTTGGCGATCACTGCACCTGCCCAGCCTTCAAGGAGCTTTGTGAAAATCCCCAGGCCCAGTGCCGCCCATACCGCGCCGGCCAACTGCCCGACGCCGCCGACGACGACGACCATGAAGGAATCGACGATGTAGCCACTGCCCATGTCCGGCCCGACGTTGGAAATCTGTGACAACGCGAGGCCGCCAAGGCCGGCGATGCCGGCGCCGAGAGCGAAGGCCATGGTGTCGATGCGTGCCGTCGGCACGCCGACGCAGCCGGCCATGGATCGGTTCTGCGTCACGGCACGAACGAACATGCCGAGCCGCGTCTTGTTCATCAGCACCCAGACCAGCAGCAACACGAATAGCGCGAAACCGATGATGATGATGCGGTTCCACGGCAAGATCAGGCTGGGTATCAGCTCAACGCCGCCGGACATCCAGCTCGGGTTGGAGACTTCGACGTTCTGCGCACCGAAAATCACGCGCGCGGCCTGGATCAGCACCAGCGACAGGCCCCAGGTGGCAAGCAGGGTTTCCAGCGCACGACCGTACAACCAGCGGATGACGGTGCGCTCCATGACGACGCCGATCAGCGCCGCGGCGAAGAAGGCGACAGGAATGGCGGCCGGCAGATACCAGTCGATGGCGTCCGGAAAATAGCTGCGAAAAACACTCTGCACGGCATAGGCGGAATAGGCGCCGACCATCAGTAGTTCGCCGTGCGCCATGTTGATGACGCCCATCACGCCGTAAGTGATTGCCAGGCCGAGGGCGGCAAGCAGCAGGATGCTACCGAGCGACAGCCCGGAAAATATCCGGCCCAGATTCTCGGTCAGTTCCAGTCGGCCAGAGATGGACTTGACGGCGGAAATGGCTGCGAAACGCACCCTGTTGTCCGGTTCCTTCGCTTTGTCGGTGAGCGGCAGAAGCGCGCTCCTGACGACTGGCGACGAGGCGTCCGAGAGTGCCCTGACGGCCGCCAGTCGCGCCGCCGGATCGGCATTGCCAAGGTTGGCTTGAGCGTGCGCCAGCTTGAGCAGCGCCTTGACCTCGCCGTTGGTTTCCTTGGACAAAGCGAGGGCTAGCACAGGAACGATGTCGGGACTGACCCTCGTTTGCAGCTCCTGCGCAGAAGCAAGGCGGATGCTAACGTCCTTGTTGAAAAGACTGAGCGCCGCCAACGCATTGGCCAGTTCGCCGCGAATCCGGTTGTTCACGATGATTGACTCGGGTTGCTTGGGAGTCTTGATCGGCTCACCGCTGGCCGCGTCAAAGGCATTTTCACCATCGAAGACAACGACCGTATCAGCACTCAAGAAGAGTTGATCGTCAGCCATCGCCTGGAGAACGCGCACTGCATCGTCGTCGGCATTCTGCGTAATCTGCCGGATGGCGCTTACCTTTTCGCTCGAATCCTCGGCCGCCAATTGGCGAACCAAGGCCGGATCAAGCGCGGCATGCGCCAACGGGCTGCAGGCATAGAGCAGGCAAAAGGTAAAAAGGGTGAAAAGCTTGTTCATCAAAAGGAAACTCACAATTCGTACAGGTCTCTGACAGGTTAAGGACCACGGCGGAATGGAGGAATACGTTGAATTGCGTAGGGACTGAAAACGACAGCTATGCTCATTGGGGAGAACGGCTGGATCTTTGCGGAAGGCGAGGAAAACAAGCGCCGAGGCGTTCCTGTCCGGACGCTTAAAGACTGACGATAATCACCACGCCTACCAAGGAAATCTAGCCGGCCGCACGCTCCAGCCAGGCCTTCACGCCAGCATGCCCGCCGACCTGCTGGAAGAGACGCTTCAGCTTCGGGCAGTGGTCGAAGACGGTCGAAGGCACATGGTCGACCGTCCCTGAAACAAACCAGCGCACAATCATATAGAGTTTGATATCGACAACGCTCAGCGTATCGCCGCCAACGAAGGGCTGATCGCCGAGCTGACGTTCGACGTTTGTGCCCCATGTCGGCAGGAAGTTGCGTGCGAGCTCCTCGCGTGCGCTGCGCTTCTGTTGTTCGTCGGTAATACGCAGCGTCGGGCCGACGTTGTGGCGCAGATCCTCGGCGTAGCTCATCAGCGCCTCGTGATATGCAGCGTCAAGAGCATCCTTTGGGTGCAGTCCATGCTGCCGGCCGATGTAGACAAGAATTGCGTTCGATTCGGCAAGCGGTGGCTTGCCGGCAATTTCGAGAATCGGCAAGGAGCCGAACGGGGTCTGCGGTTTAAGTTCCGGCCATTCGGCAATCGGGATGCGCACGTCGTCGAAATCGACGCCCGCAAGGTGCAGGGCAATGCGGCATTCCTCGCCGCGGCTGCCGGCAAAGTCAAAGTAAATGAGGCGTGGCTTGGACATGCGATGGTTCCTTCGTCAAATTGTGGACCGGACACGGGCGTGCTCGAGTCGAATTGTAGAGGGGCATTATCGGTACACACGAGCACGTTGGCAATGATGCCGCCTAGTACAGGGATAGGACGTTCAGGCCGACAAGGAAATCGTACCCACTCAATGTTTCAGAAACGAGTGACGAGTCTTCGAGGTCGCAAACTCACCCGTTCGACCTACTTGAGACATTCAACACTGGATTGGTCCAGAGGCAGCTAACCGTTGGTAGCCGCCAATCTACGTTTAACGTCTAAGCAGTGGGGAGTCGCTGAATGAGCAACTTCATATATCGCTCGAAAAGCGAGTCCGGGTTCTGCTTGAATAGGCGGATACGTCCCGTGTTGTTCACCACCAGAACACCCACAATATGGGCAAACACCGCGCTCGTCTCGATGACAGACTCGTCGGCACTCAAACCCAAGGCTTCCAACTGGACCTGAACCGGCCGTAGTGCAGCCATCAACTGTTCGTTCAACTGCTGGTTGAGTTCGGGGGTCAGCCCTCGAGGCTTTACTCCAACAAACAGGTAGAAGCCCAAGTCCAGTTCCTTGGGATTGTCGCGGTAGAACACGTAAAAGGCTTCGGCTTTGGCGCGAAGCAAGTCGATTGCCTTGGCAGAGGATGACTTGCCAGCCCCCTTGGCGGCCTCGACCACTTGATTGAGGCGCTGCAAGGATTCGCCGAGCAGGGCTCCATAGATTTCTTCCAGGTTGGCGAAGTAACTGTAGATGGCACCCGGCGTATAACCCGCCCGCTTGGCGATTTCCCGCAGGCTTGCGCCATCCAGGCCCAGCTCAAAAAACGCCGAGCGCGCCGCATCGAGAATCAACGTCCGCCGTGCCTGATTGAGAACACTTTCCCTAACCACGCGAGATTCAGCCGTGGCGCCATTATGTCGGGTGCTGCGTTTCCGGATTGCGGTTGACTTTCCCATAGACCAAATTATACACTGCAATTTCCGATTCAACACTGTTCAACAATATAAACGCTGTGCGAGAGGAATGGTTATGTCTGCTACGAGTGCCAGTGGCTTGATGGATGGTAAGGAGTTTCGGGAGTCGCTTAGAAAATACAAACCCACCGTCTATGTGGATGGACAACTGATTGAGTCAGTCGTTGATGCACCTTCGCTTCAGCCCGGAATCAACGCGCTGGCGGTCACCTACGATTTCGCCCATGACCCCGCCCTCGCCCCGCTGATGCTAGCTACGCAGACGGCCTCCGGCAAAACGGTCAACCGGATGCTACATGTCGATGAATCGGCGGGTGACCTGCTGAACAAGTTGGAAGCTGTTCGTGTGCTGTGTCAAGAAACCGGCTGTGCTCAGCGCTATCTCGCACACGATGCTCTCAACGGTATCTTGCAGGCAGTGGCCAAAATAGACGATGCAAAGGGTTCGACCGAGCACAGCGCCAAGTTCACCGCCTATCTCCAGAAGGTTCAGGATGAAGACCTGACGTTGGGTATCGCCATGACCGACGCCAAGGGAGATCGTAGCAAGCGTCCCAACCAGCAATTGAACCAGGACGTGTACGTCCATATCGTCGAGCGCAACGCAAAAGGTATCGTCATCACCGGCACCAAGGCGATTGTGACCGCTGCACCTTACGTGCATGAGTTCCTTGTCATGCCATCGCGCAACATGCGCGAGGACGACTCGGATTTTGCGGTTTGCTGCGCCGTGCCGGTGGATACGCCGGGAATCACGATTGTGTCCCGGCCGGCCGGGCGTCCGGGCGAGAAGCCGGAGCACGGCGCGCCGCTCTTCTCGCGCAAGTACGGTCAATCAACCGGAGTGGTCATCTTCGACAAAGTGTTCGTGCCTTGGGAACGCGTGTTCCTCGCTGGTGACTGGGAGTTCTCCGGTGACATCACCTACAACTACGCAACTCATCACCGTCACAGTTGCATCGGTGCGCGCGCTGGTTTTGGTGACCTGCTCATCGGCGCCGGTGCCCTGATGTGCGAAGCGAATGGCCTCGACCCCAACAAGAAGGCGAATCTGCGCGACCCGATGGTGGAACTCATCAAGATTACCGAGGGTTTCTATGCCTGCGGAGTGGCAGCAAGCGTCTATGCTCTTAAGGATACATATTCGAAGAGCTTCATGCCGGAACCTGTGTACTCGAACATCGGCAAGCTGCTGCTTTCGACTCAGATTTACGACATGCACCGTCTCGCTCACGAAGTATCCGGGGGACTAATCGTCGCCTTGCCGGGACCAGACGAAGACCACAATCCCGCAACGGCAGCGACCTTGTCCGAAGTTCTTCGTGCCAACCCGAACGTCCCGTACGACAAGCGTATAGAGGTCTCCCGTTTCATCGAGGATTTGACTGCTTCCTATCAGGGCGGCTGGTATTCCCTCATTAGTCTGCATGGCGGCGGTTCGCCGACGGCGCTAAAGCAGGAAATCTGGCGCAACTACCCGGTTGGCAGCAAGGTGGAACTGGTTGAACGTCTAATGGAGCGCGGTGTCTTGGCTGAGGAAAACCGAGCCATCACCAAGAACAAACAACCAGGCCGTTGCTGTGATGAGGGTTGCAGCCAGCCTGGCCAGCCGTTCATGGTCCCGTTACCGAAGGTCAACGGGTCTGCCTAAATGAGGCACGACTTCGAGGCCGGTGCCCGGAGGTGGTAATTGTTGTACTAAAGGAGAGACAGCGATGCTTCACAGTGCCAATGAATCGACACTCGTTCTGGTCGACCTCCAGCAAAGGTTGATGCCCAGCATCTTCGAGGGTCAGCGTGTCATCAAGGAAGCGGTCCGCCTAGCGAACATCGCTCGAATACTTGGGGTTCCGATAATCGGCACGGAACAGAGCCCCGAAGGGATTGGCGAGAACGTCAGCGAGCTTAAGCGGCTTTGCGACCGGACACTCACCAAGCACCATTTTGACGGGTGCGAAGATGGGCTCGTTGAGGCAATCGCGGCTAGCCGGCGGCATGTCGTTGTCACCGGGTGTGAGGCTCACGTTTGCGTTCTACAAACCTGTGCTGGCCTACTTCAGCAGGGATTGAATGTGACCGTGGTCATCGACGCCATCGGCTCTCGGGTCACAATTAACCGTGATTTGGCGATTGCCAGACTAGGTAAAGCAGGGGCGACGCTCGCCACGGTGGAGATGGTCGCCTTCGAATGGATGCGAACAAGCAAACATCCACGTTTCAAGGACGTTCTCGAGCTTGTCCGTTAAGCACCTGTTGCCCAAGTTGCTTAAGAAAACGTAGTGGCTGAATTGGAAGGCCAGCGGTCTGTCGAATGTCCGGCTTTGGGTGGAGGTCACTGACGGCTCCTGGCCGATTTTTGCCGATCGGCAGAGGAAGGCCAAGCTTAACAGCGCTTCCAGCAACGTAACATGCTGCTTGGGCGAAGCCTCAAGCCACAGCACCCAAATACAAAGCCGAAGAATAGAAGACGCCGGGGTAACAAACAAAACGGGGGCCGAAGCCCCCGATGAACATGACATGCCTGCTGGTCTGATTACATTCCTTCCGGCACCTCTTTCTTCTTGTCGTTACCCGGAATGAAGGGGCTCCATGGCTGAGCACGAACCGGGCCGGGTGTCTTCCAGACCACGTTGAATTGGCCGTCAGCCTTGATTTCGCCGATGAATACCGGCTTCCACAGATGGTGGTTCTTCTCGTCCATCTTGATCGTGAAGCCGTCCGGAGCTGCAAAAGTCTGGCCGCCCATGGCTGCGATGACTTTGTCGACATCGGTCGACTTGGCCTTCTCAACCGCTTGCGCCCACATGTGGATGCCGACGTAGGTGGCTTCCATCGGGTCATTGGTCACGACCGTGCTGGCGTTCGGCAGCTTGTTCTTGACCGCCCAGTCCTTGTACATCTTGACGAACTTGGCATTCGCCGGGTTCTTCAGCGACATGAAGTAGTTCCATGCAGCCAGGTGACCGACCAGCGGCTTGGCATCGACGCCGCGCAGTTCTTCTTCACCCACCGAGAAGGCTACCACCGGCACATCGGTTGCCTTCAAACCGGCGTTACCCAGCTCTTTATAGAACGGCACGTTGGAATCGCCGTTGATGGTGGATACCACGGCGGTCTTCTTGCCTTCTGACGAGAACTTCTTGATCTTGGCAATGATGGTCTGATAGTCGGAATGGCCGAACGGGGTATATTCTTCCATGATGTCGGCATCGGTCACGCCTTTGCTGTGCAGGAAGGCGCGCAGGATCTTGTTGGTGGTACGCGGATAAACGTAGTCCGTACCGAGCAGCACAAATCGCTTGGCTTCGCCGCCATCCTTGCTCATCAGATATTCGACGGCCGGAATCGCTTGCTGGTTAGGCGCAGCTCCCGTGTAGAACACGTTCTTCTCAAGCTCTTCGCCTTCGTATTGCACCGGGTAGAAGAGCAGCCCGTTGAGTTCCTTGAACACCGGATTGACCGATTTGCGCGACACCGACGTCCAGCAACCGAAGGTTACGGCCACTTTGTCCTGTGTCAGCAGTTGGCGCGCCTTCTCAGCAAACAGCGGCCAGTTGGACGCCGGATCAACGACCACCGGCTCCAGTTGTTTACCCATGACACCACCCGCCTTGTTGATTTCGGCGATGGTCATCAGCGCGGTTTCTTTCAGCGCGGTTTCCGAAATGGCCATGGTGCCCGACAGGGAATGAAGTACGCCGACTTTGATTGTGTCGGCAGCATTGGCCGCGAATGAAAGCAGGCCGGCGGAGGCCAGACCTACTGACAGGGCGGTTGCCTTGATGAAATTGCGACGATTACTCATGGAAGCTCCTCTGATGTTGGGATCGGTTTGTGCAGCGCAATCTCAGAGTAAAGAGTTGGCGCGACTGCCGGAATACGTCAGATTGCGTAGGTGCTTGTCAGGTCTTCTCGGGCCTAGGCGCTGTAGCGGGATGAACGTTTGAGTAACCATGGGCCTGGCTTTATACTCTGCTATTTTTCGCGAGGCGGCGGTGAATGCTGTGAATGCTGTGAAGGTTGTGAATTCGGAAGTAACGATCGACCCGTCCGGGGCACCCGCAGCACTGGCTCGGGCCTGGCTGTGGTTGGGCTTGATGGCACTGGTGGGCTCGGGCCTGCTGGCCATTCTGCTGGTCTTGTCGCGCACGCCTGGAATACAGGATGTTTTTCCGCTCAAGGAATTCTTCCGGTCTGCGCTGGTTGTGCATGTGGATCTTTCAGTCGCCATCTGGTTCATGGCGTTCGCCGCGGTGATCTGGAGCGCACTCGGTACGGCCCGACTCGCCTGGATGGGCTGGAGCGGATTCGCGCTCGCCGCCCTGGGAACTGCCGTGATGACCGTTTCTCCGTTCTTTCCCGGTGCCGAACCGGTACTCAATAACTACATCCCGGTGCTTCAGCAGCCCTTGTTTTTTGCTTCGCTGTGGATCTGCGGTGCCGGTTTCGGTCTGGCTGTTTTGCGCGCACTGATCACCACCTGGCCAGGCCGCTTTCTTGCCGAGCCCCTGCGACTCGGGGCCTTCCTCGGCGCCCTGGCAGCATTCTTCGCACTGGCCGCCTTCGTGTGGTCGTGGGCTGTCGTACCCCCGGTTGAAGAGAAGATCTACTACGAGGTGATGTTCTGGGGTGGCGGTCATGTCCTGCAGTTTCAGCACTCGCTCCTGATGGTCCTGGCCTGGCTGTGGATTGCCAACTATCTGGGGCGGCCATCAGCAGCCTCTCCACGAGCGCTATCCGTTTTGTTTGTTGTCGCTGCCTTGCCCCTGCTGGTGGTTCCTTTGTTTTATCTGGCGGTAACACCCGGCTCCCTGACGCACATGGAGCTCTTTGCGAAATTGATGATCTGGGGCCATCCATATATGGGTCCGCTGATTCTGCTGGGCGCGTGGTCACTCTGGAGCGTGCGCGGTGTGGCTGGCTCCCCGGCCAAATCGGCTTTTGTCACTTCATTCACCCTGTTTGCCCTGGGGGGCGTGCTCGGTTACATGATTGAAGGGGTCAATGTCGTTATCCCGGCGCATTATCATGGATCGACCGTCGGCGTGACCCTAGCCTTCATGGGTCTGGTTTACGTGCTCCTGCCGACGCTCGGTTACGGCAAGGCAGAAAGCCGGATGGCGCTGTGGCAACCTTACGTCTATGGCGCCGGCCAGTTGATTCACGTGCTCGGTCTGGCGTGGTCGGGGGGTTATGGCGTGCAGCGCAAGGTCGCGGGCGCGGAGCAGGCGCTGACCACACTGCCACAGAAAATCGGCATGGGCATGATGGGGCTGGGTGGGCTTATCGCCATCATCGGCGGGCTGATGTTCGTGCTGGTCTGCCTGAAGATCATGTCCGCCCGCAAGAACAGATGAAACCATCGAACATGCTGGCGTTGACGGTACTCGTCGGCATCGCGACGCTGGCCACCATCGCGCTGCTGGTGTACCGCCTGTTTGTCCTTGAGCCGCCGCCGACCAATGGAATTCCGCAGGGCTTGTTGACCGCGCCAAAGCTCTCGCCGGAAGCGGCGCAAAAAGCGGTCGATAACATTTTCTCCCTGAACCTGCCCGATCTCGCAGGTCGGCCACAGGCAATTGCACAGTGGCGCGGCAAGGTGCTGGTGGTCAACTATTGGGCCAGCTGGTGCGCGCCCTGCGTCAGGGAAATGCCGGCCTTATCTCGTTTGCATGAACACTATGCAAGCTGGGGAGTACAGTTCGTCGGCATCGGCCTCGACGATGTCGAAAAGATGCAGGCCTTTGTCAAAACCACGCCCGTATCCTATCCGCTACTGGTCTCGGACTTCGCCAGCCAGAGTTCGGTGCTGGAAATCAAGGGCCTGCCCCTGACTTTGGTGATCGGTCGTGACGGGAACGTCGAGATGACACATCTCGGACCTGTCGACGAAAAAATGCTTGAGCCGCTGCTAAACAGGCTGATCGGACGGTAGTGTCAGCAACGCAGCAAAAATTACCTGCGCCATCGTCTTAATTTTGACCCACGAAGGTCAGCAGGTCAGCAACGTGCCCACAGGAGTCATTCCTCGCTGCATTGGTTCAATGGCCGCTTGGAGATTCGAGCAGTCGCCCGACATGGTTACCCACGGTCAGCAACTCAGTCTCAAGAGCCATTGAGAGCTTGTCACTTGAGCGGCTGCGCTGCTTCGCTTTGCCAAAAAAGATGAGCCGCCAAGTCCGGGCGACTGCTTACCGGAAAACGCTACTTACCCTCCAGACCCAGGCGGTGTAAATCGGCTGTGATGGGGTGTTTGGCTGAATTACCCCACAGAATGAATCATACAATACACATAGAATGCTATGTCCCGGATTTCCCTGACTCGTTCTCGCTGAACCGATATCCATTGCGTCCTGCCGCTTTTGCGGCATACATGGCGCCGTCCGCGGCTTTCATGAGCGCCTGGGCGTCTTCCGTTCCGTTGATGGGCCGGACGGCGATGCCGACGCTGACGGAGACCTGCACTACATGGCCTTCCAGAGGAACCGGCTCTCTCAGTGCGGCAACGATTTTTTCCGCCACCACGGCGGCATCGTCTGGTCCGTTGATTTCGCTCAAAACAATAATGAATTCGTCACCGCCATGCCGCGCTACAGTATCGCCGCTGCGGATGCAGTTGCCCAAGCGCGCGGTCATTTCTATAAGGAATTTGTCGCCTGCGTCATGCCCATACGTGTCGTTGACCACCTTGAACCCGTCCAGGTCAAGAAACATGACGGCCAGCGCGCGATCAAAGCGTTTGGCCTGTGCCAGGGCCTGAAGCAGGCGGTCGGTCAGCATGCGGCGGTTGGGGAGCCCGGTGAGCGTGTCAAAGTAGGCCAGTTGTTCGATCTGTTTCTCGGCATTTTTTCGATCGGTGATGTCGCGGCTGATTATGACGAAGCGCTGGTTAGAATTGTCATCCGCAGGCAAGGGAGCGACGGAGAGTTCAAACCAGTGTTCCCCTTGCGGCAAGGCGAGCCGGTAAGTCTCACCATAAGAAAAGCCTTTTTGCGCGGCCTCATCAATGGCACGTTGACAGGGGCCAACGACATCTGGGGGCAGTACATCAGCAAACCGCTTGCCAATAAACGCTTCCGGCGGGACCGCCAGCAGGTCGGTGCGATGGGTGTGGTATCTGATGAAACGGCCTTCGGAGTCCACTTCAAACAGAAGATCGGGCAAGGCATTCAGCGTGGCTTGCAACTGATTGCTCACCTCTTTGATGACTTCATCGGCACGTTTCAGCTCCTCTTCAGCACGTCCACGCTCAACGGCCAGGCCGGTTATGCGCGCAGATGCCCTCAGCAGTCTTAATTGCTCAGGCGTCGGAGTGCGAGGCTCTGGGGAGTAGAGCGCCAAGGCTCCCAGCACCTTGCCACTGCTACAGACAAAAGGATGGGACCAGCAAGCAGCTACGCCCGCCTTCTTCGCAAGCTCGGCCAAAGGTGACCAAAGGGGATCCGCTTGTATGTCCTCAACGATGACAGGAGTGTTCCAGAAGATCGCAGTGCCACAGGAACCGACAGTCGGCCCGATCGCATAGCCATTTACAGCCGAGTTGTATTCTGCTGACAGGCTGGGGCCGGCACCGAAAACAAAGCGGCCGTCGGCGACAAGTAATATTGAGCACTTGTAGCCAGGGTTCTGCTCCTCAATGATCCGTGCTATGGCATCAAGCGTACCCGAAACCGTAGCCTCGGCGGACCTTGCTTCATCAGATACGAGTTGAGTTGGGAGCCTGGAGCACCGGCCGAGTACAAAATGGCCGTCCTCATGTTTTGCCTGCTGTATTTGTAATTGCAGCGTATTGCCGTCTCGCGTTATATGGCGGGCAAAAAACGATCTCTCGTTGTTTTCAAACGCAGCTTGGACAATCGTACGGTCGCGAGGGTCGATCCAGTCGAGGAAGGGTTTTTCAGCAAGTTCAGCGGCGTCAAAACCTACCTTAACTTTGAACGAGTCGTTGACTCGGACAAATTTGCCAATATCCATTGCCCGCACAATCATGGGGGCGTCAGCTTTTTCGTCTACCTCAGACATACAATAACCCTCTCAACACCTTGCGCGGGCCAATCGCTCACT
>NZ_FLQY01000100.1 GCF_900089945.1 Candidatus Propionivibrio aalborgensis | reverse complement strand
TTACCGAATCGAAGCGGTGGCTACCCCCCACCCGATTTACAGCAGTTTAGGGACTCAATCTGGTTCCGAATGCCGGCCGCGAAAATCATGGCATAGAGGCGGGCGATGAATGGCCACCTCGAAGAAAAAGCGCTACACAAGCCGCGATGGCATTTGCTTTGTGGCGCTCCCTCACATCGTGCTGGACTCCATCGCGTTCATCCGATTGTCTGGGCCTGCCGTACGTTTGCTGCTCGACATTGCCCGACAACTAAACGGGAAGAACAACGGCCGATTGGTCGCGTGCAGCAAGTACATGGCACCACGGGGATGGAAGTCAAACGATACACTGCTGCGCGCCCGCCGGGAGCTGGAATCCAGCGGCCTGATCATGGAAACAAGGAAAGGCGCGCGGCCGAACCGTGCGACGTGGTACGCGATTACATGGGATTCGCTCGACTGGGTGCCCGAGATGGACATAAAACGCGAACAGTTTCAGCGCAGCGCGTATGCGAAACACACCCCTCTACCGCCTGTTCCAAAAACAAGCGCCTTATACCGTCAGACGGTATAGAGGGCCGACTGATAGCACCGTCAGACGGTATAGAGACGGCGCCGCTTATACCGTCTGACGGTGCTATCCGACCCTTTTTGCCCACCTCTCTTATACCGCCAGACGGTGCGTATATAGAGTTAACCATCTGCTCTGGAATTTCCGGCCGGCCAAAGCCGGTGCGGAATATTCCAGAGAAAGGAAGCGGGTAGCCGAATGAAACTTTACGCCGTGCATAACGACCGCGTGTTCGAGTACCTGAGTCATACCGAGTACCAGCGGAAAGACGGAAGCGCGGGGCGCCTCGCTACCTGGCGCGCGATGTGCCGTGAATGCGGCGCGTCTTTCCAGATAACGACATCGGCAGCAATCGGGACCGTCGTCGCCTCAAAAGCGTTCGCTCGTGTGCATTGTGATTTGCACAAACGACCTCCCCCAAAAAGGAAGTAGACATGGGAGACAAGATCAAAGGCTTCCCTCCCTGGGGGCGGGTCAAAAGTCAAAGCGATCGATCCGCGAGTACCGGACGCATAGATAGATTTTTTCACGCGCAAGTTTTGTAATTTTTTTTATGCAGATGTTTTAGGAAGGAGAAAGCCCCTTGACCATCCAGAATTTGACACACTCAACGACAATCGTCATAATACTCATATGGGTTGCGAGACGCGCCCATGAATCCTACCTCGTGCGAGATGCACCGACGGAAGGTCGAAGCGCTCCATCTTTGGAGCACCGATCCTCTTGCTTGGAGCTTATCGCATGACTGAAAACCGCTTTTCCCCCTGCTACGAATTCAAACTTGCCGGATCAGAGGCAACGGGCACTTTTGCCGGTTACGCCTCGACCTTTGGCGGGATCCCCGACAGCTACGGCGACATCATCGCGCCTGGCGCTTTTCTTGCCAGCCTGGCTGAACATCGCCAAAAGGGAAGTCTCCCGGCGATGCTTTGGGCGCATCAACCCGATGAACCCATCGGGCGCTGGATTACCCTGAAAGAAGATAGCCACGGCCTGGCTGTGGAGGGCAAGCTGACCATCGGCACCAAGCGCGGGGCAGAAGCCTATGCCCTGATGAATGACGGCGCGCTAGGCTTGTCTGTGGGCTTCCGCGTACAACCCGATGGTGCACGCTACCAAGGATCGACCCGCATCCTGAAGGGTGTCGACCTGCTCGAAATTTCCCCCGTGGCGATGCCTGCAAATTCGTTTGCGCGTGTCACTGGCGTCAAATCTGCACTATCAAAACCCGTAAATATTCGTGAATTCGAGGCCGCGTTGCGCGACGCATGCGGCCTTTCCGTGCGTGAGGCGAAACGGGTTGCCTCAGCCGGATGGTCCGCCCTACAGCATCGAGACGATGCTTCTGACGAACTGACAACTATCGCGGCCCTTTTTTCGGTGGCTGCGCTCGAGATTCAACTAAACCAATAGGAGCAACAATCATGACTATGGAATTTGGAGCACAACAAGCCATACAATCCATTGATGGCTTTAAATCAACCGTTATCGCCCGCCTTTTAAGCATCGAGAAAAAGACCGATGGCGTCGATCAGATAGCCACCTATACCAAGGGCGAGCTTGAAAATATCCGCGCCAAGCAACGCGAATTTGCCGACCAACTGCTTCAAATCGAGCGGAAAGGACCGTCCATCTCAGACTGGAGGCACGACGACTACGGAACCCCTGGCAGCCGTGATTCAATGGGCGCGAAAGTGTGGAAAGAAATCCGCGCCAATTCCGAGATCATGGCGAAGGTGGACAAAATCCGCTTTGAGATCAAAGCGGCCGGTGATCCTCTGACGACAGCCGTTGCGCGAACGGTGCAGTCTGCCGGTGTTGGATCGCCCGGGCCGATGGCCATTGGCGTCCACAACGCCTTCCCTGTGCGCTACATCGGCGCAACCTCAGCCATTGAGTATTCACGATATACAGGCCTGGAGGGTGCAGCGGCCTTGCAATCATCTGAAGGTGCTGCCAAGGCAGCTGTGAGACCGACCTTCACCCTGGTTTCACAAACCGCCCTGACCATCGCCGGTTACAGCAAGATTTCCAAGCAGGCATTGAACGATCAGCAGGAGCTGCAACGCGCCATTGATGTGACGCTGCGCAGGTCGATTGCCAAAGCCCTGGACAGCGAGCTGAACTCGGGCGCCTGGGGCGGTCTGCTGACGCTGGCGACGGCCTACACCAGCCTGGTCTATGACGGACTGGCTGACGCCGCCTCTGAGGCCGTGGCGACGATGCAGGAGGCTGGATTCGTTCCCGATACGGTGGTGATGAGGCCGGCCGACTGGCTGGCGATTACAACGGCCAAAGCAACCGGTTCAGGCGAATACCTGAGCGGCGCTTATCTGGCGCCGTTGCCCGAGCTGCTACGCGGCATGAAGGTGGTGCTGTCGCCAACAGTCACAGCGGGCAAGGTCTTGGTCGTCGATTCATCGCAGATCGAATTACTGGTCGTTGAGGATTTGAATGTTGAGATCGGCACGGACGCCGATGACTTCACCAAGAACGTGCGCACGATCCTGGGTGAACTGCGTGTTGTTCCGACGTTCCGCGCGGTTGGTGCGGCGCGTCTGATTACGCCGGCCTAGTCATTTCGAGGCAGTAAAACAGAACGCCACGGACTTCGGTCTGTGGCGTTTTTTTGTGCCGGGCCCGCCTGTTTCCGATTCGAACGTGCGGCGCCCAACCTCACTATCCGACGACTGCTAGATGGTTAACAGAAGAAAAAAGACCGGCAAATATGCCGGTCTAGTTTACTTGGCGTTTACTTCACTCAATCACTTAGCCCATCATAAAGACTAAGTGATTGATTTTTTGGGGCGATGTACCGGGCTTGAACCGGTGACCCTTGGAATCACAATCCAATGCTCTACCAACTGAGCTAACACCGCCATTGTTCTGGCGCGCCCGGCGAGACTCGAACTCACAACCCCCGGCTTAGAAGGCCGGTGCTCTATCCGGTTGAGCTACGGGCGCGAATCGCGAAACGTTCGGGATGATCTTTCCTTCCAGTACTGCTGGTTGATACTCCGAATCCTGGTCGGGGCGGTGGGATTCGAACTCACGACCCTCTGCTCCCAAAGCAGATGCGCTACCAGGCTGCGCTACGCCCCGAAGAAGCGCGCATTCTACAGATTGCCCCTTTTAAGGTCAATCGCCAATCACTGATTAAGTAGAGGCACAAAAACCTGCCACAGTTGTAGCACAGCGCGCTGGGTACGATACAATCCCCCTGATCGATGTAGTGCGAGCTCCCGGCATTTTGTGGATAGCTTGCAGCGTTTGGCGATTTCTGATATCTAATCGCCTTTTTGCAAAACGACTGGACGGTTTCTGAACATGCCTGAAGATATAAGCCATAAACATTTCGCCCCTTATGTAGCCAAAAAGGGTGAGGAATACATGAGCAAAAGACAATTGGCTCATTTCCGAACCATCCTCGAAACGCTCAAGGCCGAACTGATGGACGACATTGAGCGTACGGTTCACACCATGCAGGATGAGGCAACTGTTTTCGCTGATCCCAATGACCGCGCAAGTCAGGAAACCGACATCGCGATCGAGCTTCGCAATCGTGACCGCGAACGCAAGCTGATCAAGAAGATTGAAGAGACGATCGATCACATCGAGAGTGGTGACTATGGCTACTGCAACGGTTGCGGCGTCGAAATCGGCATCAAGCGCCTTGAGGCACGTCCGACCGCTACTTTATGCATCGACTGCAAAACGCTTGAGGAAGTCCGCGAAAGACAGATCGCCAAATAGCCTGTAGTCACAACGGCATGAACATGTAAAAAGGACGCCGAAGCGTCCTTTTCTTTTGCGCAGCCAAGTTTTCTATGGGCTATTGCGCGGCAGCGCTAGCCACTCCGCCTTCTTCAGCAGTTAGCGCCTTCATCGACAGACGCACACGCCCCTTTTCGTCCGCCTCAAGCACCTTGACGCGGACTTTCTGACCTTCCTTGAGGTAATCGACGACGGCATTGACACGCTCGTTGGCGATCTGGGAAATGTGCAGCAGGCCATCGCGACCGGGCAAAATACTGACGATGGCACCAAAGTCGAGCAGCTTGAGTACGGTGCCTTCGTAGACCTTGCCCACTTCAACATCGGCAGTAATCGCTTCGATACGTGATTTGGCCGCATTGGCTGCTTCACCGCTGATCGAAGCTATGGTTATCGAACCATCTTCCTTGATGTCGATCGTGGTGCCGGTTTCTTCGGTGATCGCGCGAATGACTGCGCCACCCTTGCCGATCACATCGCGAATCTTCTCGGGGTTGATCTTCATCGTGTAGAGGCGCGGCGCGTACGTCGACACTTCTTCGCGATGGCCGGAGACTGAGCTCTGCATCTGGCCAAGGATATGCAAGCGAGCCTCTTTGGCCTGCGCCAGTGCAACATGCATGATTTCCTTGGTGATGCCCTGAATCTTGATGTCCATTTGCAGGGCGGTAATCCCGGTATCGGTACCGGCAACCTTGAAGTCCATATCGCCGAGGTGATCCTCATCGCCGAGAATATCGGTCAGAACGGCGAAACGGTTGCCATCCTTGATCAGGCCCATAGCAATACCAGCAACGTGCGCTTTGAGTGGCACACCGGCATCCATCAATGCCAGCGATGAACCGCAAACCGATGCCATTGAGCTGGACCCGTTGGATTCGGTAATTTCGGAGACGACACGCATGGTGTAGGAAAAATCTTCCGCATTCGGCAGTACGGCAATCATCGCCCGCTTGGCCAGACGACCATGGCCGATTTCACGACGCTTGGGTGTACCTACGCGGCCACATTCGCCCGTAGCATAGGGAGGAAAGTTGTAATGAAGCATGAAGCGATCACGGAACTCACCGGCAAGAGCATCAATGATCTGTTCATCACGGCCTGTACCCAGCGTTGCCACAACCAGTGCCTGTGTTTCGCCACGCGTGAAAAGGGCCGAACCGTGCGTACGAGGTAGGACGCTCGAACGTATGACAATCGGCCTAACCGTGCGCGTATCACGACCGTCGATACGGGGTTCGCCAGCAAGAATGCGGCCACGCACTATCTTTGCCTCAACGTCGAAGAACAGGTTCTTGACGGTGTTGGCATCCGGAGCGTCGCCACTAGCCGTTAGCACGGCAACTGCCTTCTCGGAAATCTCATGAATGCGATGCGTACGCTGCTGTTTGCTGGTAATGCGGAAAGCTTCCTGCAGATCGGCTTCGACCAGATCATTGAGTTTGCCGACCAGCACTTCATTCTTGGCGGCAGGCGCCCAGTTCCATTCCGGCTTGCCGGCTTCGTCGACCAACTCGTTGATGGCGTTGATGACAACCTGCATTTGCTCGTGGCCAAAGACGACAGCACCGAGCATGACATCCTCGGGCAACACGTCGGCCTCCGATTCAACCATCAACACCGCCGACTGAGTACCGGCAACGACGAGGTTGAGCTGGCTGCTCTTGAGTTGTGTCAGCGACGGATTGAGCACATATTGGCCATCGATATACCCGACACGAGCGGCACCGATCGGACCATCAAAGGGGATGCCCGATACAGCCATGGCCGCAGAAGCACCGATAATGGCCGGGATATCCGGGTCAATCTCGGGGTTGAGCGAGACCACCATCGCAACAACCTGCACTTCGTTATAGAAACCTTCCGGGAAGAGCGGACGCAGCGGACGATCGATCAGACGCGAGGTTAGTGTTTCCTTTTCCGACGGGCGGCCTTCGCGCTTGAAGAAACCACCGGGAATCCGGCCAGCCGCATAGGTCTTTTCAATGTAATCAACAGTCAGCGGGAAAAAATCCTGCCCTGGCTTGACCGACTTGTTGCCAACCACCGAGACCAGAACGACGGTATCATCAACCGTCACCATGATGGCCGCACCGGCCTGACGCGCTATCTCACCGGTTTCGAGTGTCACCTGGTGAGCACCATACGTAAAAGATTTCCTGGCGATAGTAAACATTATTTCCTCTCTCAATAGACCAACGCGCGCACCCACGACACCGGAACGCAATTCAACATTGAGCCAACATGGCGAAATGCTGCAGAAACAACAACAGCGGCATCGCCCGCAAAGGGCTGGCCGCTGTCATCCCAACAAATGATCTGCACCCCCAACCGCACAGCGGTTCGGCAGGCAGGCTTATTTACGCAGGCCGAGACGCTGAATCAGGGCACGATAGGAATCAACATTCGTGCCCTTCAGGTAGTCCAGCAACTTGCGTCGACGACTCACCATGCGCAACAGACCGCGACGGGAGTGATGATCCTTGACATGCTCTTTGAAGTGACCGGTCAGGTCGTTGATGCGTGCGGTGAGCAGTGCCACTTGGACTTCGGAGGAACCGGTGTCGCCTGCGGCACGCTGATAATCACTCATGATTTGCGCTTTTTGCGCTACATTGATCGCCATTTCAAACTCTCTTTCGTGAATTGCGACACCGCCCCAGTTTGATAGAGCAAATGCCAGTTAAGGAATGTGTTACTCGCTCGGCGAAGCGAGCTGAGGATTATAGTCTGTTCGACGGCATACGGGCAAGCACGCAAGATCGAGGCAATAAGCGAAACAGAACCGATTGCCACTATCAGGCACATACCAGACGGCGCGGTTTCACCCCGCCCAGGCCGTCGGCCTCGCCCAGGCCGAGCAAGCGTGTCGCGCCATAAACCCGGCATTTTCCCTGAGCCACTTTGATGTTGCCGGCAATGTTGACGGGGTTCCCGTGAGAAAAACGCAGCGCGGCTTCATCGTCCAGATGGACATCCGGCAAGCTTTGCAGCAGCGTATCCGGTGCCAGCAGCCAACTCGCACGATCATCTTCTGATAACAGACTCAACTGATCCAGGGTTACGGCGTCGGAAATACTCAGAGGCCCAATGGCAACCCGACGCAATGCCGTCAAATGGGCGCCACAAGTGAGTGCGTTGCCGATGTCCTCGGCCAAAGTGCGAATGTAAGTGCCCTTGCTGCAAGAGACATGCAAACGACAGGCATTGCCCGAGAAATCGAGTAGCCGCAATTCGTCAATCGTTACCTCCCGGGCCTTCCGCTCAACCTCAATGCCTTGCCTGGCCAGCTGGTAGAGGGGCGTTCCGTTGCGCTTGAGTGCCGAATACATGGGTGGAACCTGACTGATCCGGCCACGGAAGCGCGTCAAGGCGGCTTCCAGATCACACCGCCCGAACTCAATCGGTCGTTGCTGCAGGACAACCCCCTCAGCGTCGCCCGTATCAGTTGTCACACCAAACAGGAGCTCAGCTTCATAGGTCTTGTCGGCTTCAAGCAGATCGGCCGAGAATTTTGTCGCTTCGCCAAAACACAAGGGCAACAGTCCACTTGCCAGAGGGTCAAGCGTACCGGTATGCCCCGCCTTGGCCGCAGAAAACTGACGGCGTGCACTCTGCAACGCCGAGTTGGATGTCATACCACTCGGTTTGTTGAGCAAAAGCACGCCATCGACACGCTGCCAACTACGTCTGGTCTTGTTCATCGCCGGAATCAGTGATCGGGGTTGGATCGGACAACTCGGAAATTGCCACGGCCTCCTGGATCAACTTCGTGAGATCGGCTCCCCGTTCGAGCGATTGATCGAACACGAAATGCAATTGCGGCGTCATGTGAATGCTGATGCGTTTACCCAACTCGCGGCGCAGAAAGCCTGAGGCATTCTGCAGACCGTTCAGGACAGCATCCAGTTGTTCACGTCCCGCCAGGGTACTGAAATAAATCTTGGCGTGCGCATAATCCGCCGTCACCTCAACGTCGGTGATGCTGATCATGCCAACTCGCGGATCTTTGAGTTCAGTGACAATTACGTCAGCCAGCTCCCGGCGGAGCTGTTCGGAAACACGATCCTTGCGTGAGAAACCCCTGTTGGCCGCTGTCACTTACAGTGTCCGGGCGATTTCCGTCACGTCGTACACTTCCAGTTGATCGCCTTCCTGGTAGTCGTTGAAATTTTTCAGCGACAAACCACATTCAAAGCCAGAACGGACTTCCTTGACGTCATCCTTGAAGCGCTTGAGCGACTCGAACTCGCCATCCCAGATAACAATATGGTCGCGCAGCAGTCGCGCGCGCGAAGTACGCCTGACGACGCCTTCGAGCACATAACAGCCGGCGATCGTGCCGATCTTGGTGGCGCGGAAAACCTGGCGTATCTCGACCAAACCGGAGATTTCTTCCCTTCTCTCGGGAGAGAGCATACCGGAAAGCGCAGCCTTGACCTCATCTACGGCATCGTAAATTATGTTGTAGTAGCGAATATCGACACCTACACTCTCGGCCGCCTTGCGTGCACCGGCATCGGCACGCGTATTGAAACCGATGATAACTGCCTTTGACGCCTGAGCGAGATGCACATCGGACTCGCTAATTGCACCCACAGCGCCGTGAATGATATTCACCTTGACTTCGTCGGTCGAAAGCTTTTGCAAGGACTGGACAAGCGCTTCCTGCGAGCCCTGCACATCGGCCTTGACGATGAGTGGCAGCATTTTGACTTCAGCTTCCGTCATCTGATCGAGGATGGTTTCGAGATTGGCAGCCTGCTTCTTGGCCAGTTTGACATCACGGAACTTGCCCTGCCGGAAAAGCGCTATTTCACGTGCTTTGCGCTCGTCACCCAGGACAACGGCCTCCTGCCCCGCAGCAGGAACATCCGAGAGTCCGAGAATCTCGACAGGAATCGACGGCCCGGCTTCCTTTATCGATTTGCCGTTTTCATCAAGCATCGCGCGGATACGGCCAAAAACCTCGCCGGCCAGCAGAACGTCACCTTGGCGAAGCGTTCCGGACTGGACCAGCATGGTCGCCACCGGACCACGCCCCTTGTCAAGGCGCGCTTCAATAATCAGGCCTTTCGCCGGGGCATCGACAGGTGCCTTCAGCTCGAGCACTTCGGCCTGCAGCAGCACATTTTCGAGCAGCTCGTCGATTCCCACGCCGGTCTTGGCGGAGACTGAAATGAACGGAGCGTCACCGCCGTAATCTTCCGGAACAACCTGTTCGGCAACCAGCTCCTGCTTGACACGCTCAGGGTTGGCTTCGGCCTTGTCAATTTTGTTCACCGCGACAATGAGTGGAACTCCCGCCGCTTTGGCGTGATGAATTGCTTCTTTTGTTTGCGGCATCACACCATCGTCCGCAGCAACAACCAGGATAACCAGGTCAGTCGCTTTCGCACCGCGTGCACGCATCGCTGTAAAGGCTTCGTGCCCCGGTGTATCAAGGAAGGTCACCATGCCGCGATCGGTTTCAACATGATAGGCGCCGATATGTTGTGTAATGCCGCCTGCTTCGCCGGAAGCCACCCGCGTACGTCGTATGTAATCAAGCAATGACGTCTTGCCATGATCAACGTGGCCCATGACGGTTACAACCGGGGCTCGCGGTTCCTGAGGCGCATCCTTGTGAGCCTCGTCGTCAATGAAGGCGTCCGGATCGTCGAGCTTGGCTGCAAAGGCCTTGTGACCCATTTCCTCCACAATAATCATTGCGGTTTCCTGATCCAGAACCTGGTTGATCGTTACCATCGAACCCATCTTCATCAGAGTCTTGATCACTTCAGTGGCCTTGACTGTCATCTTGTGTGCCAGATCGGAAACCGAGATCGTTTCCGGAACGTGCACCTCGTGGACGACCGCTTCGGTAGGCGCCTGGAAGGAATGCGCCTCGTCGGTCTCCGCGCCGCGAGTGCTGCGTTTTCCATGCTTGTTGTCGCGCCAGCCCGTGCCTCCAATAGCACCACGCGTCCTCAGCCCATGGCGCTTGTTGGCCCCCTCGTTCTTCCACTGCCCCCGCTTGTCAGCTGCTTTCTTATCAGCTGAGCCGGGTTTGGCGGGCGGTTTGTGCAGGGTCTTGTCTTCGGCAGGTTTGTCGCTCGCAGTCTGGGCTGCAAGCTTTTTTGCTGCTTCAGCGGCGCGGGCGGCGACCGCCTTCTCTTCGGCCTCAAGCTTCAGACGCACCAGATCGTCAACCCGCTGCTGCTTCTCCAGGTACTCCGCCTCCTGACGTGCTCGCAATTCGGAATTGCGACGATCCTCTTCGGCACGAAGTCGCTGCTGTTCTTCACCAATGATCGATGCGCGAGTCACTACCTTCTTGGTGCCGGCGGCGGCTTTGGAGTCACCGTCCGGGACAATTTCAGGCGCAGCACTCTCCTGGGGTGCTGCATCATCAGCCAAATCGACGGCCGGTTCAACGACCGGTTCGACTGCAATTTCAACGACCGGTTCTGGAGCAGCAATCGGCGCCTGCGGTTCGACAGCGGGAGCTTCGGCATGTATTTCCGGCTGAATCTCAGCACGGTTCTCCGGAGCATCGCGTTTGACGAGAACCCGCTTCTTGCGGACTTCAACTTGAACCATGTGCGATTTACCGCGGGAATCCTGCGATCGAATCTCGCTGGTCTCCTTGCGTGTCAGGGTGATCTTGGTCTTGGCTCCGCCCTCACCGTGTGAGCGACGCAGATACTCCAGCAGCCTTGACTTATCCTGCTCGGAAAGCAGGTCATCGGCATTGTTCTTGGCGACGCCGGCTTTTTGCAACTGCTCGAGCAGCGCACCTGCCGGCATCTTCAGGTCGGTGGCAAATTGGGATACATTTATTTGCGCCATGTGGAATCCTCTTTTCTACTTACTCAAACCAGTGCGCGCGCGCCGTGGTAATCAGTTGTTTGGCACGATCAGCATCGATACCGGTCATTTCTGTGAGCTCGTCGACAGCCAGATCCGCCAGGTCGTCACGTGTCTTGATGCCCTGACTCGCCAATTTGCCGGCCAGTGACTTGTCCATCCCCTCGAGGGCGAGCATGTCTTCGGCCACATCGCCGATCTGCTCTTCGGTAACGATGGCCTCGGTCAACAACACGTTCCGCGCACGATCGCGCAGTTCCTGAACCGTGGCTTCATCAAATGCTTCGATCTCGAGCATTTCATGCAGGGGAATGTACGCAACCTCCTCAAGCGTCGATATACCTTCGTTGATCAGGATATTGGCCACTTCTTCATCGACGTCAAGCTTTTCCATGAACAGCACGCGAATGGCCGCAGATTCGGCCTCGACGCGTGTTTTCGACTCTTCCTCTGTCATCAGATTGATCGCCCAACCAGTCATTTCCGACGCCAGGCGAACGTTCTGACCACCACGCCCGATGGCGATCGCCAGGTTATCTTCATCGACAACGACATCCATGCTGTGCCGGTCCTCGTCAACAACGACCGACTGCACCTCGGCAGGCGCCAGTGCGCCGACGACGAACTGCGCCGGATCAGCCGACCAGAGCACGATATCGACCCGCTCACCCGCCAATTCATTGGTCACCGCGGTAACGCGCATACCGCGCATACCCACACAGGTGCCGATCGGATCGACACGCTGATCGTTGGACTTGACGGCGATCTTGGCGCGCATACCGGCATCACGGGCGGCCGCTTTGATCTCCAGCAGGCCGTCATCGACCTCGGGAACTTCAAGCTCGAACAGCTTGATGATGAACTCCGGGGCGGTACGCGAAAGTATGAGTTGCGGGCCACGGGCGGCGCGATCAATGCGCAACAGGTAAGCCTTGACACGATCACCGATGCGCAGATTCTCACGTGGAATCATTTGATCACGGGGCAACACGGCCTCTATCTTTCCCGCTTCTATAATTGCATTGCCGCGTTCCATACGCTTGATGGTTCCGGTAACGAGATGCTCCTTGCGCTCAAGGAAATCGTTGAGAATCTGATCGCGTTCGGCATCGCGTATTTTTTGCAGTATTACCTGCTTGGCCGCCTGCGCGCCAATCCGACCGAAATCGATCGGCTCCAGAAACTCTTCGAGGTAATCGCCGATCTCGACTTCGGGATCCTGCTTCTGGGCTTCGGAGAGAGGGATATGGTAAGCCTCGTAAATGAAATCCGAGTCGGCCACGATTTCCCAGCGGCGATAAGTCTCGAAATCACCGGTTTCGCGGTCAACTACGACACGGACGTCCGCCTCGTCATGAACGCGCTTTTTGGTAGCCGACGCAAGCGCCAATTCCAGCGCACCGAAGACAATGTCCTTGGTCACGTTCTTCTCGCGCGCCAGCACATCCACCAGCAGCAAAATTTCGCGGCTCATAATCTCACCATCCCCCTAATCCAGCCTGATCATCTATGGTCGAACTTTGGAACCAGCCGAGCCTTGTCGATGTTGCCAAGATTCAGCTCCATATCGCCCGTATCAGTCGTCAGGCTTATTATTCCGTTCTGCACGCTCTGCAAAACGCCGTTAAAATTGCGCTGACCATTCTTCGTCGGGAGCCGCAACCTCAAATTAATCTGCGAACCGACAAACCGCTCGAAATCCGCCAATTTCTTCAACACCCGGTCCAGACCCGGCGAAGAAACTTCGAGACGATCGTAGTCAACGTTCTCGACAGTCAGTACTCGGGACAACTGGTTACTGACCAGCGCACAATCCTCCACATCGACACCATCCGGTTTGTCGATAAAGAGACGCAACACCCGGCCTCGTGGGCTTTGCTCGATGTCTACGAGCTCGTACCCGAGACCGGTCACCGTTTTATCGATAAGTTCGTGCAAATCCATTCCCACAAATAAAAAATGGGCGAAAGCCCATCCCCGAAAAAATTGCCCCCTGGAGGGCGAGCGGAAAACCGTTGGATTATAACGACAATTTGTGCCGCCGTAAATCGGCAGATCATATTCTTGCGACTGCTTCATCGCCTTGGAAGCGCGCGCAAGTAACGATTCCGGGCATCTGTATTGCTGCTCGTCTGATACGTTGAGGATTTCTTCCCCTACCCTGAGGAATTGCGTTTCTGCAATACGTTCACGGACGCATTTCCGACGGATTCCGAATAATCTGGCGAAAAAAAACCTCGCTCAATTGGCGAGGTTCGTGGTGAAGTTCGTTTCGCTGCGGGGAATACCCCGTCGACTTACTTCAGCTTGATTTCCTTGTACGCCACGTGCTTGCGCGCCTTCGGATCGTATTTCTTGATTTCCATCTTTTCCGGCATGGTCTTCTTGTTCTTGGTCGTGGTGTAGAAATGACCGGTGCCGGCGGTCGATTCGAGTTTGATTTTTTCGCGCATGGCCTGGCTTCCTGGTCAGAGTTCGCCGCGCGCACGCAGATCAGCGAGCACGACGTCGATACCGTTCTTGTCGATGGTGCGCAGTCCGGCGTTCGAGACGCGCAGGCGCACCCAGTGGTTTTCGCTCTCTACCCAGAAGCGGCGATACTGCAGGTTCGGCAGGAAACGGCGCTTGGTTCGGTTGTTGGCATGGGATACATTGTTCCCGACCATCGGGCCTTTGCCCGTCACTTGGCAGACTCGCGCCATGATTGTTGCTCCAGTTGTGCTTGGGATGAAGGTCGAGGATTCTAGCTCAAAACAAGGGCTTGCCTCAAGTCATTTCTGGACAGACGCGCTCAAGGCTCCTGTCAAGCCGTTGCCCGGCCGTATGCTGGTCGTGTGCTTTTTCTGCCAGACCCTTTCAACCAGCGTCAAACGTCGAGCGGGTCGCGTCGCCCGTTGTCAGCGGCTCACCTATGCGTGATTGCAACTTGCCGGGTTAACATGTAATGCCATCGCTCGTGGAGGAGCATACATGGAGATTTCCGATGAAAGAGCTCGCTGAACGTTTCGGTTTTTCTTTTTTGGCGGAACCCTGGCTGGCGAAAGCGTTGATCGCGATCGTCGCCACGGTGGCGCTGAACTTTTTTGCCAACTGGCTGCTGCGAAAGGCGACTCGAAAACCGAAGGATTCGACAGATGCGTGGAATGATATTCTTTTCCACGCGGCTCGGCGTCCGTTACCCGCCGTAATCTGGGTGGTCGGCATTGCTTTCGCTGCTGGAATCGTACGCCGCCATGCCGACGATCCGTTGTTCGACCTGTTCCCACCGCTTCGAGACGTTGGCGTGGTGACCTGTTTTGCATGGTTCCTGTTCCGCATGATTCATCTCGCCAGCGCACATTACGTTTCGCGAAAGGTGCGTGAGGGCGATGAAGTCGACAAGACCACCGTCGACGCATTCTCCAAGCTTGGCCGCCTGACGGTCGTCCTTACTGCGGCACTGGTCATCATGCAGACGCTGGGATTCAGCGTTGCCGGTATTCTCGCGGCCGGCGGTATCGGCGGTATCGCCGTCGGCTTCGCAGCGAAGGACATCATCGCCAACTTTTTTGGTGGTCTGACGATCTATCTGGACCGTCCATTCAGCGTCGGCGACTGGATTCGCTCCCCCGACAAACAGATCGAAGGCACCGTCGAGGTGATCAGTTGGCGCCACACCCGCATTCGGGCCTTCAACAAAAATCCGATTTACGTACCGAACGCCGTGTTCACTACCATCGTGGTCGAGAATCCTTCGCGCATGAGCCATCGCCGCATCAAGGAAACCGTCGGCATCCGTTACGCGGATATCGACAAAATGGCTGCCATCGTTGCGGATGTAAGAGCCATGCTTGAGCAGCACCCGGAGATCGACGCCAAGCAGACGCTCATCGTCAACTTTGACAAATTCGCGGATTCGTCGCTTAACTTCTTTATCTACACCTTCACCAATACCACCCAGTGGGTGCATTATCACGAAATAAAACAGGATGCTCTCCTGCGGATAGCCGGAATCATCGCCCGTCATCGTGCCGAGATCGCCTTCCCGACACAAACGCTGCACATCGAGCAAACTCTGGAAGAACCCCCGCTGAAATGAATCAATATCAGGGCGTGCCATTCCCCGTGGAATGCACCGGGGCGTACTCGAATTGATCGATCAGATCGTCGGCATCGCGCAGAAACTTGAGATCGCCGATGGCCATGGCATTTCGTCCGGCGAGAGCCGCAATGTCGCTGGGCAACTGATCGGCTGTCGGCATCGGAGCCCCGCCAACCAGCACCGGGATCACCCTTACTCCGGCAAGCAGTGCAGCCGCAATCTCGCGGCGTACCAGATCGCTTTCGGCATCCAGCCGGCGTTGGCCATGTTCATCTCGCAACTCGAGCCATTGGGGTCCGATCACCGCCAGAACGATATCGACCCGGGACAGACTGTCGGCGATGAAACGATCGAAATCTTCTCCAGCCGGGATCGACTCCAGATCGAGGAACACCCGTTCGGCACCAAGACGTGCCACCAGCCGGTCATGCAGCCGCCCTACCCTGGGACCGCTGTCAGCTCGCCGGTAGCTGATGAATACGCCACGCACGGTGATTCGGCGCGGCCCCGGCACGATGGCAAGCAATGCCCACAAAAGGAGCAATCCATCAACGAGCAGGAGCAGCGCCCACCAAACCGGCTGTTGGCGCAGGCGGCTAAGGAGATCTTCGCCCAGGGGCTGTCCATCCTCGAGCACCCAGGCGTCGCCGCCCACCGTCAGATCAGCCATGTCCGACCGCAGCTGCAGCGAACGTACGGTGATCGGCCCGACGCTTTCCGGACAATCGCCAGTGGCCAGTCGCCCTGCAGCCCGCCACAGCAGGCTCCCGGCCGTGCCGCCACACGCGAGAAGGGATCCTGCGCCAGGAGCGGCCTCTATACCGAGTGCTGACACCGCCAGGCCGCCGCCTTCCCGACCCGTGAAGGTTCCGAATTCAAGGTCGGCAGACTGTGAGGCTTGCGGCTTGTCCGGCAGACTGATGATTGCCCGCATGCTTGCCTCCGGCGGAATCAGCAACTTTATTGGCAGGGCTCCTGGTAGCAAAAGCTCGGTCTCGCCAAGCCGCAACATCTTGCGCGGCGCGTGTGCATCGCCAGTCCACGGCAGTGCAAGAGTGACTTCCAGCGGCGCGCCACGTGCAAGCAATTCCAAGCGCACCTGGCGAGGGGTGGCGCCGGCCAGAACGCGCAGCAGCAACGTGCGGGGAAGCTTGCCAGAGTCGACCGCCGCCACCTCGAAACTTGACATGCTTTCGGCTCCGATCCCCGGTTCGGCACGGGTAATCCAGCTCGCTGGCGCTTCGACGGCTGGCGCCATGATCCCCACACGACGCAGAAGCTCCAGTGTTTCCGGCGCCAAACGCGCCTGCTCGAAACGCAGGTCAAGGCCGCCTTCACGGCCCGAAGTGTAAGTAACGAGGACTCTTTCCGAGACCGGGTGACTCAGCGTAATCGCCTGTCCGGGCAATGCTCTTAGAGAACCGATCGAATCGAGATTGACGCTGGTGCGCGGCGAGGTGAGCGCGAGCTGGCCTGCTAGGGCAAGCAGTAGCAGCCCCACGGCCCACGGCCAGAGGGCCCGCAGTTCCCGCAGCCAGCGGTAGCGCAATATGGACGCGAACATCGCGTCAGCGCGTGACTTCAACCGTCCAGGCCGACCACGCTGCAACCCAGTCGCCCCCGGCCTGCGCGCTCAGCCAGGCGCGAACCTGCATCAGATGCTGGCCCAGTGAAGGTTGCCGGTCGGCATCGGTTCCGTCCCAGATCAGGGGTTTGTCACGGCCCAC
>NZ_FLQY01000099.1 GCF_900089945.1 Candidatus Propionivibrio aalborgensis | reverse complement strand
GCGCCCACCAAACCGGCTGTTGGCGCAGGCGGCTAAGGAGATCTTCGCCCAGGGGCTGTCCATCCTCGAGCACCCAGGCGTCGCCGCCCACCGTCAGATCAGCCATGTCCGACCGCAGCTGCAGCGAACGTACGGTGATCGGCCCGACGCTTTCCGGACAATCGCCAGTGGCCAGTCGCCCTGCAGCCCGCCACAGCAGGCTCCCGGCCGTGCCGCCACACGCGAGAAGGGATCCTGCGCCAGGAGCGGCCTCTATACCGAGTGCTGACACCGCCAGGCCGCCGCCTTCCCGACCCGTGAAGGTTCCGAATTCAAGGTCGGCAGACTGTGAGGCTTGCGGCTTGTCCGGCAGACTGATGATTGCCCGCATGCTTGCCTCCGGCGGAATCAGCAACTTTATTGGCAGGGCTCCTGGTAGCAAAAGCTCGGTCTCGCCAAGCCGCAACATCTTGCGCGGCGCGTGTGCATCGCCAGTCCACGGCAGTGCAAGAGTGACTTCCAGCGGCGCGCCACGTGCAAGCAATTCCAAGCGCACCTGGCGAGGGGTGGCGCCGGCCAGAACGCGCAGCAGCAACGTGCGGGGAAGCTTGCCAGAGTCGACCGCCGCCACCTCGAAACTTGACATGCTTTCGGCTCCGATCCCCGGTTCGGCACGGGTAATCCAGCTCGCTGGCGCTTCGACGGCTGGCGCCATGATCCCCACACGACGCAGAAGCTCCAGTGTTTCCGGCGCCAAACGCGCCTGCTCGAAACGCAGGTCAAGGCCGCCTTCACGGCCCGAAGTGTAAGTAACGAGGACTCTTTCCGAGACCGGGTGACTCAGCGTAATCGCCTGTCCGGGCAATGCTCTTAGAGAACCGATCGAATCGAGATTGACGCTGGTGCGCGGCGAGGTGAGCGCGAGCTGGCCTGCTAGGGCAAGCAGTAGCAGCCCCACGGCCCACGGCCAGAGGGCCCGCAGTTCCCGCAGCCAGCGGTAGCGCAATATGGACGCGAACATCGCGTCAGCGCGTGACTTCAACCGTCCAGGCCGACCACGCTGCAACCCAGTCGCCCCCGGCCTGCGCGCTCAGCCAGGCGCGAACCTGCATCAGATGCTGGCCCAGTGAAGGTTGCCGGTCGGCATCGGTTCCGTCCCAGATCAGGGGTTTGTCACGGCCCACCCAGGTTCCCGCAGCCACCCCGCCGTCGAATGGAATGGAACGGGCCAGGCGAACCTGCAGGTCGCCGTCGCGGTTGATCACACGCAATACTTCAGCGGCCGCCCGGTTGAAATCGGAGCGGGAATAAAAACTGAATCGAGCGGTTTCCTTCTTGCCGAGACTCATCGTTCCCGGCTGGAAGTCGACCTGGTCGATGGCTACCGAACCTACTGCCCGGGGACCTGCCCCCAGACCAAACACATTGATTCGGCCGAGCACAGGAGCGCCGGGCTGGTCCTTCACCGCACGCACCAACAACAATGCGGGGCTAAGCTCGTTCCCCAACTGATCGGGCAGCCTCAATTTGAGTAGATTGTGTTCGCTGCCTCGGCGCAGGGGAATCACCACCGGATCGCGACCCTCGACGTGAATCTCCACCGACGCGACGGTACCGGGGTCGGCCTGATAATCAATGACCAAGGGCCAACCGCCGCGGACAAATCCGCGTACCGGAATACAGGCCATGCTGAAAGCACTTTCAAATCGCGGCCCATCCTCGAAGAGTTGTTGCGGTATTTCGGGTTTGCCCAAATGTCGGAACAGTTCGCCGAGATTGATGGACAAGCCGACCCCGACATTGCCATGCGAATGGCTTTCTTCTCTCGGTGTATTTTCACTTTCGCTTTCATAGGATGGCGAACGGGGGCGGCTGCCACCGAGGGCAAAACCTCCGATAGAGAAGCTCAGACCGCTGCCCGAAGGCGCATCCTCCGACCTTGCCCCGTGCCCGCTGTCCGACGGTCGCTCAACCTGGCAAGTAGATGTAATCCTGGCCCCATCCACCGTTTGCGCCGCGACCCCACCCGCGATCACCATCAGAAGCAGAAAGAGTAAGGGGAGGAGGAGATTGGAATGATTTACGCATTTCATAAGCGCTACCTCGCTGAACTGGGCGTTTCGCTACATATTGTTAAGTGCTGTGCCCATTGACAAAGTCGCATGACCACCCTAGTCCACGCGTTAGGAAAGGGAAACCGGAGAAAGTTCTCACCGACGATCCGGCTTTCAAGCACTCGCGATTCGGTTTCGTTTCAGACTGGATTCTGACCAATAAGTCACGCAATGCCTATCAGGACACGGAAGCCTCCGAATCGCCGGCTTGAATATGTTTTCCTCGTTACCTATGCTCAGAATTGAGAGCATACGAAAGAAACAGCGTCCGTACCCTCTGTTTTTCGACCGCAAACTGTGATGAAAGGACGATGTCCATGAACACAGAGCAATCTGCCCAATCTGCAGCCTCGGCACTGAATTTTTTCCAGGTCGGTCAGGCATTGACGCAAGCCTGCCTCGATTTCGTCACCAAGCAACAGTTGGCTGTCCTGTTGCCGGCATCGGCGCCTTTGGCACCTTCGGCACCGTTGCCGATGCCAAATCTCGAACCGCTCGCTTCACTTCAGCAGGAACTGGCTACCGAACACGCGCACCTGGTGCAAAAAATGATGGAGTCATGGTCGGGCATGGCGCCCGAACCGGTGGTCAGGCCGGAAGGGGGTGATCGCCGCTTCAAAGCGCCAGAGTGGAGCGAAAGTCCTTTCTATTCTTACCTGCAACAAGCCTATCTGCTCAACGCCAGCTATCTGACGAAGCTCGCGGAAGCGCTGCCGATAAACGACGGGCCCACCCGGACACGCGTGCAGTTCCTGACGCGCCTGTATGTCGATGCCATGGCGCCGTCCAACTTCGCCGCGACCAATCCGGAGTTCATCAAGACAGCCCTCGAGACCAAGGGAGAGAGCATCACTGCGGGCATCAGAAACATGCTGGCCGATCTAGAGAAGGGCCATATTTCAATGACCGACGAAAGCGCATTCGAAATCGGCGGCAACATTGCGACGACGCCCGGATCCGTGATCTGCGAGAACGATCTGATGCAATTGATCCAGTACCATCCGAGCACCAGCAAGGTTGCCGAACGGCCGATTCTGCTCGTACCGCCCTGCATCAACAAGTACTACCTCATGGATCTGCAACCCGAGAATTCCTTCGTTGGCTACATCGTCGA
>NZ_FLQY01000098.1 GCF_900089945.1 Candidatus Propionivibrio aalborgensis | reverse complement strand
CTAGTAGTTAGTTCCATCAATATAGTTACAAAATAGTCGATAATGGTTATGATCCTTGTACAACTCTTGACGGGAGTGATCATGGCCAGAAAGACGAAGCGCGCGGCACTGGTGTTGGCGGATGAGCAGCGAGCAATGCTCACGGAACTTTCGGGGTCGAGGACAGCGCCGATACGCGAAGTGGAGCGCGCCAAGATTCTGCTTGGCTACGCCGAGGGAGCATCGATCAGCGGCTTGATGCGCCGGGTGGGCGTCGGGCGTCCGATGATCTACAAGTGCATCGACAAAGCGTTGGCGGCAGGGGTGGGCGCCGGACTCAAGGATGCCTACCATCGTCCGCATGAACCCGAAATTACTGACGAGGCGAAAGCCTGGGTGGTCAGCATTGCCTGCACCAAACCGAAAGATCATGGACTGGCGGCCGAACTGTGGTCGATTTCGGCACTGGCGCGGTTCGTCTGCGAAGGCGCCGAGGCGGCTGGGCATCCACGTCTGGCGCAAGCGGGCAAGAGTACCGTCTGGCGAATTTTGAATGAGCATGACATCAAGCCGCACAAGATTCGCTACTACCTGGAGCGGCGTGACCCGGAGTTCGACCGCAAGATGCAGGACGTTCTGTTGGTCTATCGAGACGTCTCTATTTACACCGACGGTGCGGTTCATGACGGGCGCCCAGATCCGATCTACACGGTCAGCGTCGATGAGAAGCCTGGCGTACAGGCACTTGGTCTGACGGCGCCCGACTTGCCTCCGGTCCCGGGAAAGGCTGCGACAGTTGCGCGCGACTACGAGTACGTTCGTCATGGCACCGTGTCGATCCTGGCCGGTATCGATCTTCACTCGGGCCACATCTTCGCCCATGCCGAGGATCGGCACCGTAGCGTCGAGTTCATCGCTCTGCTCAAAGAGATTGACGCCTACTACCCGCCGGAGGCGATCATCCGGGTGGTTCTCGACAACCATTCGGCGCATATCTCGAAGGAGACCATGGCCTTTCTCGCCACGCGCCCCGGGCGCTTCGAGTATGTTCATACGCCCAAGCATGGTTCTTGGCTCAATCTCATCGAGTGTGCGTTCTCAAAAATGGCGCGCACGTTCCTGCGCCATATCCGCGTCGCCTCGCTCGATGAACTCAAGGCGCGCATCCTCAAGGGCATTGACGAAATGAACCAACTTCCCGCTGTCTTTCGATGGAATAAGTTCGACATCGGAATCGTTTAATGTGTATTTGTTTTGTTGGAACGCACTACTAG
>NZ_FLQY01000097.1 GCF_900089945.1 Candidatus Propionivibrio aalborgensis | reverse complement strand
CCATCCCAATTCGACATCAGCATAATCAGAAAGTTCATTCTTCATTGTGCCGAATCAATAGCCTGACCGAAGGCGTTCAAGAAAGAGATTCGGGCAGAGGGCGAGACCTCGGCCACAGCGGTCTCACAAGGCTTGCTAGGTCAGCGACTGCACCTATTCGCTTGGACCCATTCGGCCGTCGCAAGTCCTAAATTAATGGCCGTAAGCAGGAACGGCGGCTTGTCGAAAATGGCCACCTTCCCTGACATTGCAAAACCCAACGGGAAGACTTTGCCTCCCTGTGCAAACTCACTCATTTTGCTCAAGCGGCTCTGAAGACAGTGAAAGCCAGATTTCATTGCGCCGCAAGAACCACGGTGTGAATGGTGGGTTGTAACGGGCAAAAACCGGTTCTCCTGACCAGGCAAGCCCTTCAGAGGTGAGTGTTGCCTTCAGCTTGTCCAGGTGCTCTGCGTAGTTACCGGCGGACCAGAATCCCGAGTAGCGTATCGCCGCAATATGGCTAGCCTTCACCTCGCGAAGCTTGACCCTCGAATCATTCGGCTCAGGCGCCGAGGCCAGCGTCACTCCCTTGGGCAGCACGAACTGCACGATCCAGCCGCCGGCGATCGCCGTCTGGGTCACCGGTGCCGTCATCTCCAGCTTCACGGGTGTAGCGCTCTGCGTTACTGGAGCAGTCATCGAGAAACTCCGCGCACCCTTGTTTTTTCCGAAGATATAGCCTGCGAGAATCGGAAAGGCATCATTACCGGCCGTATCTGCACTACCCTCCACAAGCACTTCGGCGACCACATAGGGCACGTACTGTCGAATCTCGATGTTGTTGTCGAGCTTGCGCAGGACTTCATGGTCCGGCTCTTCGGCAGAGCGGGTCACGATAGGCACCGCCAACAGGGCAAAAGCAAACAAAGAAAGTCGCATGGCATCCAGTCAGTACGATGGGTTAGCACGTCGATGGATGTCCGAGTAGCCCGGGGTGATGAACTTGGCGAGAATCGTGTTGTGGCGTGCAGGCCAGCTGTGCAGCGCCGCATCGCTACTGCCAAACGTGCTCTCGAAGAAAGCGATCGAAAGTTCCTTTGTCGCTGCCTTCACCAGCGAATTGAGCTCGGCGCCGCCGGTGCCATTGCGATCGGTGAACATGCTGTGGGATCCGCCCTCGAATACCGCAAGAACCTTGCGGGCGCCAGGCATGGCGTCGAAAACAGCGATCCTGTCCTCGACCCCCGAGTAGTACCCCGGAATGCGGATGATGTCTTCAGTCGCCGTAATGTGCAGTGTCGGCACCCTGATATTGGAGAGAATTCCAGCCATGTTGCTTTCGCCGTAGAAGGGCGGTGCCGAAAGCAGAACGGCCGCGCTGAGACGCGGCTCGAAAAGGTCGATGATGCGATCCTGGCGCATGATGCGCGCACCGAGGGCCAGCATAACGGTATTGGCGCCGTAGGAATGGCCGGCGGCAACTATGCGCCCGGCGTCGATCCTTGAGCCAAGTTCCTGATCGGCGAGAATCTGATCAAGCGCAAAGCGCAGGTCGCCGACGCGAGCGATCGCCTCCTCTTCCTGGGCCGCCCCCTGCAGACGCCCGACAAGGCCGAAGATGTTACCGCGCCACAGGGAACGGTCGCTGCCGACATGCTGCAGGTGCAGACTGGCATAGCCGTGACTGGCCCAGTAGGCACCAAGGTAGCTGTAGCCCCGTCGCGATCCGCCCATGCCGTGCGAGAAAACCACCAGAGGCAGTGTCTGCGCAGGCGCCGCCTGGGCTGGAAGATACAAGCGAACCGGAACGGCGCGGTTGCGCGCCGTATCGATCAGTCGAAATCATGGGTAACGATCCTCGCAGTGCCAGCTTCAACTGTACTGTCCGTCATCGCGTTAACGGCGGGCACGACCACCGGCGCCTCTACCACGTCGGCCGCGAGGCGAGGCGACGCCAGGAAGAGTAAGACCAGCGCTGTACCGGTGGCGGCCGTGAGTCTGATCAAGGGCCTGGCGGATGCGAATATCACGTTGTCAGTTGGGACAGCTGGCACGTGAAGCTTGAGAGATTTCATGGCGGGACCTCACTGCCAACAAAGGTGGTATGACGACTCCAATCGACCGTTGCTTTGCCCCGAAGTTTCGACCCTGCCGCGAGTCGACTGACGGTGTCAGTCTCCGGTGCGCCATTCGAGAACCTTCTGAAAACTGGAAACAAGGAGGTACGAATCGATCTTCACCTTGACAACGGCGCAAGTCGGCGAGACAGCAAATTCGGCCAGATAGGGGTGGCAGGTGAGGAACAACTCGAGCAGGGTAGCGCGTTCACCAGAACCCACTTCCTGTGCCTTTCCGATGGCGGTTACCGCCACGGAATCCCTGGTATCAGAGCCTTTGTTCTCGCGGTTGTCGATCAGCAGGGCGACCCGACGATTGGCCACAAGGTTGGCGAACTTGCACGTCGTCCTGTCAGTCAGAACGACCAGCTGCTGCAGGTCGGCGGAGGCCACAAACGCCATCAGGCTGGTGAAAGGCTGGCCGTGGTCGTCGGTCGCCAGAACCGCGAAACGTTGCGAATGAAAAAGCTCACTGAGAATCCTCTGTATCTCGACGTCCGTGCTCATATCGCCCATTCCGTAAAGAAAGCCGGGTTCGACGCCTGTTTCGAATACAGCGCCATCAAGGCTGACTCTGCTGCTCGAAGCGAGTTGTGAATTCCCGCATTCGGGAGCGGTTTTTGCCCCAGTCGAAAAAACCGAACAACGACCGTGATCGAAACTCGATGCGCTGCCTCTGCGCGTCGATTCTGAAATCGACCTGGTCTCTGAATCCAACCGGCGTGGTGAAGATCACTTCCAGCGCAAGATCTTCGCTGCGCACCACTCTTGCCTCGGGGAAGGTTTTCAGCGTGGCGTGCAACATTGACATGGCCTGCGCGGGTGTGCCTGTGTATCGCAACGGCAACAGGCTGCCGGTGCCCAGCGAGTTGACGCAGTTGCTGGTACGCGCACAGGCCAGGGGGGAGAGGCTGTCGGAAGCATCGCTGGCGTGGGGCTTCGGCGCAGCCGATGCACATCCACTGAGCAGGATCGCCAGCGTCGCAATGCCAAGCCCGGTGCTTTTCCTTGCCATCCGGGGAAGCCGCCGTCCACTTGCTGAGCAGTAGCTTCTTCGGGTTCAGGCGGCGAGCAGCCTGCGAACCGAAGGCCTGTAATTCGGCTCCGGGTGGGCAAGATGATTTCATGGCTTTTCTCATGATTGTCCTAGACAAACTGTAGATTAGAGCGTATTGTAGCCCAAAACACGGACAGAGTTGTTGATGTTTTTAGTGTTGTCTAGGACAACAAGAACTTCCCAGCGGTCAATCAGAGGATTTCTTTGACGCCCAGGGGGAGCTTCTTCCTTGAGAGCAGGTGAACCGGAGAAGAGAGGCCATGGAAAGAGTAGCCTTGGTTACTGGAGCAGCAGGCGGTTTGGGTCAATCGGTGGCGGCCAAGCTGGCCGAGGCAGGCTGGCGACTGCTCGTGACCAGCCGGGAGGGTGAACGCTTGGCCCACAGCTACGGGAACAGCGACGTACAGGTGGTCGCTGACTGCTCCAGCGTTGCCGGATCGCGCCACATTTTTGAGGTCGCCAAAGCGCACCAGTTGCTGCCCACGGCCTTCGTGCACTGCGTCGGGAACATTCGCCTGGGCGCATTGCACAGGATGTCCGAGGCCGACTTCGTGGCCTGCCTCAACGCCAATCTGGTCAGCGCCTTCCATACACTGGCGGCTTTCGTCGGCGCCCTGCGCGACGCCAAGTGCCCCGGATCGGCGGTGCTGATCTCGTCGGCTGCAGCGCGGATCGGTACTCCCAATCACGAAGCGGTAGCGGCAGCGAAAGCCGGTGTCGAAGGACTGGTACGCAGTGCGGCGGCGACCTATGCGAGCAATGGCATCCGAATCAACGCGGTCGCCCCCGGCATCATGGACACGCCGGCCTCGACCGCCATTCTCGGCACCACCATGGGGCGCGAGGCCGCGGCTCGCCAGTACCCCCTGCCGGGCATTGGCTCCCCCGACGAACTGGCCGAACTAATGGTCTGGCTGCTCTCGGACAAGGCGGCCCGGGTGACCGGCCAGGTTTGGTCGATGGATGCCGGCTTTTCAACCATTCGACCGTTGGTCAGGTAGGACGCGATGAACCAGTCCCTGCCCAATCCCATTCCACGCAGCGTCGCCCTGCTCGGTTACGGAGGACTGTTACCGTTTCTCGTCCTGGCCCCCGCCAGCCTTGTCGACCCGCACCACGCAAGGATCTGGAGCAATGCGCTGTTTGCCTACGGTGCGGTGATCCTGACCTTTGTCGGTGCGCTGCATTGGGGATTCGCCATGACTTTGACGGATCTGAGCGCCAGTCGGCGGACGCAGTGCTTCGTGTGGAGTGTTGTCCCGGCGCTGCTGGCCTGGGCGGCATTTCTGTTATCGCCGATGCTGACGAGTATCCTCCTGGTGACCGGGTTTCTTACCCACTATTGGCAGGATAGACTTCTGGTCGCCGCCAGCCACTTGCCGACCTGGTACCTGCCACTGCGCTTCCGGCTGACTACCGTGGCCTGTCTTTGCCTGACGGCAGCAGCTATCGCTGAAACCTGGTAATCGATCGGAACCCATCGAGCAAAGGAGCAACGATGAACGCCTTTAACAGACTTCCAGGATTCGTGCAAACGCCCGCCGGACGGGAGCGCGACGTGCTCCGTTGGTTGCCCTGCGTGCTCGTTTTCGGCACGCTGCTTCTAGCCTTGCCCTCGCTTGCGGCGAGGATTCTTCTCGGCGAAGGGGATGCAGTGGGAGCCTCGACTGGCCTCCAGATGGTCGACATTGCTGCGCTCAGTATCGTGGTCCTGCACTGGACGGCGGTGCTCACGGTAGCAATTGCTGCATTCATCGTCACGGTAATGAAAGGTCCCGCTTATGTGGCGGACGCCTATCGCGTCGAGGATTCGGAAATCCCCGATTGTCCCGATTGCCGCCAGCCGGCGTCGTGCTGAAGAATTGCTCGCCAAATGTTCCGCGCTACGGTCCGATCAGATGGAAACCGAGGCCGCATGCTCGACGATGAGCGAATCGAACGCGACGCAAGCACCTCAGCCGTTCCCGGCGGACGCTGGTCCAGAATTGCCCGGCTGGGTGTTCTGGCCAGCGGCGTTGCCGGTAGTATGCTGGTAGAAGGCACGCGACAGTTGGCCCAAGGCAAGCGTCCGCGAATTGGCGACTTGCTGCTGACGCCGGAGAACGCCTGCCGTGTTGCCGATCAGCTTGCCCGCCTGCGCGGTGCCGCGATGAAGTTCGGGCAATTGTTGTCCATGGATGCAGGCGATCTGTTGCCGCCGGAGTTTGGCTCTATCCTGGCGCGCTTGCGCGCCGACGCCAAAGCCATGCCAATGAGCCAGCTGGTGAGTGTGCTCGACGCCAACTGGGGGCATGGCTGGGACCGCCATTTCCGGCAGTTCTCCTTCACGCCGGTGGCGGCAGCGTCGGTCGGCCAGGTCCATCTGGCGCAGACGAAGGACGGGCGGCGCCTGGCCATAAAAGTCCAGTACCCCGGTGTCCGCCAGAGTATCGACAGCGACGTCGATAATGTCGCTACCCTGCTGCGTGTCGCCGGACTGCTCCCCGGAGGACTGGATGTCGGACCGCTGCTGCGGGAATCGAAACGACAGTTGCACGCCGAAGCGAATTATCTCGGTGAGGGCGCCTGGCTCAGCCGCTACGCCGGACTGCTTGCCGACGCGCCTGAGTTCATGCTGCCCGAGGTGGACGCCGACCTGACGACGGAAAGCGTACTGGCGATGTCCTGCATGGGTGGCGAGCCGGTCGAATCCTTGCTGCATGCTCCGCAAGCAGAGCGAGATCGTGTGGCAGGACTGCTGTTCAGGCTGCTCTTCCGGGAGATCTTCGAATTCCGATTGATCCAGACCGACCCCAACTTTGCCAACTACCGCTACGACAAAGCCAGCCGCCAACTGATTCTGCTCGACTTCGGCGCCACCCGCCCCTACCCGGCAGCCGTCGTCGACGCCTATCGCCAGCTAATGGCGAGTGCCGTCGTCGGAAACCGGCAGGGAATGAGCATGGCCGCCAGCGCCATCGGCTACTTTCGGGCGGACATCGGGGAGCGGCAGCGGCAACTCGTCCTTGATGTCTTCCAGCGCGCCTGCGAACCATTGCGCTACGCCGGTGCCTACGATTTCGGGACTTCGGATCTGCCAGCGCGAATCCGCGACGCCGGTATGGCATTGAGCACCGAAAGGGATTCCTGGCATACGCCACCGGCGGATGCCCTGTTCTTGCACCGCAAGGCAGGCGGTCTTTATCTGCTGGCGGCGAAGCTAAAGGCGCGGGTGGACGTTCGCGCCCTGTTTCTGCCTTACGCGTCGACGCAGGCGCCGCCATGAGCCGGCAGCGAGATACCCGGTGGTCAGGCCTGCCGTCCGACAGTCGCCGTGCGTCGTTCCGGGCCGTAGCTGGCTTAGGCGAATGGCTGCGTGCTTTGGATAGGCCAGGGCAGCAAGCATGAAGACTCCAATTTGCCGATTCGATACCCCAAATGGCGTCGCCGCCTGGTACGCCATCGACGATCGCGTGATGGGTGGCGTCTCGGCCAGCAGAATGGCTTTTGACCCGAAAGGGCATGCAGTTTTCTCGGGATCGCTTTCCCTCACCAACAACGGCGGCTTTGCGTCGGTTCGCTCACCGGTGGCTGCGTCCGATAGCGTGGGCGGCTCAGCCTATTTGCTCACCGTACGCGGCGACGGCAAGCGCTATAAGTTCAGCATCCTGACTGGCGCCAAGTTCGACGGCATCAGTTACCAGGCGGCTTTTCAGCCACCGGCTGGCGAGTGGACCATGATAAGACTGGCCGCAGCCGATTTTGTCCCAACCTGGCGAGGACGCGTCATCGGCCACCTGCCACCGCTTGACTTCTCATCGGCACAGCAAGTGGGCCTTGTGATCGCCGATCGGCAAATGGGTCCGTTCAAGCTCGATCTGCGCGCGATCGAGCTTGTCAGATGAAGAGAGGTGGAGAATGCGCAAACTGCTGATCCTTTCACTTGTGGCCATGTCATGGTCCTTTCCGGCGCGGGCGGATGATCCGGCTTTGTCGCTCCGCGAACTTGCCAGGCCGGGCCGTGTGCTGATGCTGCGGCATGCGCACGCGCCGGGGTTCGGCGACCCGCCGAATTTCGTCATCGGCGATTGTTCCACGCAGCGCAATCTTGATGCCAGCGGCCGTGCTCAGGCACGAAAGTTGGGCGCACGTCTGCGGGCGGCCGGCCTGAGCAATGCGAGAGTCTTTTCGAGCCAGTGGTGCCGCGCGCTCGAAACGGCCCGCTTACTGGACCTTGGGCCGGTAGAGTCCTTGCCGGCGCTGAATTCCTTTTTCGGACGGCCGGACGATCGGGAAAGAACTCTAGACGCGTTGCGAACGTTTCTCGCCAGGCTACCCGTCGATGGCCAACCGGTGATCCTGGTCACCCATCAAGTCGTGGTGACCGCCTTCACCGAGGCAACGCCGCCATCCGGCGGTGGCAGCGCTTTCCAGATCGATGGAACCCGGACGCCAGTATGGCTTGGCGTCATTCCCATCGAAGCACGATGAAGCTACCGTGAAAGAACATCCCCCTGCAGGCCAGCGAATCTCTGGCGCAGGGTGTCCTCAAGAAGAACTCGAAAGATGAGCGGTCAGGCGGCAACGCGTTGCCATTGCGCGGGCACTGGCCGTCCAGCCGGAGTTGATTGTCTGCAACGAGCCGACCTCGGCGCTTGACGTCTCGGTTCAGGCGCAGATTCTCAATCTGCTCAAGGCGCTTCAGGACGACCTCGGGCTGGCCTACCTGTTCATCACGCACAACTTCGCCGTGGTCGACTATCTGGCGCATGAGGTGGCCGTGATGTATCTCGGCCGCATCGTCGAGCGCGGCCTGGTCGACGAGGTGCTGCGTTCGCCGCAACACCCCTATACGCAAGCCTTGCTCTCCGCCGTTCCCAGCCCACGGCTTGACGCGCAGCCGGAATTCATCCGCCTGGCTGGAGAAATGCCGTCACCGGCGAATCCGCCGACCGGCTGCCATTTTCATCCGCGCTGCCCGCAGGCCAGCGACGTATGCCATGCGGGCTATCCCGAGACGAGTCGCGTGACGGCCACGCATACGGTGCGCGGCCATTTGTTCGGTAGTGCCGCGCCAAATAAGTAGTGGCGACCGACGCGGACTTCACCACGCATGACATCAGAGCCGTGCCCCAGCACTAATGGTGCGGTTTCAACAACACGTAATCGCGTGATACACTTATTTATGTGTTAATCCCATGAGGTCAAGACAATGGCAAGCACCGTCAATTTCACCGGCGCGGTTGATCGCGATCTGCTCAAGCGCGCCAAAATTATTGCCGCCAAGACCGACACCTCGGTCAACGCGCTCTTCAACGCAGAGCTTCGCCATCTGGTCGAAACTTTCGAGGCGGCCGAAGCGGCAGGCAACCAGAATTACCGGCAACTGCTCGACTTTTCGCTGGGGCGGCTTGCGGGTGACCAAGCCATGCGCGCGCTGGGGATCGACAGCGAGGAAGACCTCTTCCTGTTGATGGCGCAAGCCCACCTGCCGATGCCGCGATTGCCGGAGGCCGACACGCGCGGGATGGTCGATCAACTGAAATCGCTGGCCGGTTGAGCCGCTCGCGATGGCCGCGAACCTTGCGCTGCTGCCCGACGCCGGGCCGCTCATCACGCTGGCCTATGCCGATGCGCTCGACCTGTTGCTCAAGCCCGGCTGGCCGATTGTGCTGGTCGATATGGTGCTGCACGAAGTGACGCGCAACCAGACGCCGACCAGCGAGAAACTGGCGCAGTGGGCCGCCTCAGGCCAGGTATCGGTGCGCGGCACCCGCCCCTTCCAGCAACACCAGCAAACGCTGGCGGCAAACCCCGCCGCCGCGCGCACCGCCAATCTCGGCGAACTGGCGATCCAGGAGACCATGAACGACTTCGCGCTCGACCATCAGCGACAAACCGGCGTGTTCCTGTTCGAGGATCACAAAATCGCCCGCACCAGCTTTTTGCTGCCGGGCAACTGCCGCAAGATCAGCACGCGCGCCTACCTGCTGTTTCTGAAGCAGCAAGGCTGGCTTGAGTCCGCGGCGGATATCGAGCGGCGAGCCATCCAGGCCGGGCGCAGCTTTTCGAAGCTGCGGTTTCCGCCCGAATAATCCGTTTCAGGAATTCCCGTGCTCGACACCGACACCAAACGCCGCATCGATCCCGCCAGCGGCAACGTGTTGCCATTGCGCGTGCACTGGCTGTCCAGCCGGAGTTGATCGTTTGCGACGAGCCGACCTCGGCGCTTGACGTCTCGGTCCAGGCGCAGATTCTCAATCTGCTCAAGGCACTGCAGGACGACCTCGGGCTGGCCTACCTGTTCATCACGCACAACTTTGCGGTGGTCGACTATCTGGCGCATGAGGTGGCCGTCATGTATCTCGGCCGCATCGTCGAGCGCGGCCTGGTCGACGAGGTGCTGCGTTCGCCGCAACACCCCTATACGCAAGCCTTGCTCTCCGCCGTTCCCAGCCCACGGCTTGACGCGCAGCCGGAATTCATCCGCCTGGCTGGAGAAATGCCGTCACCGGCGAATCCGCCGTCCGGCTGCCATTTTCATCCGCGCTGTCCGCAGGCGAGCGCCATATGCCGAGAGGGTTATCCCGAAACGAGCCGCGTGACAGCTACCCATACGGTACGCTGCCATTTGTTCGGTAGTACAGAACCCAACAAGCAGTTTGCCGATGCGGGCGGCAGAAAATGAGACCGATAAGTCGCCGTGGAGGATTAGTTGATGCAGACAAACAAAGTCCGTCGAGCCGTAGCCCGACATGGAAACTTGGGCTGCTACAACATTCTCGCGTCTGACAATCCGTCGGAGGATGTTAGCCTGACCGACGACGTGCATGAAAGAGATTCAGGGGAGGCGCAAGACCTCGGCCACTGCGGCCTTTGGAGGTTGCTCAGACGTAAGGCCGGTTTCGTGCGGTTTGCTGCCGTTGGCAGGTTGGATCACCTGATCCCAAAATGAGTGCCTGTAACAAGCTGTCCTATTCAGTGATAGGAGCTAACTTTTGAAAAACCTTTACATGTCCAATAGAATGTTTGCGTCATGACAAGCGACCCTATATCGGTCACATCTAGCAAATCTCCGATAAGTACCTATTCTTCGGAGCTTGTACTTGCGTGGGCGGTTGATTTAGAGACAAATAGCCCTCGCTACATCCTTGAACTCGATGCCGCGCATAACGGTGCCAAGTGCAAATGCAAATGCCCGAGTTGCAACCTGCCACTGACCGCAGTCAATGCCGGCAAGATCACCTGGAAGCACAGGCCTCACTTTCGTCATCCCAAAGGTGCTGCCCGCGAGAAATGCCTCATCATTGCCGCGCGCAGAGCCATAGATGAGATGTTCGGCCGGCAAGAACGGATTGTCTTGCCCCGCCGCCGCCGTTCTCGGGAAGTCGAGGGACTAAGCGGCAACTACCACGACGCATGGGTAGAACGACCGGCCGAACCGGTTCGCATCTCCGACTGCGCATTCGAGGATGAAACCAATGCCATCCTGACGCTCGACGACGGCCGGTGGTTGCATGTCCGGCTTGTTGGTCGCGGCGAGCTCGCCAATGACTCCGTAAATGAAGACCGCCTGACGGCCTGCATCGAAATCCAGGCCGATGATCCCGCAGTCGCCAACATGGATCCCAAAGAGATCCTTTCTCGGCTCCAGTTGGTATGGAACGAAGGATGCTGGGTACGCCACTGGGCCGACGATGAAATGGACGCCGAGGCAGAGGCTTCGGCCATCGCGAAGGCGATCGACACCCTCGACTGGCTCGATGCCGGCGATCTCCCCTACGACCTGAGTTCAGCCGAGCGCAGGGAAACCCTGCTTCACCGTGAAGTCAAAGCGATCCTGGAGCGCGAGCGACGAATCCGAGTGCCGGAATTGAAAGTGGAAGCCGAATGGCAGCGCGCCAAGGATTTTACCGACAAGCGCACTTGGTCGAGTCCGGACGTGGAGCTCCGGCTGTCCTCGGTGGAGCTCGAAGTGCATCTGGGCCACTCCGTCCCGGATGTAGTGGCGTCCTGGGTCGAGAAAGATGGCTTGTCGCACTCGATGCTCATCGAAGTAACGGTGACCAACACGATCACCGACGAACGTATCGAGCGATTGTCATCACTCGGCTGGCCAGTGCTGGAAATCGACATCAGCCGCATGGGCGGTACCGTTACGCGCGACGAACTTACCCGTCTCGTGCTTGACGAGTTTGCCGGCAAGCGGTGGCTCCATCACCCGGTCATCGAGGAAGAGCGCGTTCATCTGGTTGTCTTGATGCAGCAGGAAGAAGCGCGGGCGACCGAGGTGGAGCGGCAACGCCAAGCAATTCTTGATGTACCAGCAGTAGAATGGAGAGAACGCTACCTCGATGCATTCCGTTGTCGCTGGCAGGAGCAGGTATCGTTTGGCGATGGCCTGCCGGATACCGTGGGCTGGCGCCAGGCACGGTCCGATGTGTCCGAAGCGATTCGCGGATTGGAGGCGCATGGTTATCCTGCATCCTTGCTTGACGAGCATCCGCTGCGGACAGTAATTGCCAGAATTCTCTCGTTCCACGACAGCGCCGGCATCGAGTATCGAACTGATGTCTGGGGCGTGATCAACGCGATTCTCTGTGACCGTGAACGCGCCAAGAAATGGCATACGCTTTACCTGATCGCTCTGAAAGTCTACCCGCAGACATTGACCGAAGATCACCAGGAGAAGGTCGCTGCTTGGCGCAAGAGCGTTGTGAATAGCATCCGTGAGGAGCTGGAAACCTATGTCCGGGAAGCCACCTACGATCGGTTGATCGGCCTGTTGTTCCCGAAGATGCGCTCGGCGCTGAACGAGCCGTTCGGCACATCGCTGTATATCCCGGAACGGGAAAGAGAGTACGACGGCCCTATTCCCTCCGGCCAGTCGGGCAACGGCACGGCGGCGTCGCATGTCGGCCCATCTGTACCACGGCCACTCGACGATGTCGATGCATCATTGCTGCAGGCATCCGGTTATGCGGTAGGCCTTGGGCAAAGCCCATTATCGTTTGCCAAGGACTATGTACGGCAGATCAGCGGCCTGACGGTCGAGCAGGTCATTCATCGACTGACCGCAAGGGGCGTGGCCAAGAATCGCTGGTCTTGGAGCTGACCCAACGGCCGTTCAGCCCGATGACCAGCCCAATAGCGCCAGGCCGGAGTTCGGCCACAACGGCCATTGCCAGACCCTGCGCCTTAAGTTCGCTTTGTATGATAAAGCGGTCATTATCCGTCGGCAAAGCACGGGGTGATCCAAGACGTATTACAGTTGCAACGGACGGTATAGAAAATATCAAGCAAGGGGGCATCAGTGTTCGCGTACATCGATGAAACCGGTCATACCGGTTCCAACCTGTTCGACTCAGTGCAGCCGATCTTCTACTATGGCGTTTTTTCCTGCAAAGTCGATTTTGATTTCGTCTATGGCGACCGAATGCGTAGGCTCGCGGCCTCGTTAGGCTGCACTTCGCTACACGGAAACGAACTTGGCGCCGACAAGGTAGAGACTATCCTTCCCGAGATTCAGAAGATTCTGCGGGTGTCGGATGGCCGTTTCGACCTGAGCAAGGTCAACAAGATCGACCTCGCTGTCACCAAGCTCTTCGATACGGTATTCGATCCCGGCGAAAATGTTGCTGTTCCGTGGCAGGCATACAACATGGTGGCGTTCCGAAACGTCCTGCTCCTAAAGCTCGCACGTGTGCTCGACGAAGCGCTTCTGAAGGCATTTTGGGGTAGTTTGCTTGACCGAAAGGAAACCAATTCACGGGCATCCCTTGTGGCAACGCTCAAGGAAATCAAGAACCGACTCTCCGCAGTTCCAGACGCGCGCAGCCGGGAGATACTCTCCGGAGGCCTAAGCTGGGCAATCGAGAATCCGGAAGTGCTCGAATACCACTCATCGTCACCGGCGCACCTGAAATGGCATATGCCGAATGCGGTTGCTTTTCCGGACATGCTTCGCGCCATCCACACGAAATCTAAGCAGTGGCGCCGCCCTGTCCGCTTGATCAAGGTTGACCAGCAAAGCCAGTTCAACGCGACGCAGCGTGCATTACATGAAATCCACCGCAATGCCGCGCCGGGGAAGGGAGTCTTCCCAATAGGGATCGACCCGGTCGAGCTTCGCCTCGTTCCGGAAAGTCGCTTGATAACTTGCGCAAGCAGGGACAGCCCGGGCATCCAGCTTGTTGACCTCTTGCTTTGGATTGTTCGGCAGATAGACAAGGGGCAGCCGCCGGGACCAGAGAGCATCGAGTTGTTTCGCAAGATTGGACATCGAACACGGGTTTTCGAGTTTTCGCTTCGACACATCAGCCAATGGACCGAAGCTGCGTGGAAAAAGATCAACAGTGCCGAGATGTCAGACGAGCAACTGCAAAAAGGCGTTGAGTTACTTGCCCTTTCGGAACAGCGACGGCGCGCCGCGATGAGCGCTTACAATGCGGCGAAGTCCGCAAACGCCTAGCTCAATAGGGGGCGTAGATATTTCCTTTTCCACGGTTCGAAAGCTTAATCTCTCTGGCACCTTTGGGCCTTTTTAAAGGGTAAACGTCATGCGCACGGTCTCTGCTGCCATGTGCTTGCAGTAGCCAAAGGAGGGGAAATTCGACCGGCCGACGGGGTCCGAGCGCTACCTGACAAGGCGACTTCAAAATGGCGAGAAGATGAGCCTGGCCACTTTCCCCTCGTCGGCCTTATGTGGAGCGTTACATAAGGCCGAGATGTTGCCCCCGCTGCCCCAGAGATCAAGAAATCTGTCGACCCACTCGACGGACCTAGTTTGACCCGACGGACTTTGTTTGTCCCGCTCGCAGTTTCAAGGCTAATGCACAGGCGCTACGCCCATGGGAGCCACAGTTCAGTGCGAGCAGATTCAACGCGAGAGAGCTGCTGTCTGATGCCTTTGCTGCGTGAGGGGTCGCGCTCGATTCCGGGGGGCGGGCACGACTACCTGCCGCTGCTTGAACTGTTGCGGCCAGTCGCGTAAAGTAAGGCCTCCTTACTATCGTAAAGGGTGACAAAAATGCTCGCCAAGATGACATCGAAGAACCAGCTGACGCTGCCCAAGAGCATTACGGCGGCCGTCGACTCTCCCGAGTATTTCGAGGTGGAGGCCCGAAATGGCCAGATCGTGCTGACGCCGGTGCGCATCCAGCGCGGCGACGCCGTGCGCGCCAAGCTGGCGGAACTTGACATCGGAGAGCAAGATATTGCCGACGCCGTGCAATGGGCGCGGCAGAAACCGGCCGCCCGAGTCGCCCAAGTCACCAAGCCCGTACGCAAGAAATGACGTCGGTGGCGCGTTCGTCCACGCCGCCACGGGTGGTGATCGATACCAACCTTGTCCTCTCGGCACTGGTATTCGGCAATGGGCGTCTCACGCCGTTGCGCCAGGCTTGGCAAAGCCAGCGCATCCGGCCCATCATCTCTCGCGTCACGGTAACCGAGCTGATCCGGGTGCTGGCCTATCCCAAGTTCAAGCTCACGGCGGACGAACAGCAGGAATTGTTGGCCGACTACCTGCCTTGCTGCAAGACCGTCCGCATCCCCGAGCCGCCGCCAAAAACGCCGCCCTGCCGCGATGTTTTCGACATTCCCTTTATGGAGCTGGCTATCGCCGGCAAGGCAACGGCGCTGATCACCGGCGACCGGGACCTACTCAGCCTCGCCGGCAGTTTCACCTGCCCCATCGTCAGCGCCGAACAATTCATCAACACCCTGAAGCCATGACGATGAGGGGAAAGGCGAGGGGGAAAGAGGCCAGGCTCATTTTCTCGCCATCTTGAGGTCGCCTTGTCAGGCACTGCTTCCTGAGCGGCTTCGGCCTGCGCGACCTGCCGGTGCCTGCGGCCGGGTCAGGGGGTGGATGAATTTGCCGAGTCCGCTCGATCTGCTATCGTTGCACCAATGCAGATAATCATCTCCGTATCCGGCCTCTCCAAGACCTACGATTCGCGCTTCGAGGCGCTCAAGAAGATCAACCTGGACATCCGCCGGGGCGAAATCTTCGCACTGCTTGGCCCCAACGGCGCCGGAAAAACCACGCTGATCAGCATCATTTGCGGAATCGTCACGGCGAGCGAAGGAAATGTACGGGTCGACGGCCATGACATCGTCGCCGACTACCGGGCCGCCCGCGCCATGATCGGGCTGGTGCCGCAGGAACTGACCACCGATGCCTTCGAATCGGTGTGGGCGACGGTGTCGTTCAGCCGCGGCCTGTTCGGCAAGCCGCCAAATCCCGCGTACATCGAAAAGGTGTTGCGCGATCTATCCTTGTGGGACAAGAAAGACAGCAAGATCATCACGCTCTCGGGCGGCATGAAGCGTCGCCTGCTGATCGCCAAGGCGCTGTCGCACGAGCCGCAAGTTCTCTTCCTCGACGAGCCGACGGCCGGCGTCGACGTTAATTTGCGGCGCGACATGTGGCAACTGGTGCGATCGCTGCAGGCGACCGGCGTGACGATCATCCTGACCACCCACTACATCGACGAGGCTGAAGAGATGGCCGACCGCATCGGCGTGATCAGCAAGGGCGAGATCATTCTGGTGGACGAGAAGGCCGAGCTGATGCGAAAGCTGGGCAAGAAGCAGATGACGCTGCAGCTGCAGATTGCCTTGGAGCACATCCCGCCCGCGCTTGCCGCCTACCAACTCGAGCTGTCGAGCGATGGCAACGAGCTGATCTATACCTTCGACGCGCAAGGCGAGCGAACCGGCATCGTCGCCCTGCTCAAGGATTTGACCGACGCGGCGATCGTCTTCAAGGATTTGCACACGACGCAGAGTTCGCTTGAAGACATCTTCGTCAGCCTAGTGAAGGACGCGAAATGAACTGGCACGCCATGCGCGCGATTTACCTCTTCGAAATGGCACGCACGCGTCGCACGCTGCTGCAGAGCATCGTCTCGCCGGTGATTTCGACTTCGCTGTATTTCGTCGTCTTTGGCGCGGCGATCGGTTCGCGCATTGACGAGATCGAAGGCATCAGCTACGGCGCTTTCATCGTGCCGGGGCTGATCATGCTTTCACTGCTGACGCAGAGCGTCTCCAACGCCTCGTTCGG
>NZ_FLQY01000096.1 GCF_900089945.1 Candidatus Propionivibrio aalborgensis | reverse complement strand
TGAGGCTTCGATCACCGAGCCGGGCAACCGCCGCTTCGACGTGCTCCAGGCGCCGGACGATCCCGCGCGCTTCATTCTGTACGAGGCCTACGCGTCGCCCGCCGATGCCACCGCACACAAGGAAACCGCACACTATCTCGCATGGCGTGAAGCGGTGGGCGGCATGATGGCCGAACCGCGCCGGGGCGAACCGATGAACGGACTGCTTCCCGCGTGAGCGAAAGTTTCGCCCCCTTTTCGATCGCCCGCCTGCCGCGCATCGAATTCGGCAGCGGCACCTTGAATCGGCTACCCGACATTGCGGCCAGCTACGGCACAAGGTTGCTGGTCGTCACCGGCATGCGTTCGTTCGCCGAATCCGAAGCCGGCGCGCGACTGTTCGCCAGTCTTGGCGAGCGCGGCCTGTCCTGGGAACAGTTGCGGGTGTCCGGCGAACCATCGCCGGAATTCGTCGATGCAAGTGTCGCCGCCTTGCGCGGAACACGATTCGACTGCGTTGTCGGTGTCGGCGGGGGCAGCGCCCTCGACGCGGCCAAAGCCATCGCCGGGCTGCTGCGTCCCGGCAATTCGGTGATGGACCATCTGGAAGGCGTCGGCCCTGAACTGCCCTACCGTGGCCCGGCAACGCCGTTCATCGCCGTGCCGAGTACCGCCGGCACCGGCTCGGAGGCGACGAAGAACGCTGTGCTGACCGCGCCCGGCGGCTTCAAGAAGTCATTCCGCGACGACAAACTGGTCGCCGAATGGGCGATCGTCGATCCGGATCTGCTCGCCACCTGCTCGCCCGCGCTGATTGGCGCCGACGGGCTGGACGCCTTCACGCAGCTTCTTGAGTCCTTCGTTTCGACCCGCGCCAACCCAATGACCGACGCGCTCGCCCGCTCCGGAATCATGGCTGCCCGAGATGCGCTGCCCGCGCTCTATCGCCAGCAGTCCGCTGCAGCGCGCGCGAAGATGGCCTACGCTTCGCTGGCCTCGGGCATTTGCCTGGCGCAGGCCGGACTCGGCGCGGTACATGGGCTGGCCTCCCCGCTCGGCGCCTTCTTCCCGATTCCGCATGGCGTAGTCTGCGGAACTCTGGTGGCCAGCGCCACGGCAAGCAACATCGAAGCCCTGGAGGCTCGCGATCCGGATAACCCCGCCCTGCCGAAATACGCCGAGATTGGCCGCCGCTTCGCCATGAAGAAGGGCCTCGACGGTCCCGATGCGCGCCGCTTTCTCGTCGAAGTCCTGCGCAACTGGGAAGTGGAACTTGCCCTGCCGCGCCTCTCGGCCTACGGCATCGGCGAGGGCGATCTGGCACGCATCGTCGCTGCCAGTCGCGGTTCAAGCATGAAAACCAACCCCCTCGTTCTCACCGACGCGGAGCTCTCGGACATCCTCGCTTCACGGCTCTGAAAGCCCCCGGATTTCGGGGTGAAGACATTCCGGGGGATGGCGTGAGCGGGCACGGCGCTATCTTCCCGCCCCATTGACGTCCGGCCGATTTTAATGGGACAAAGCATCGATCCGCACATCCAGCGCTCAACATGAAATTCTTTTGCCTTGCTCTCGCCGCAGCGTTTTTGGCCGCCGGTTGCACCCACGTACCGTCCGCAAGCCGATCAGGTGTCTCCGGCAATGTCGAACTGCGCCAGCCCGAAGCTGCAACGGACTCTGTCGCACAATCGGCGTGGCACGGCCGGAAGTTTGCCGTCGCCGCGGCGAATCCCCTGGCCAGCGCGGCCGGTCTTGAAATTCTCCGGGCTGGCGGCTCGGCGGTTGATGCGGCGATCGGCGTGCAGATGGTTCTGACGCTGGTCGAACCGCAGTCGAGCGGCATCGGTGGCGGCGCCTTCCTGCTGCATTACGACGGCAACGAAGTCGTCGCTCTGGACGGCCGCGAAACGGCGCCGGCAGCGGTCAACGAGACATTGTTCATCAAGGCCGACGGCAAGCCGATGGCATTTCACGAAGCTGTCGTCGGGGGCCGCGCGGTCGGCGTTCCGGGCACCGTGCGGATGCTCGAAATGGCGCACGCGGCATATGGCAGGCTCCCCTGGGAGCGTCTTTTCGAGCCGGCGATCGAACTGGCCGAGGCGGGATTCCCGGTCAGCCCGCGATTGCACCAACTGCTCAAGGCCGACACCCATCTGCGTGAGGACTCACAAGCCGCTGCGTATTTTTACCAGCCCGATGGCGAGCCGCATGCGGTCGGCACATTGTTGCGCAATGTGGCGCTGGCAAAGGTGCTGCGCAGGATCGCCGCTGAAGGTTCGCGAGCCCTGTACGAAGGCGAAATCGCGCAGGCCGTGGTCGATCGGGTGCACAATCATCCCGCCAATCCGGGCCAGTTGAGCATGGCCGACATGGCTGCCTACAAGGCGAAACGGCGATCCGCCTTATGTACCAATTATGCGCCAAAGGGCGCGCAGCAAATACACAGCTACCGGATTTGCGGCTTCCCGCCGCCGAGTTCGGGCGCGATCGCCATCGACCAGATCCTCGGCATCCTCAACGATACCCCGGCGCGCGATCTGCGCTTTGAAAACCCGCTGTGGATGCACTACTACACCGAGGCGTCGCGCCTGGCATTCGCCGACCGTGCGCGCTATGTGGCCGATCCCGACTTCGTCGCCGCGCCCGCTGGCGGATGGCAGTCCTTGATCAGCCCGAAATACCTCGCCGAAAGGGCGCGGCTGATTGGCCCGCAGCGCATGAAAGTGGCCGAACCGGGCATTCCGACGGCAGAGAATACGAGCTATTCGCCGATGCCGGAACAGGTCGAGCACGGCACCTCGCATATCAGCGTCGTCGATGCCTGGGGCAACGCGCTGGCGATGACCAGCAGCATCGAGGATGCCTTCGGCGCGCGCCAGATGGTGCACGGCTTCCTGCTCAACAACGAACTCACCGATTTCTCCTTCACTCCGACCGACAGCAGCGGCAATCCGATCGCCAACCGCGTCGAGCCGGGCAAACGCCCACGTTCGTCGATGAGCCCGACGCTGGTCTTCGACAATGACACGGGGGAACTGGTGCTGAGCGGCGGCTCGCCGGGTGGCGCGATGATCATCCACTACACCGCCAAACTGCTCTACGCGACGCTCAACTGGGGGCTGACACCACAGCAGGCGATCAATCTGCCCAACTTCGGCGCACTGACCGGCCCGACGCTACTCGAAGAACAGCGCTTCACCCCGGAATTCGTCGAGGCCCTGCGATCCCGCGGCCATCAGGTGAAGGAGCTGGGCCTGAGCAGCGGCGTACAGGCGATCATGAAAGTCCAGGATGGGTACACCGGCGGGGCGGACCCGCGTCGCGAAGGCCGGGTGATGGGCGAATGATGCTACGGAAGCGGAACGAGTCAGGGTTGGTACTTGGTTGCAGACTGAAGTGATTTCAATCGCGTGATCGCGACCGCGATCATTTGGATTCCAATCGGGCGAGATTTCCGGCGGCGGCCCGGTAATGCGGCGTCGCCTCGTCGGCACGGTCGGTTTCCTCAAGCAACCGCGCAAGTTCAAGCCGCACTTCACGACGATCTTCCAGCGAGAGCGATGCTTCGAGGTAACTTTGCGCCTTGCCCCACAAACGCTGCGCCAAACACATCCGCCCCAGCGCCAGCAGCAACCGGGAATCATCATGATGCTGTGGCAGCCATTTGTCTGCGCGGGCAATGCGCGAAGCCGGATCGCCACCTTGGGACAGCCCGTAGATATCCACAAGTCGTGGATTCCATTCCTTGTCAAGCTGCTTCTCTATAAAGCGCTGTGCTTCATCTTCTGCGCCGAGCTCCATCAGCGCTTCAGCATAGGTGAGCGCCAAACGGGAGCTTACCTCGCGCGACGGCAGCTTCTTGTAGTAAGCCTGTATCTGGGGCAGATCCGACTGTCGCAGGCGAATATTTTCCCGATGCGCCTTGAGCTTGATCTCTTCGGCCGCCTCGGGCAGCAGGGCATTGCGCTTTTCGAGCAGCCGTGCGATGCGCAGCACTTCGTCCCAATTGCCGCTGCCTTGATGCGCGCGCATTTCAAGGCGCAGGGCGGCGATGTGCCGTCCCGAAGTATCCTGCAGACGTTTCAAAACGGCGACGGCTTCATCGAAGCATCGCATCTCAATATGCATTTCGGCTTCGAGCATGAGGCACGCCGATTGCATCTTCGGATCATCCTGAGCGGCACGGTCGAGCCATTCCTTCTGCTTGTCGGGTTCACGCAGACGCTGTGCAGAATGGGCTGCGAGCAGCGCAGCCAGCGCCGGTGATTGACCGGCGGCGTGAGCGCCGGTTGCTTTCTTCAAAGCCTGGGAATAACGCCCTTCAAAAATGAGACGTGCGACATCGTAAAACTCTCTGGCTGCCTTCTCACGCCGGCGGCGCTCGCGAAACTCGCGGACACGCCGTGGCATGGAGAGCGTCAGTGCCAGTGTGCGCAACAAGGTATAAAGGATCACGAAGCAGCCGAGGGTGAGCAGAATGGCAAGGTTCAGCGATATCTCGGCACGATACGGGGGGTACACAAGCAGGACGTAGCCCTCGTTGAAATCCGCCACCAGGGAGATGCCTACCGCCAGTGCAAAAAGCGTCAGTACCCAGAGCAGGCCTTTCATTTACGCTCCTCGCCGCGCTTGAAATTCTTGATCGCTGAAAGGCTCTCGTTAAGATTTGGCATTGCGATGCTGATTTCGGTCGACGATAGCTGCTTGAGCGATTCACGCGCGATCTGTACCGATTTGTCACTCGCGTCAAAATAGCGGTCTACCCACAACTGGGTCTGCTTGAGTTCGTTGCGAAAAACCGATTGCTCGTGCGCCAGCAACGCCAGACGGGCATTGAGCAAACGCAGTTTGAGATTCTCGCGCAAAAAAAAGTCCTGTCCCGGCGCCAGCAAGGCCGGCTCGTCGCGATCGAAGCGCTGAATCCGCACAAGACTGCGAAATTCACCCCATAGCTCCATAGCCAATTGCCGCCAGAATGCCTGAGTACCCAATGATTCCCAAGACGCTTCGACAAAGGCATCCTTCGGCTTGAAACTATTTTGCGGGCGTCCGTCAACGGCCAGCGGCATCGTATCAACGGCTGCGATCAGGCTCTCAAGTCGCAAGCTCATTTCTGGAAGGTCCACCTGCGGTAGCGCACGCAGGCGCTCCAGATCGCTCGCCAAGATTTTGCGCAAACTGATGAACTGCGGGCGGCTGCTCCCGGCGATACGCGCTTCGGCGGTCTGCAAGGCAAGCACCGCCCCCTGCAGATTTCCGGCGAGCTGCAACTGCTGCGAGGCCAGCGTCACGCTCTGTTCCACCTCGGCCAGCGCCCAATCGTCGCGGCTTCTTGCCACTTCCTGATAAAGCTCTTCCAGCGCCGCCTGCTGGCTTTGCGAGTCGGCGATCTTGCCTTCAAGTGCGCCTAGTTTTCCCTGCAAAAGGGCAAACTGTTCCTGCGCCTGTTTGGACAGCGTACGACTCTCATGGGCCACAGTATCGTTTTCGGACAGACGGCGCGCCAGCTCTTGCTGAGTATCGGCGAGGCGGGTCCGTGTTTCGTACCACTGCCAAGCGGCCAGACCCAGCGCAACGAGTGCGACATAAAGCCAGGGACTTTTCCACGCAGCGTACGACGATTTGCGCCGTTCCGGAGTGCCCGACGCGACCGCTTCAGCTATCGGCGGTGCGGTATCTTGCGACGGAGTGGGGTGTTGATCAACAGTGTCAGTCATGGTGAAGCCAATCGAATTCGTTCAGACTCTCAATGATACCGGCATCCGCCGGCCCGGTTAGAACAACCTGTTGCAAACCGAGTTCTGCGGCCATTTCAGCGATCCGCTGATGCGGAACAAACACCGGCAGGGTACGCAAATACTCGCAACCGTCAGCATCGAGCAAGGCCAGAAGGTTGCGCAGACCCTCACTGGATGAAATTGTCAGCGCATCAAGGCGCTTGTTGCGCAACAGCGACAGGATCAAGCTTCCGTCGACAGGTGCAGAACGATGATAGCAGGTCACAGCCTCGACTTCAGCACCGCGTTCGCGCAGCGTGTCGGCCAGCAACTCGCGCCCACCGTTACCACGCAGGATCAACAGCTTTTTGCCGGCAACACGTTCGGCCCGGCATACGGGCAGATCAAGAAGCGCCTCGGAATCGTAGCGCTCTGTCGGCGCAACGACGCGCCCGATCCCGCAGGCTGCAAGCTGCGCGACCGTGCTCTGCCCGATGGCCGCCGCCTGAAGCGTGGCCGGCCATGGCCGCCGGGAAAGAATCAAGGGCACGCTGAAAATGACCGCATTCGGACTGATAAAGATGGCCAGGGCATAGTCGTCGAGTTGCGCCACGGCCCTCTGCAAGGGCAATGTATCATCCGCCGGCCCGATCTCGAGCAGAGGGAAGCGTATCGGGTCGCCACCCAGATCTCCGATCATTTCCGCGAGCTTGCCGGCCTGGGCCGCTGGGCGCGTCACCAGAATACGCTTGCCCTGCAGCGTTTTCTTCATCGGTTGGTAGTCAGTGAAGCCAGTATCGCGTTCGCGCCCCGATCACGCAGTTGTTGGGCCAAACCTTGCCCAATGGATTCGTCGTCCGCCGGCTCTCCACTCATTTCGCCCCGGACCATCTGCTGACCATCCGAAGAGCCGACAAAACCGCGAAGCCGGAGCACACCGTTTTCCAGAACGGCGTAGCCGCCAAGCGGCACCTGACAACTGCCCCCGAGCGCACGGGAGAAGGCCCGCTCGGCACGCACACAGTGCGCGGTTTCCGCATCATTGAGTGGCGCCAGCGCCGCAATGGCATCCGCACGGTCGGACAGCACCTCGATACCGAGCGCCCCTTGCCCCGGTGCGGGCAACGACTGTTCGGGCGACAAAATGGCCCTGATGCGCTCTTTGAGGCCGAGACGAATCAGACCCGCTGCGGCGAGAATAATCGCGTCGAATTGTCCTTCGTCAAGTTTGCGCAAGCGGGTGTCAAGGTTGCCGCGCAGGGGCTCGATCCTGAGATTCGGGTAGCTGGCGCGCAGAATGGCCTCTCGCCGCAAGCTGGAGGTACCCACTACGGCACCCGCCGGCAGCGCGTCGATTCCGCCATACGTGTTCGAAACGAAAGCATCGCACGGGTTTTCGCGGCGGATGATGGCGGTCAGCGAAAATCCTTCAGGCATCTCCATCGGAACATCCTTGAGCGAATGCACCGCCAGGTCGGCGTGGCCTTCTTGCATGGCCACTTCGAGCTCCTTGATGAACAGGCCCTTGCCTCCGATCTGTGAGAGCGGACGATCGAGGATCTGGTCGCCACGGGTCGTCATGCCGAGAATCTCGAGACGGCATCGCGGATACAGCTCACTCAAACGCGACTGGATATGTTCGGCCTGCCACAAGGCAAGACGTGATTCACGCGAGGCAATGACAATACGCGACGGAGTCGGGTTCGGGGAGTCCGGGGAATCCGGAGAATTAGAGACGTTCAAGACGTTTTCCAGGCCATGTGGCAGCCAAAAGGGTCAGCACTTGCGATCATGTGGCACGAGGCCACGCAGCTCCAAGGGGAGCGATTCTAACATGTCTGATCACCTTGCACGCCCAGCGACCAGCGCCATGGACCGGCCTCGAAGGCCACCCCGTCAAATCGGCTTCCAGCGATCAAAAGTCGCTGCCTGCCCATGAATTTCGCCGTTTCCGTCGATCAGGTTCCAGACGACGGCCTGTTCGATACGAAAGCGTTTGCCCGTCGCTGAAATCCTTACGCCGGCGTAGTCGTCGATGAATCCATCACGGCTGACGCGCTCAAGCAGGCGGGAACGCTCTTGTCGTTCCAACGGTTCGGCGGAATAGCGTGAGGGTAAGTGGGTAAAGCTCGCAAAGTCCATTTCGAAGAGCTCAAGCGCCATCCGGTTGCCATAGAAGAAAACCGGTTCAGCCTCGATGCCGTGCGCGACGATCACACGTGGGGCGTGCCACAAACGCTCCGGCGTGGCGTTGTCGAGCAGCGGCTGCCCGGTCAGATTCAGGAAGCTTTCGCAAATGAGTTCCAGCCTGCGCCGTAGCCGCCTGTCGAATTCCGGCACGTCAATACTTGCTGGCGTGCTCATACCCCGGAACTGAGCTGCTTCGCGTAGGACTTGACCAGTGGCCACTGGCGGCGACTGACCGGCAGTCTGTCAGGAACCCCACGCAACAGGGCCTGCCATTGTGTTTCCGCGTCTTCTGTAGCATTCTTTTCGAAGCCGGCTATCGCATCTCTGGCCACCAGCGCACTGCGGTGAAGCCGAATGAAACGCGCGGAAAACTCTTCCTCAAGATGGGTCAGCGACTCGTCGAGCAGGTATTCCCGACTGGCGGTTCGCGCCGTGACATATTTGAGATCTGCCTTGAAGTACAGGATTTCGGGCAGCGGAATCAGCAGCAAACGGCCTCGCTCGTGGCATGAAAGGTGCGTCCGCGCTCCCTGCTGGATTTGCGACAGCACCTGCGGCGCAACCGTCCTGTTCTGTCGAACCTTCTGCAGAGCGTCGACCAGCCGCTGCGCGCGAACCGGCTTGACCAGATAATCGATGGCATTGAGCTCGAAAGCCTGTACCGCGTAACTATCGTAGGCCGTCACGAAAATGATGGCCGGTGGATGTTCGAGCCGAGTCAAGTGCCGCGCCAATTCAATGCCGTCCATCTTCGGCATGCGAATATCGACCAGGGCGACGTCCACCGAACACCCCCCTGTCGCCTCAACAGCCAGTAGTCCGTTGGCCGCCTCGGCGACCACCGCATTCGGCACTTCAGCCGCCACGTCGGCCAGCAAATCCCGCAAGCGCGTCCGCGCCGGAGCTTCGTCGTCGACGATCATCACGGACAGGGTCGGCACGGAATTCATGGTTTATCACTCCGGCAAGGTAAAGCGATATGCACCCGGTACTCGCGAAGACCGTCGGGTAGTGTCACTTCGTTCGTTTCAAGACGGGCCTCGAGATCGTAGTAAAGCGCCAGACGCTCGCGGATATTGGCCAAGGCCATGTGGTTTCCCCCTTTTGATGAGTCGCCTCGGCCGCAGGGATTGGCCAGGTCAATGTGCAGTTCGTTACCCTTGCGCGCCATACCAATGCGGACCGTTCCATTCTCACCTGATGGTTCGATACCATGGTAGACCGCATTCTCCAGAAGGGGCTGCAACATCAGCGGCGGCACATTCAGATCGACGGGGACGTCGGCCATCTCCCACTCGACATTGAGTCGCTCACCAAGTCGCAATTTTTCGAGATCAAGGTACTGGCGACACAACGCAATCTCGTCGGACAAGGGCAACAGGTCGCGGTGATCGCGCATCAGCGCGCGATAAAGGTCGGCCAAATCCTCAAGAGCGGTTTCGGCGCGTTCGGGTTCGGCCCTGATCAGGGATAGAACGGCGTTCAGACTGTTGAACAAAAAATGCGGACGGATACGTGCGGTCAGCGCTTGCAGCCGGGCCTCGGCCAGCGCTGGAGAAAATGATCTGGCACGCAGTACAAAGTACGAGAGCATCGTCGCGGCGACCAGCCCACCCAGCAGTGCGGCCCGCAACAGCCGTTGCCAGCCACCACCATCGATCGCAATCATGCTCCAGACACCAAACAACTGTGCAGAGGAAGCAGCGGCAATGAGAATCACGACTACCTGCCCGATCCACGGCCTCACACGCCGAAGCACATTGGCAAGTAGCGCCAGCAGCAAGATATTCAAAAGCAGCAAGGGTTGCACCCAGGCCGCCATATCGACATAGCGTTGGATACAATCGCCAATGTCTGTGCCTTGAACCAGCGCCGCGGCAAAGGCGAGCAGATTCACGCCGAGCAGAATGCGCAGCATGACGCCGAAATTACGAAAGTCCGGCAAAGGCTGGCCCACCGGGTTTTGCTTTATACTTGGCATGTACTGGACGTGGCGCCTGTCAGGGTTCGATAGGCCATTTTAGCCCACGAACTTGCTTTCATCATAAACTGAGCGAAACCTCAAATTCAATCTCGAATGCAACCTCAATCACCTCCCGCTGCGTCTTCGACCTACACTTGGGCCGGCCGCTTCACCGAGCCAATGTCCGAACTCGTCAAACGCTACACGGCTTCGGTGGAGTTTGACAAGCGAATGTGGCGCCAGGACATCCGCGGTTCGCTGGCCCACGCAAAAATGCTCGCCAAGCAAAGCATCGTTTCGACGGTGGATTACGCTGACATTCAGCGGGGCATGGCACAGATCGTTGCCGAGATCGAATCGGGCGCCTTTGAATGGTCATCAGACCTTGAGGACGTCCATCTGAACATCGAAAAACGTCTGACAACGCTCATTGGTGATGCCGGAAAGCGCCTGCATACCGGCCGCTCGCGCAACGATCAGGTTGCAACCGACATCCGCCTTTTCCTGCGTGACGCGATCGATGACATTCTTGTTCTGCTTGGTCAGTTTCAGCTCAACGTGCTGGATCTCGCCGAGCGCGAAGCGGCGACCCCGATGCCGGGTTTCACCCACTTGCAAGTCGCGCAGCCGATCACCTTTGGTCATCACTTGATGGCCTGGTTCGAAATGATGCGGCGCGATTCGGAACGGCTGGCCGAGGTGCGCCGACGCACCAATCGCCTGCCGCTTGGTGCCGCCGCGCTGGCCGGCACGACCTATCCGATTGACCGCGAATTCGTCGCCGCCGAACTCGGCTTCGAAGGACTGTGCGAGAACTCGCTCGACGCGGTGTCCGACCGGGATTTCGCCATCGAATTTTGTGCCGCCAGCGCGCTGCTCATGATGCATTTTTCGCGCATGTCGGAAGAACTCGTACTGTGGATGAACCCGCGTTTCGGTTTCGTGAGGATCGCCGACCGCTTCTGCACGGGCAGTTCGATCATGCCGCAGAAGAAGAACCCTGATGTTCCCGAGCTCGCACGCGGCAAGACCGGGCGCGTCTACGGCCACCTGATCGCCCTGCTGACCCTGATGAAAGGGCAACCGCTGGCCTACAACAAGGACAATCAGGAAGACAAGGAACCCCTGTTCGACACCGTTGACACGGTAAGTGACACATTGCGCATCTTTGCCGACATGATCGCCGGCATCACCGCCTGCCCCGACAACATGCGCGATGCGCTACGCCAGGGCTTTGCTACAGCCACCGACCTGGCGGACTACCTGACCCGCAAGGGTTTGCCATTCCGCGATGCGCACGAAACTGTCGGGCTTGCCGTACGACGTGCGGAAGAACTCGGTGTCGATCTGCCGCAGCTTTCGCTTGTCGAACTGCAAACGTTTTCGCCGCTGATTGGTGATGACATCTTCGCCGTTCTCACGGTCGAAGGCTCGCTGGCAGCGCGCGATCACATCGGCGGATCGTCCCCCGAACAAGTTGGTGCGGCAATCGCACGCGCCCGGAGTCGTTTGTGAGACATTCATTCAAGCGCCTACAGCATGGATAAAATCGGCAAGTACGACATCATTCGCGAACTGGGCCGCGGCGCGACGGCGACCGTCTATCTGGGAAATGACCCTTTTGCCCAGCGGGACGTGGCACTCAAGGTCGCTTTCCCCGAAATCCTCAAGAACCCGGAGCGCGGCAAGCTTTACACCCATTTGTTCCTGAACGAAGCGTCGCTTGTCGGCAAGCTGATGCACCCGCATATCGTTCAGATTTTTGATGCGGTCGTCGCCGAGGATCTCTGCTATATCGTGATGGAATTCGTTCCTGGCGGAACACTCGAAGACTTTGCCGCTCCGGATAAATTGCTGCCGATTGAACGTGTCGTCGAAATCATCTTCAAGTGCACACGTGCGCTTGACTTCGCTAATCGCATTGGCATCACACATCGCGACATCAAACCGGCCAACATCCTTTTCCCAGGCAACAGCCCGACTTCCGGTGATATCAAGATTTCGGACTTTGGCGCAGCCATCATCGAAAACCTGGAACGCACCCAGGTCTCGGGAATCGGTTCACCCGCTTACATGTCGCCGCAGCAGGTCAGGGAACAGCCGCTCAATCACCAGACGGATATCTATTCACTTGGCGTGGTGATGTACCAATTGCTCACCGGCCAGCTCCCCTTCCAGGCGAGCACCAACTACAACATCATCTACCAGATCATCAATACCGAACCGACCAAGCCTTCCGCTCTTCGGAAAAAAATTCCGGAAGCACTCGACGCCATCGTTACGCGAGCTATGTGCAAGGACACCGAGAAGCGCTATCAGACGTGGGAGGAGTTCTCACATGACTTGGCACAGGCTTTTCGAAGTAAACAGGTTAAGGCACCGAGGCGCGCTTTTTCGGATTCAGAAAAGTTCGACACGCTGCGTGATCTGCCATTCTTTTCCGATTTCTCCGATGCCGAGATATGGGAAGTATTGGGGTTTTCCCATTGGCGCAGCATTTCCCCTGGCGAATCCATACTGAATGACGGAGATCCTGGAGATTTCTTCTGCATCCTCGGCGAGGGCGAACTCAAGGTTGTCAAGAACGGCAGAATCCTTAACCTGCTGACCACCGGCGACTGCTTTGGCGAAATGGCCGTTATCAGCAAAAGCAAGCAGACTCGCGGCGCGGATGTTGTTGCGCTGATCCAATCCAAGATTCTCACCGTGAAAGGCAAGGCATTGCAGCAGGCTTCCGAATCCTGCCGCATGCACTTCTATCAATCATTCCTGGATGTTCTGACCAGCCGGCTCGAACTCTCCAACGCACGGCTGGCGGCATTCTGATTCCGAAGCCATCCTGAAGGGTGATTCCGGTCACTTCAACTGAAGACAGATTCAATGCCCGCAGAACGGGGCTACGCCATTCCAACCCAAGAGATCCGAACGCTGGTATGTCGTGCGAACGATACCGGTCGTTGCGTCGAACAGAACATCAAAGCGCGCCACCCGATTCCAGCTATCGCAGAAGCGCCATTCCCACACCAGTTCGTCGCGCGCCTTGAAATACTCCGTCCACTGCGGTTGCGAAGGCCCCAGAAGCCGCAGCACTGCCGCCTTGTCACTTTTTCCTGACTCGATACGTGCGAAATGCGCCATGTCCAACACACCGTCAATCCTGTCCAGGCGGCCATCCGCACCCATGAACACCATGAAGGTCTGCGTGCCGGCTGGCCCGCGCGGGTAGGCCAGTTGCTCACCCCCATCGGGATCTTTCCAGCGCAGTGCAGGCTCCCCCATCGAAGCAACGACCTCAGGAAGGGTAGACAACCCCGGCTTCAGGTTGCTGCCGCTGTATCCGGCACAGGCCGCGAGCAACACTACGGCACCCATAACCACCGAACGTGACAGCATCATATTGGCTCCTGCTTCGTATTGTCCGTCTTCATCCAGTCGAAAAATCGTCGCCCCCGTCGGATGACGCAACATCACGCCAGCGCACGCCGGACTGATATGGTCGAATCAGTCGGGGGCGGCGATACCTTCGAGCATCGTCTTCAGCTCGCCGCTCTGGTACATCTCGCGCATGATATCGCTACCACCGACAAACTCGCCACGAATGTAAAGCTGAGGGATGGTCGGCCAGTTGGCGAATTCCTTGACGCCGTCACGTATCGCCTGGTCTTCTAGCACATTGACGCTGAAGAACAGCGGCAGATTGCAGGCTTGCAGAATTTGTACGGCCATTGCGGAAAAACCGCACATCGGAGCCTTCGGTGTTCCTTTCATATAGAGCGCCACAGGATTGCCCGTGACTTGCTCCTTGATCAGTTGCTGCACGTCCATTCAATACCTCCATAGGTTTCGATTAAAGCTTCGAGAAGTTTCGCGGGTTACCGGGCGGTTGGCGACCGCCGCTTACCCTTTCAATCGCCGCACCATCGCACCAGGAATCCACATCGGTGAAACCTGCAGCATGCAGCAACTCGCGGGTTTGGACCGCTTGATCGTAGCCGTGTTCAATAAACATCCAGCCGCCTGGAAAAAGATGGTTCTTTGCCCCATCGATAAGCGTGCGAATGCACCCCAGCCCGTCACCACCGACCACACCATCGGACAGCGCGAGCCGAGGCTCAAAGGGCAAACCGTCTTGCTGCAAGTGCAGATCGCCATCGGCGACATACGGCGGATTGGAAACGATAAGGTCAAACCGCTCTTTGCCGAGCGATGCGTACCAGTCCCCTTCGAGAAAACGGATCTGTACGCCATGCCGAACCGCGTTCGCACGTGCCACATAGAGCGCCGCCACCGACACATCAACCGCCGTCAGTTCTGCTGTAGGACAAAGCCGGGCGAGCATGATGGCAACGATGCCCGAGCCGGTGCCCAGATCAACGATGCGCGGTGCGATGCACGCTAGCGCCCGCGATTGCACCTGCTCTTGACACCGCATTTGCAACAACTCCTGCACTCTTCGTCTTGATTGTTCGACCAGAACCTCCGTCTCAGGCCGTGGAATCAGCACCGCTGGCGACACGGCGAATTCCAGCCCGCAGAAAAAGGCCGTTCCCAGCAAATAAGCCAGCGGTTCGCCCGCCTCGCGACGCGAAACCAGCCCATCGAACCGGTCGGCCTGTTCAGCCGATAATTCGCGTTCCGGATGCGCAATCAGCTCGGCAAGCGTGCAGCCACTGACATGCTGCAGCAGAAACCGGGCATCCAGCCGGTCGACGCGTTGGCTGGCCAAGCGCCAGACATGGCCAATTCCAGCACTCAGCTCAGCACAGCTCATGCGCTTACTCCGCCCCTCCGAGGGCGGTAAGCTGTTCAGCCTGATGCTCGTTGGCGAGCGCGCCGAGCAGTTCGTCGAGGTCGCCGTCCATGATCGAATCGATCTTGTACAAGGTTAAATTGATGCGGTGATCGGTCACTCGCCCTTGCGGGAAGTTATACGTGCGAATGCGCTCGGAACGATCGCCGCTACCGACCAGACTCTTGCGTGTCGATGCAATCATGGCGTTCTGCTCGCGTTGCTGTGCATCCCTGATCCGCGCCACCAGCACCGACATGGCCTGCGCCTTGTTCTTATGCTGCGAACGACCGTCCTGGCATTCGACAACGATGCCGGTCGGCAAATGAACGATACGGATCGCCGAGTCGGTCTTGTTGATGTGCTGCCCACCAGCGCCCGATGCGCGAAAAGTATCGATGCGAATCTCCGCCGGATTGATCTGGACGTCTTCCAGTTCGTCGGCTTCCGGCATTATGGCTACAGTACACGCCGAGGTGTGGATGCGGCCTTGCGCTTCGGTCTCTGGAACACGCTGCACGCGATGCGTGCCAGACTCGAACTTGAGCCTTGAATACACGCCATTGCCGACAATGCGTGCAATCACCTCCTTGTAGCCGCCCACATCCGAAGCGCTGGAGGAAACGACTTCGACCTGCCAGCGCTGACGCTCGGCAAAGCGCGAATACATGCGAAACAGGTTCCCGGCAAACAACGCCGATTCGTCGCCACCCGTTCCGGCACGGATCTCCAGAAAGACGTTACGCTCGTCGTCGGAATCCTTTGGTAACAATAAATTTTGCAATTCGCGTTCGATCTCGGGCAAGCGCTCGCTTGCTGATTTCATCTCCGCTTCGGCCAATTCCTTCATCTCCGGGTCGGTCATCATATCGAGCGCCGACTGCAGATCAGCCTCGGTCTGACGCCAAGTCTGGTAGAGCGCGACGACCGGACCAAGCTCGGCGTGCTCGCGGGTCAACTTGCGGTACTGATCCATGTCACGCGTCGCCTCGCTGCTCGACAGCGTGCGATCCAGTTCGTCCAGCCGGCCGGCCAGACCTTCAAGTTTGTCGCGAATGCTCTGTTTCATGAAAAACACCAGGAATGAAATGATTCGGGCGGGTCGGCGCGAGGATAGTGACTCGCGACTACTCGCCGGAGTGAAAGTCGGGATGCAGGTGGAACAAGCGCGTCGCCAACGCCTGTAGTTCGCTCCGGTCACCCTCGGCCTGATTGAGCGCCTGCGTCGGCGAATGCAGAAATTTGTTGGTCAGGCGATGCGACAGCTGATCAAGTACGCTTTCCGGGCTTTCTCCCTTGGCAAGCAATTTGAGCGCGTGTTCCATTTCGTGGCGGCGTGTTCGTTCCGCCGCATCGCGCAACGAACGGATAACCGGTACCGTATCGCGCGTTTGCAGCCAGAGAAGAAAACTGTCAACCCGCGCCGCAACGATGGCCTCGGCATCGACCACCGCCGATTGCCTCGATTCCAGACCGGATTCGACAACCTGCGCAAGATCATCGACGGTATAGAGAAATACGTCGTCCAGCTCACCCACATCGACCTCGACATCGCGCGGCACGGCAAGATCGACCATGAATATCGGGCGGTGGCGGCGAGCGCGAATGGCCCGTTCGACAAGCCCCAAACCGATGATCGGCAACTGGCTGGCAGTGCAGGAAACGACGATATCGAATTCGGCCAGACGCTCACCGACATCCTCCAGGCGAATTGCTGTTGCCCCGAATCGATCGGCGAGCTTGCGCCCCCGATCAATCGTCCGGTTGGCAATAACGATCTGTTTCGGTTTCTGCGCCGCGAAGTGGGCCGCGCACAACTCGATCATTTCACCCGCACCGATAAAAAGTACGCGCTGATTGGCGATCCGCTCAAATATACGCTCCGCCAAGCGAACTGCAGCGGCAGCCATCGACACGACATTGCTGCCGATGGCGGTCGTGGATCGCACATCCTTGGCCACCGCAAAGGTATGCTGGAACAGCTTGTTCAAAGTCACACCAAGCGTACCCGCCTCCCTGGCAATACGCACAGCATCCTTCATCTGGCCAAGAATCTGCGGTTCACCGAGTACCATCGAATCCAGCCCGCTGGCAACGCGAAAAGCGTGGCGCACCGCTTCACGATCGGGATGGTGATAGAAATACGGTTCCAGTTCGTGGTGCGGCAAATGACGGTATTGCGCAAGCCATTGAGTGGTCGCCAGTGGAGAATCTGCCTGACAGTAGATCTCAGTGCGATTACAGGTCGACAGAATCGCCGCTTCATGCACCCGTCCACTACTCGACAAATCGGTCAGCGCCCGCCTTAGCTCTTCGTTATGGAACGCCACCCGCTCGCGGAGCGCGAGCGGCGCCGTGCGATGATTGATGCCGATAGAATAAATCGCCATGCGGGGTTCAGTACGCGGAAGTTAGGGCACGCGATCAGCAGAGGAAGCGGCCGATTATAGCACCCGCCCCTCCACGCCTCCGCTCGGCGAGAAGTGGCGAAGCTTGACTGCGCAATGATGGTACGAGGTGACGCGTAGTCTGGAGGATCGTCTATGCGGTTCTCCTGGATTTCAACTGCGCTTCCAGCGCCTTGATTACGCCCAGTATCTCCTGCGTGACCAGGACCGAGAAACCCTTGCGCGCTCCGCCGCGTGTGTCGCTTAGCAACGACTGAAGGTAAGCGAGACAATCGCTAGTACCCCAGTTTGCCGCAATGCGCGCCTTGATATGCATGGGCATGACGCTCAGGTTGCCCGGCGTGCGGCGGGCATCAACACCCGAAGGGATCGCTTCGGTAGCAGGCAAGAAATCCTGATTCCAGTGCACGCGCTCGACGTTGAATCGATGAGCGAGCTGACCGGCCATCTGTTCGAACTCCCGGCGCATGTCGGTCTGCTTGTAGATTTCAAGAAGACGGAGGCCCGGCTGCAACGACTCATTCGGGTTTTCCCTGACAAAATCCTGAAGGACCTCCACCGCGCCCTGAGCGCGGCCGAAGCTGAGCATGATATTGGCCAGTTCAATCGGGCTGAAGTCCAGATCTTCCTTCCTGGTGTCTTCGGTGGCACGGGTCGGTAGCATCGCGTCAAGCACCTTCTGCGCTTCTGCCATTTCGTCGACTTCCCTTGTTGCAGGAGGAATTGTCTGTTGAGCCGGTATTTCGCGAACCGAATGTGCAACTTCGTTTGCCGGGCTTGTTACAGCGCTTGCCGGAGTCGGCACGGTGCTGGCGCGCCTGGCCCGACGGAATAAAAAAGCGCCCAGGCCGAGCCCGAACATTCCCAGCATCAGCAGGCCGGTACCGAGCGAACTTGGCTCCGCCACATCAGTCAGCGGCTTGCCGGCCGCCTGCAAAGGCGCCGCGGCTGGGGTCGGGGGAGGCGTCGGAGCGATATTCGCCTTTTCGTTGCTTGCCGAGTTGACTTGCGTTTCAGTTGCAGGTGCGTTCACAGACGCATCGGTCGCCAGCGTCGATAATTTGACGCGTGCGACGCTCAGTTCCACGGCAAGCAGCCGGGATTCCATTTCGATGAACACTGTCTGGATGGCCGGTGGAGGTGCCGGATATTCAGCACGTAGCGCACTCAGCTGCGAGCGCATTGTGACGATTTGCTGTTCAAGATCGACCAGCCGGCTTCCAATCTCCCCGGAACTGCCCGGAGAAACCAACTTCTCCGGCGGAGTGGACTCGATACCCGGTTCGACACGCGGTTCGTCAGCCGGCATCAGCACCAATCGATCAGTACTGTCTGTTTTCGTTTCGGTCTGCTTGCGCGAGATGACAACGGGCTTGGGCTTCGGCCGAGCCGTAGCCACCGGGCGCACGGGCGGGGCCGGGGCATGCGGTGCAGCAGCTACGGGCCGCGTTTCTTCTCGCGCCTCTGCAACTAGCCATTCAGGTTTGAACGCATCCATCCGTTGGACAAAAACCTCCTGTGCCCGCGGATCGTCTGGGTACAGCCGGCGCGCCATGTCGGCGGCTGTTTCGCCAGCCTGCTTTGTGCGCACTCCCTCATTCCGCGTAGCGCGCTGAGAGCCACTGACGTGTTTCCCTGGGGTCGTCTTGGGGGTGGTCAAACTTGCATCTGTGCGCATTGGGGCGACAACAGGAAGGCTCTTGAGACTTTCCGGCGGCGAAAGCATTGCCGTGAAATGACGCGTCAGGTAAGTACCGCAACCCGTGTATATGGCCAGTTGAACAATAGGGTCAGACACTTGTCGACGCGTGCTGATCACCAGGCGCGGTGGCGACGACTTCAGTGCAATTTGCGCGCCCTGAAGCCACGGCACATCGGAAATGGCCTCTGTCGTCCGAGTAGTCAGATTGAAGCAGCTGGGAACGACTGAAGAAGACGGATTCAGGAGCGGTATTTCTGCGTGAAAGCGATCTCCCAACTGGCTTGTGACACGCATTTCGCCCAGGCCGGTTGCGCCTGCCACCAACGGAATAAGGGAACAGGAGAACAGTGCAGCAATCTTGGTGTATTTTTTGGGACTCATTTCACATATCTCGAATTTCGTGCTGAACGATTGTGCTGAAGGGACAAAATTGTTGATGTTAAATAATGCTCAGTTCTCAGCATGGGAAACGAAAAATTCGACACCATGCCCCTTTTTCTTGGATTCTGGTCGGCACCACGCACAAGCTGCGAGAGCGTTTGATCCAGCTCCAAGCAGCACAAACGCGTGGCGCTGAACGTGCGATTCCTGAGGGGGCTTCTAGTCGCCGAGCCGCTCGTCAATGAGTTCAATCCAGTGCCGCACGGGTGTCGCTGTACCGCTCTGCAAGTGCGTCTGGCAACCGATATTGGCTGTAACGAACACTTCTGCAGAACCTGCTCCGAGCGCAGCCAGTTTGTTCTTGCGCAGCCGCCCGGAAAGTTCGGGCTGGGTGATCGAGTAAGTGCCTGCCGAACCGCAACAAAAGTGTGAATCAGCCACCATTGTGAGCTCGTAACCGGCGGCGACCAGCAGCGATTCTACAACACCGCGGATTTTTTGCCCATGCTGCAAGGTACAAGGTGAGTGAAAAGCAAGCTTCCGGCTTTCACCGACGCCGACCTTGCCTTTCAATTGCATTAACTCGACGAGTCTTTCCTGTTCGACGGCAAGCACTTGGGAAATATCAAGCGTCAGCGCCGAAATACGCGACGCCTTTTCAGCATAGGCTGGATCGTGTTTCAATAGCTCGCCGTATTCGCGGACATGCGCACCACAGCCCGACGCAGTCATCACGATCGCTTCGACATTGCCGGATTGATTGCCTTCGACATGCGGCCACCAGGCGTCGATCACCCGGCGCATATCATCCAGCGCCTGTTCCTGAGCGTTCAAGTGGTAACGCAGTGCACCGCAGCAGCCGGCACCCGCCGCCTCGAACAGTTCGATACCCAGCTTGCCCAGAATGCGAACTGCTGCGGCGTTGGTATTGGGCGTCAGGGTCGGCTGCACACAGCCCGCAAGCGCGATCATGCGCCGGTTGCGCGCTGAGGACTGGCAGGCTGGATAGCGCTTGCTGGCACCCGACGACTGCGCCGGCACTTTGTCGGCCAGAACGACGGGCAACAACGGGCGCATCCATTGACCAAGTTTCACCGCTGGCTTAAAGATCAAGGGTTGCGGAAGTGCCTGGCATAACAGAAAACGTGTCGCCTTTTCGGCGATGGAACGCGCAACGCGTTGTTCTATGACGTTGCGTCCGATATCGAGCAATCGGTGATAGTTCACTCCCGATGGACAGGTCGTTTCGCAGGAGCGACAGCTCAGGCAGCGATCAAGGTGGACTTGCGTCCGCCGGGTGACCGGCTGGCCTTCGAGCATCTGTTTGATCAGATAGATGCGTCCGCGCGGTCCGTCCAGCTCGTCGCCCAGCAACTGATAGGTGGGACAGGTGGCGTTGCAGAACCCGCAGTGAACGCAGCTGCGCAAAATGCTGTCGGCTTCCCTGCCCTCCGGCGTGTCCTTGATAAAATCGGCAAGATTTGTTTGCATGGTCAGTCGGCGATCAGAATTCGGAATACATGCGACCCGGATTGAAAATGCCTTGCGGGTCGAAAGCCTGTTTCAGATTCTTTTGAATGCGTGCCAAGGGTGCGGCCAGCGGCTGAAATACGCCAAACTCGGCCTTCTTTGTCTCGTCGGCTCGAAACAACGTTGCGTGTCCGCCGACCTGCTCGGCTACTTGACGAACCGCCTGATCGGTCAACGAGGCTCCACCGCGCAGCCAGCGCAACGCACCACCCCATTCCACGAGTTGCGCACCCGGCAGATCCAGAGCCGGGCTTGTCGAAGGGATGGAAATGCGCCATAGCTGTGCTTCGCCATCAAAGAAAGCATGGCGCTGCTCACGCAAGCTTAGCCAGAAAGCCGTCGCTTCATCGGCTGCAAGCATCTGACCACCTAACGTCCTGCTTGCCGAGCTCACCGCCGCCGTAGCACCCGAGAGGCGGATATGAAGGATATTGTCCCCCCAGGCCGATGCCGAGATGGGCAGCGGCTGCCCGCCCCACCGATTAAGCAAATCCAGCGCCTTGTCTTGCGCCAGTTCGAAAAGCAGCGTCCGCTCTGCGACAGCAACCGGCAGAACCTTGAGCGAGACTTCAACGATCAGGCCCAGCGTGCCCAGGCTGCCGGCCATCAGTCGCGACACATCGTAACCGGCAACATTCTTCATCACCTGCCCGCCGAAACTGAGCAACTCGCCCTGACCATTAAGTATTTTCACACCCAGCACAAAATCGCGAAGCGCCCCGGCCTGTGCACGGCGCGGACCAGACAGGCCGCTTGCCACGCAACCGCCAACAGTCGCTCCCGTGCCGAAGTGAGGGGGCTCGAAAGACAGTGACTGCCCCTTCTCAGCCAGTGCTTCTTCCAGTTCGGCAAGTGGCGTCCCGCAGCGAGCGGTCACGACCAGCTCGGTCGGCTCATAAGCCACGATACCGGAATACTCCCGCGTATCGAACAGCTCGCCCGTCAGCGACTGGCCGTAAAAATCCTTGCTGCCGCTCCCACGCAGGCACAAGCGGGTCCGGTCGGCCGATGCGGCCTGTAAGCGATCGGTCCAGCGCTCAAGGCATGAATTGACATTGATGCTCATCCAACCCCCGCCGCCATGTTGTCGGTACAGTTGGCCGCACTACGTATCAACCGGTATTCGCGACAGCGCGCAGCCGTGGGAATCGCCTTGCCCGGATTGAGCAAGCCGTCCAGGTCAAATGCACGCTTCAGTGCATGGAAGACCTCCAGTTCCGCCGGGGAAAACTGGGCGCACATCTGTGCGATTTTCTCGACACCGACGCCGTGTTCACCGGTAATCGAGCCGCCCAGCGCGACCGACAGCTCCAGAATCTCGCCGCCAAAGGACGTCGCCACTTCAAGTTGCCCCGGCACGTTGGCGTCGTACATGATCAGCGGATGCAGGTTGCCGTCTCCAGCGTGAAAAACGTTGGCGCAGCGTAATCCATAGCGCTGTTCCATCTCGGCGATGGCAATCAACATACGTGCCAGATTCTTGCGCGGAATGGTCCCGTCCATGCACAGATAGTCCGGCGTGATTCGCCCGACTGCCGGAAAAGCCGCTTTTCGTCCGGCCCAGAATTTGAGCCGTTCCGTTTCATTTTGCGAGACGCGAATCCCGGAAGCGCCGCTGTGCTTGAGCACTTCCGTCATGCGTGCCATTTCTTCGTCCACTTCTTCCGGCGTTCCGTCGGACTCACAGAGCAGGATGGCTTCGGCATCCAGGTCATAACCGGCATTGACGTACGGCTCGACGGCATGGATCGCCTTCCTGTCCATCATTTCCAGACCGGCGGGGATGATGCCGGCCGCAATGATATTGGCCACCGCGTCGCCTGCCTTCGTCACGTCGTCGAACGAAGCGAGTACGACCTGCGCGAGTTCCGGTTTGGGCGTGAGCTTGACCGTAACCTCGGTAATCAACGCCAGCATGCCTTCGGAACCGTTCATCAGCGCCAGCAGGTCGTAGCCAGGCGCATCCAGCGCGGCATTTCCGAATTCAATAACCTCTCCCTCGACGGTCAGGCCGCGCACACGCAGCACGTTGTGCACCGTCAATCCGTATTTCAGGCAATGCACGCCTCCAGAATTTTCGGATACGTTGCCGCCGATAGTGCATGCAATCTGGGAGGAAGGGTCCGGAGCATAGTAGAGCGCATGTGCCGCTGCCGCCTCGGATACGGCCAGATTACGCACGCCAGGCTGTACGACGGCAGTTCGCCCCAACGGATCCAGCTTGATGATCTTCTTGAGTTTGGCCAGAGACACCACGACTCCGTCCCGATGCGGCATTGCACCACCCGACAAGCCGGTGGCTGCTCCGCGGGGAATGACCGGCACTTTCAACGCGTGGCAAATCCTGAGAATGTCTTGCGCCTGCGCCTCATTCCCGGGCAGAGCAACGATCAGCGGCAATTGGCGGTAGGCAATCAGGCCATCGCACTCATAGGGGCGCAAATCCTCCTCGTCGACCAGCAGACTCTGCGCCGGCAGAATCCTGCTCAGTCGCGTCAACAAATCCTGCTTGTCGAAGACGAAGCGTGGAACGGCGAATGCGGTGTCAATGCTCATGCGGAATCGAAATACTCAAGCAAATGTGCCTAAAGACCGAAGACGCCCCGGATGACACCGCCAAGACCCGGCGTTTCATGCTCCGGCGAAGTACCCAGATCCTTACCTTGGGAGCGATCACCACCCTGCTCATCCATGCCAAGAACGGTCATTCCGGTCGATTTGATGCGCACGCGCACGGTCCACTCCGGATCC
>NZ_FLQY01000095.1 GCF_900089945.1 Candidatus Propionivibrio aalborgensis | reverse complement strand
GACAAGCGCGGCGAAGTCTTCGGGCGCCTTGGAACAAACGGCGTTCAGGTCGGGAAACAGGAAGCGCCAATCGTGGTTATCGGTGAAGAGCGATTCGAGGTTTTCTTTGATCTTGGCGTCCAGTTCGCTGGCCACTATCTTGGCGCAGGCCATGGCTGCGGCAATCTTGGATTTCATGCTGTCAATGCTCGACAGCCCCTTGATCGCCGCCGGGAAGTCGGCCGTCACGTCCTGCATGTGGGCGTTGCGCTCCCGCAGCCTGCCGACATACTCGGCAAGCTCAAGTTTGGCGGACATGACCATTTCCGTTTTGCGGGCATCCTTCTCCTGCGTAATCTTTTTTTCCAAGTCCTTGCGCACGTCTGCGGCCATCTTTATCACGTCGTCCAGCGCCTTGAACAGTTCGTCAATACTGGCCGTCTGTGACAAGGCGTTGGCCTTGGCGCGCTTGGCGTTGTCTTCCACGTCGCGCAGGTACTTCGCGGCCTTGGTGGCGTCAACAAAATCCTGGTCTGTTTGCAGCGATGTATTGATGGAAGAAATAACCGCCGTGGCGTGCCCTTTGAATTCCACAAGGTTACTGGCAGTGACCCGGCCGGTGATTTCGATCATTAGGGACGGAAGGGTGTCGATGCTCTTGGCCACAAGGATTGGTTTGGCCTCGACAGGCTCCGGCCGGAAATTGGCCACGTCTTCATCAAGCTGCTTCCAGCCGGACATCAAAGACGCGATGCGCTCCGGCGTGGTGCGGTACTCACAGCAAGCAAAATTTTCACCTGTGTCATCGCAGACTGAGAAGATGATTTTCTCGAAGCCAAAGACGGCGATTTGCTGGTCAAGCTGCCACTTGTTCCATTCGGGCACTTCACCGCACAGGACCAAAACAGAGTTTTCCTTGTTCCATAGCTTGTTCTCAAAACCAATCCCGCCGACTGGCGGCATCGTGCAGCCGTCCGAGCTGGCCAGCAGATAGCCGGCGTCGTCGGTGGCGGTCAGCGCATAAAGCGATTTGCCCAGCATCGCCTCGACCTTTTTTCGAGCGTGCGCTTCAGCACGATGCCCTTTGTCGAACAGGACGTCTTGTTCCCATTGAGTGTGTTCTACCTCAATTCCAGTGGCGCGCCTGGCCACAAGATCAAGGTATTTGATTTTTGGGTGCTGTCCTTTCATGGCCGGCGCTTCGCTGGCGTTGCGTGTTGTTTTGCGGGCGTCCAGCCATTCGGCGGACCCTTGCTGGGCGGTGATAAATTTCATGCGGCTCTTCTTAACAAAGTGATTCGATGTTGGCTACCTGTTGTTCTGTCAGGGTGTATCTGCATCGCGCCGCAGCGAGTATGTCGGACGCGGTCATCGCGCCACATTCGACCGTCGCTACCCAGCTCTTCATTTCGACGTTGAATTGATCTTCTGTCACGGCCGGAAGGGCTTCCTTTTCTTTGGGCGCAGTTTCGTTTTGCTGGTTGTCGATGTAATCAACGCCGCACTCTGCGTCAATGGTGCTCATGTCGGCCTCGAAAGCGCGCTGCATTTCAATGGACATCACGCCCCACTTGCTGAGCAACTGGCGCAGCATGGTTTTGAAGGCCATGCCGTCAAAATCCTTTTCCCAAAAGGTATAGCCCTTCTGCGCTGCGTAGCCTTTGGAATACTTCATGGCGTGGTTTTGCATTTTTGCGAACGACCAGTACATCGACTTGATGAAGCCGTTTGACAGCTCAAACATGGCGTAATAGCCCGTGGTTTGCATCTTGTCGCGGACCTCGTCATCGTCAATCAGCTTGGTGAATATTTCCTCCGTCAAGCGGTTGTAGTTGATCAGTTCCCCCTCCTTCAGCGCAATGACGTTGATCCGTCGATACTGGCCGGAACGAATCGCTAGCTGGACATAGCCCTTGTAGCCGATCTGGAACTGAGCGACCTTGCGCCCGTTCTTGCGATCATCGTAAGGCACCATGTAGAAGTGCCCAAGGGAAGGGCTGGGCGACAGGTCGAGCGCAGCGCCCTGCAGCCCTGCTGACAGGATGGTGCCGTTCTCGCAATCCGCCAGCGCGGGATTGTTGCTGACGCTGGCGACAATCGAAGTAATGAACGACTCGCCCTTTTTTCCGGCGATGATTTCATTTATCTGGCGCTTGACATTTTCTCCCGACATAAAGCCGGAGAATTTGCAGTTTGCTTTTGCTACTTGTGTTGAGGTCATTGCAGTCTCCTTGGTTTGGTTATATCAGCCCACCACCAACAAATAAGCCAGCACCACGATAGCGAGCACATATCCAACGGCAATATCATCGCCATCACCAAGCCTGTCGTTATTGCTCAGGCTGGCCGCAGCCGGAACGCTGAAGCCATTGGCGCGAAGTCTCATGTAGCGGATGAATCTCATGATGATTTAACCTCCGAAAAGTGCAGCATTGTTTTGTCGATGCCAAAAGCGGATTTTATCTCCGCCGAAGCATTGCGCCTCATTAGCGCGTCCTGTTCCTGGTGGCTGATGCACTTAAGAAGAGGGACCGGGTCGCTGCGTTCGTCCAGGCAAAGCGGCTCGTCATAATCAAGGCATCGAGGGCGAATGTATTGCTTGTTGAACCAGTAGCAATCTTTGCAGGTTTTCATTTTACCAACCTCCACCGAGTTTTATTGCCGCTCCCTATGCGCTCGACCGCTCCGGCATTCTCCATTGCGTACATATGCTTCAGCAGCGCGCAACGGTTGCTTCCGACCATGTCGGCCAGCACGCTAATTGAAACCGCCGTTGCTGTTGGTCCGTTCAGCGCCTCAAGCACCGAAGCGCGGATTGCGTCTCTGTCTTGTTCTCGGCGGTTGAGGTAGTCCTGCAGCTTAGTTGACGCTACAACGGGCTTTGGCTTTGCCCTGGACTTCCTGATCCTTCCCTTGCTCCGCTCTTTCCCTGCGTCCGAACAGCTTTTGCAGGATTTGCCTATGTCTCCGTTCTGCTTGATCGCCATTCCTTCTTCTGCGAAGGCACCACCGCACACGTTACAGATGCGCAGGCCGTCATCTGGCTGCTTGCCGTCCATGTCATGCGGCCTAACATAGTCAGCGCCGGAAGGCGGCAACGGATGCGCTGCTGGGTATAGGATTGCTTCGATGTTCATCAGTCTGTT
>NZ_FLQY01000094.1 GCF_900089945.1 Candidatus Propionivibrio aalborgensis | reverse complement strand
TCCGCTTTCGACGAAGGGCAATTCTAGCATCCGGTCATGGCGGCATCGGTGTTGGTCCGCACCATCGGGTCACGCGGCGATAGCAGTATTCGGCTATGATTCTCGCGCCGCAGGCCGGTCGACCTCGAACGCAGTGTCCACAAAGCTCGTACCGGCCAGAATTTTTACCAAGAAGAAGATCGTTCATCGTACAACCATGCTCTTACTCAAACTCGTCATATTGCTGCTGATCAGCTCGGTCGCTCTGGGATGGCTGGCCCGGCACTTCAAGTTTCCATACCCGATCGCGCTGGTTGTCGGCGGGCTCTTGCTGGGGTTCCTGCCCAAGCTGCCGCAGTTCCCATTCAATCCGCAGTTGATTCTGGTCGTGGTCCTGCCACCCATCCTGTACCAGACGGCGCTGCTGACTTCGTGGAGCGACTTCAAAGCCAATATTCGCCCGATCGGTCTCCTCGCGATCGGTTTGGTGATCGTGACTACCCTGGCAGTGGGTGCCACGCTAAAGCTGCTGGTGCCCGGTGTTCCCTGGGCAGTGGCCTTCATTCTGGGGGCCATCGTCTCGCCGCCCGATGCCGTCGCGGCAACCGCCATCCTCTCAAGGCTGAATATCCCGCGCCGCATTGTCACGCTGCTTGAGGGCGAAAGTCTGGTGAACGATGCCTCCGGCCTGGTGATCTACAAATTCGCCGTCGTCGCGGCGCTGACCGGGACCTTCTCTCTGCTTGACGCGAGCATTCAGTTTTGTGTCGTGGCGCTTGCCGGCATTGCGCTGGGCCTTCTGTTTGCCTTTGTGTTCATGGCCATTCACAAGCGTCTTGGCGACCCGTTCATCGAGGTGCTGACCTCGCTTGTCGTGCCCTACACGGCCTATATCACCGCCGAGTCGATTCATGTTTCCGGTGTTCTGGCCGTCGTGGCGGCGGGGCTCGTACGCGGGCGGTATGCGCCGGAAATCGTGTCCGCCGAGATGCGCATCATTGCCCGCTCCGTCTGGAATCTTTTCGTCTTTCTGCTCAACAGCCTGGTCTTCATCCTGATTGGCATCCAGATGTCCGACGTGGTGGAAAAACTGGCCCATTTCTCGCCGCTGGAACTGATTGGCCTGGGCACCGCGGTCAGCGCTGTGGCCATCATCATCCGTTTTGCCTGGGTCTACCCTGTGGCCTATTTGCCGCGCTGGCTGAGCGGCAGTTTGCGCGATGACGAACCGGCATTGCGCAAGCGCGAATTGGGCATTATCAGCTGGTGCGGAATGCGCGGCATCGTTTCACTGGCGGCCGCACTGGCTCTACCCTTTACTTTACCCAATGGCCATCCCTTTCCGTATCGCGACCTGATTGTCTTCCTTTCGTTTTTCGTGATCGCAGTCACGCTCATCGGACAGGGGCTGACCCTGCCGGCCCTGATCCGCAAACTCAAGGTGGGTTCCAAATGGAATATTCTGAACGAGCAGCGGCGCGTGCGCGCGGCAATGAGCTCGGCGGCGCTATCCGCCATCGATCAGATCATGGCCCGGGAAAGTGCTCCGGCAGAGTGGGCGGATTTGCTGCGGGCTGAAATACTCGACCGAATCACGCTGGCTGCACCCGACGGCGTGGAAGTCCAGCCGCGAACCGAGTTCATGTCACGCCTGCGCCTCGCGGCAATTCTGGCCGAGCGCAAGGAGATGATCCGCATGTGGCAGGATAACGAAATCAGCGATGAAGTGATGCGCCACCTGGAGGAGGTTCTGGATTACCAGGAAGCGCATTTGTAAATTACGGTTTTTTCTCTTCCGTTGGCTGGCCGTTCTTTGATTGGGCAATGTCGAGCTCTCTGGCCTTGGCTGGCGTAATGATATCGAACAGGTTGACCACTTTCTTCACGCCTCCGGTCGTGCGCGCAACTTTGATCGCGGCATCGGCCTCCGGTTGAGTAACCAAACCCATCAGATAGACAACGCCGGCTTCAGTGACGACCTTGATGTGCACCGGATTGAATTTTCCCGTATCGAGCGAGCGGCTCTTCACCTTGGAGGTGATGAAGGAATCATTGCTGCGATCCGAGAAAGAACTGACCGGGCCGACCGCGAGTTCGTTGAGAACGGCAGCGACGTTGGGTACCAGGGAAACGATACGCTCGGCTTCAGCCTTGTCTTCGGCCGAATTGACTTCGCCGGTCAACAGCACCTTGCGGTCATAGCTTGTGTAGTTGATGTGCGCCGTGTCCCCGAGCTTCTCGCTTACGCGGGCGCTGGCCTTCCATTCAATGGTTTCGTCTTCGGTTTGCGTACCGAGCGACCGCCGATCCATAGTCGCCAGAGCGCCGGCCGTGGCGCCGGCGACAACCGCGGGCACGCAGCCCTGCAGAGCGGGAAGGATGGTCGCGCCAAGCAAGACGCCGACAAGCATGTGTTTTCTCATTCTTCAACTCCTAAAAGCAGACAGTCAATACCATCGCACAGGCAGTGGATGGTCAGCAGATGAACTTCCTGAATGCGTGCCGTACGATCCGAAGGTACGCAAATGTGTACATCGGTTTCGCGCAATAACTCGGCGATTTCGCCGCCACCCTTGCCGGTCATGGCGACGACGCGTAGCGCGTTATCGTGCGCGGCGTGAATGGCTTCAATGACGTTGGCCGAGTTGCCCGACGTCGAGATGGCCAGCAGCACGTCGCCCGGCTGGCCAAGCGCGCGCACCTGCTTGTCAAAAATGGCCTTGAAACCATAATCGTTGGCGAGTGCAGTCATGATCGAGCTGTCGTTGGTCAGCGCAATGGCCGCCAGCCCCTGGCGTTCCGTTTCGAATCGCCCCACCAGTTCGGCCGCAAAGTGCTGCGCATCAGCGGCCGAGCCTCCGTTGCCGCAGGCGAGGATCTTGCCATTGCCGAGCAGGCAACTGACCATCAACTCAGCGGCCTCGGCAATCGGTGCAGAAAGGATTTCGATGGCGTCGAGCTTGGTCTGGGCGCTGTCCTCGAAGTGCTGGCAGATGCGTGAAATCAAATCCATAGTGTTCGCTACTTGTAACGTGAGACAGGCGCCCAGTCTAACATCAGAGGATAAGGTAGACCTCAAACTCGACGCGCTTCCAGGGGTCCGGGTCGTCGCGCAGCACTGAAACATGTGCTTCCAGCTTTTCTCCAGCATCCAGCGCCCGCGCTACGGCACGGTTTTCGGCACGCGGTACATAGCCGAGTTGGTGACCGTTCCAGTCGACCCGCACCGCGTTGCGATCATGACGGTTGTCTGGCTCGCGGGTGAGCGTCAGACGGTCTCCCGGCTTGATTTTGTTCCACATTTTTGCCGCGGAATAGTACTGGCTGCCAGCCAGCGGCGAACTCTGAACCAGTATCTTGATCGACTCGGCGCAAGCCAGCGATGCGATCAACAGGCCGGCGAAGAGCAGACCGACGATTGGCAGGCTAGTCCGCGGCAAACGCATCACGAATCCATTCGATGTTGTTTTCAGTGTTTTCAGCCAGCAGCACGCAGTCGAAGCGGCAATCGCATTCTGTTTTGGCGTGTAGCACTAGATAGTGCTTGGCGGCAAGAATGATGCGCCGCTGCTTTGCCGCCGTAATGCTCGCGCCTGCGCCGCCATAGTCGGCGTTGCGACGCAGACGTACCTCGACAAAGACGAGCGCTTTCCCGTCGCGACAAACCAGGTCGATTTCACCACCGCGACAGCGAAAGTTGCGCACCAATACGGTCAGTCCGCGTTTTTCGAGAAAACGTGCCGCCAGATCCTCGGCGAGTTTGCCGGTGACGTTGCCCGTGTTGTACGCATTGCTCGTGGTATCGTTGCCTCTCACTGATTTCGCGACCGCCATGACAGAAGAATCACTCGCATTATACGTAGTGCCAACGCCGCTCGGGAATCTGGGCGACATGACGCAGCGCGCCATTGAAGTCCTGCGCCAGGTGCCTTGGGTTGCCGCCGAGGATACTCGCCATAGCGCACCTCTGCTCAAGCATTTCGGCTGTAACGCCAGGTTGTTAGCGGCACACGAACATAATGAGGAAGCTGCCGCGCAGCAGGTGATCGAACACCTGGCCAGCGGCGAGTCGGTGGCACTGGTATCCGATGCCGGCACGCCGGCCTTTTCCGACCCCGGTGCGCGACTGGTGGCGCGGGTGCGCGCAGCCGGTTTTCGCGTTGTGCCCTTGCCGGGGCCTTGCGCTGCCGTGACCGCGCTATCGGCCTCGGGCCTTGCCGAGCCGCATTTTCTGTTCTATGGCTTTCTGCCGGCCAAGGCAAAGCAACGGGAGGACGCACTGCGCGGCCTTTCCGCTTTGCCTTTTGCACTGATTTTTTACGAGGCGCCGCATCGTATTCTAGAGACAGTCGAATCGCTGGCTTCCGTTCTGGGGCCGCATCGCACCCTGATCATGGCGCGCGAACTGACCAAGCTGTTTGAGACGATTCACAGTTGCTCGCTCGGCGAAGCGTACGAGTGGATGACGGCGGATGCGAACCGCCAGCGGGGTGAATTCGTACTGCTCGTCTCCGCCGCGAAAGCAACGGGGGACGACGGTGAAGGCGAGCGGGTTCTCAGGTTATTGCTCGATGAAGGGCTGCCGGTAAAGCAGGCGGCAAAGCTGACGCACTCGATAACCGGAGCGGGGAAGAACGCGATGTACGATCTGGCGTTGTCGTTGAAGCATGCTGCGGACGATACCGGCGGCTGAATCATCTAGAATCGGCGTATACAACCACAGGGTTTCACGATGCGAATCACCTCCCCAATCACCCTCACCCGCCCCGACGACTGGCACCTGCATTTGCGCGACGGCGAAGCACTCGCTGCCGTTCTGCCCGATAGCGCGCGCCAGTTCGCGCGCGCCATCGTCATGCCCAATCTGCGCCCGCCGATCACGGCCGTCTCGGCTGCCGCCGAGTATCGTCAGCGCATACTTGCCAGTCTGCCCGCAGGCATGAATTTCCAGCCGCTGATGACGCTGTATCTCACCGACAACACCCCGGCCGACGAGATCCGCCGGGCGCTGGAAAGCGGTTTCGTGCACGCGGTAAAGCTCTATCCGGCCGGCGCTACGACCAATTCGGATGCCGGGGTAACCGACATCAATCTGTGTGACGCCGTGCTGGCCGAGATGGAGAAGCTCGGTTTGCCGCTGCTCGTCCATGGTGAGGTGACCGATCCGGCAATCGACCTATTCGACCGCGAAAACGTTTTCATTGAGCGCGTGCTGCAACCGCTGCTCTTGCGCCATCCGGGTTTGCGCGTGGTGTTCGAGCACATCACGACGAAGGATGCGGTGGAGTTTGTTCTATCCACCGGCGCCAATGTGGCGGCAACCCTCACTGCGCACCATTTGCTCTACAACCGGAACGCCATCTTCAACGGCGGCATTCGACCGCACTACTATTGCCTGCCCGTGCTGAAGCGTGAAACTCATCGTCAGGCACTCGTACGCGCAGCGACTTCCGGCAGCAGTAAATTCTTTCTCGGCACCGATTCGGCGCCACATGCACTTGCCACCAAAGAGAACGCATGCGGATGCGCAGGGTGCTACACCGCGCATGCAGCCCTTGAACTCTACGCCGAGGCCTTTGACGCGGCGGATGCGCTCGACCGGTTGGAAGCCTTTGCCAGTTTCAATGGTGCAGATTTCTATCGGTTGCCGCGCAATGCCGGTACAGTGACACTGGAAAAGCAGACGTGGGTGATACCGGAATTCATCGAGTACGCTGGCGGCGACAAACTGGTGCCGCTACGCGCCGGCGAGTCGGTACACTGGAAGCTCGTTGGCTGAGAATGTTGGCTGAGTACTGATTTGATCGTTTCGGGAGGTTTTCCGTGGTTTTCTCAAGAGTTGCACCCAGATGGCTACCATTTCTCCTGTTGCCGTTTCTTGCGGCCTGTTCCGACCAGCGTGCAAGCTTTGAAATCAAGGGTAGCGCCCATGCGCTTACCCTGATCAGGGTGACTGGCATGCCGTGGGCAAAAATGGCGAAGTACGACATCGTTGCGGCGCGCATGCCCGATTGCATGCGGCGGCACGCGATGCCGGAAGCCGGGCTTGATGCGAAAGTGGAAGTTTACTCGCCAGGAAACGACGCCTGGATTCTCAAGCAGGACGGGCGCATGTTCGTTGTCGAAACCCGTACATGTGAAGGGTTTGCCAATCTCGACAAGGCGCCTGAAAGCGGTTTGGGGCCGCTGATGGGCACCTTTGAAATGCGCAAGGATACGCTCGTCTTCGTCGCCGCGCCCAAGGTCGAAGCGCCTGCAACATCTGCACCTCCGCCGGCCGCCGAGCCCGCGCCGGCAACGAACTGAACCCTGTATTCGCGACAGCGTATAATCAGGCCGGGAAGTCGGTCAGGCAACCGCTGGGCGAAAGGTGAGCACTTCGGTGCAAGCCTGAGCCGAGAGGAAAGTCCGGGCTTCACAGAGCAGGATGCCGGCTAACGGCCGGGCACCGTGAGGTGACGGAAAGTGCAACAGAGAACAGACCGCCTAAGTCCGGGGCAACCCGGGCCGGCAAGGGTGAAACGGCGAGGTAAGAGCTCACCGCGGACGTGGTAACACGGACGGCACGGCAAACCCCATCCGAAGCAAGGCCAAATAGGGAAGCGCATGGCGTGGCTCGCGCCGCTTCCGGGTAGGCTGCTTGAGCGTACTGGCAACAGTGCGCCTAGAGGAATGGTTGTCCACGACAGAACCCGGCTTAACGACCGGCTTCCCCCTATTTCCATCAGCGTTCCACCTGCCGCACATCTGCCGCAGATTCGCAAATCGTCGCTTTGGCGTCTTTGAGAAGAGAGCTATCCGTAATCGGTGATTCATTTGCGCTTGCGCAATGCACAATGTTGGCGGGATGCCCATTCAGCGGTCTCAGTTCGGCGATGAGGGGACGCTCGGGATTTTCCTCAATTGCAGACAATCAACCGTGGCCTTCCTCCATACCGGCCATTGCCTAGCGAGGGCGTCCCGCGCAATTTGAGAGCACAGCAGACAGAGCCTCCGCACCAAGTGCCGCCGATTTCTACTTGAACTGCGCAATCATGATTCTCATCACTTGATTCGGCTCTGCAAAACGCTCAAACAGCCTCGTTAAGCATCGCAGTGGTCGGCTCCCCGAAGCTCATGTCTTCTGTTCCGATTCAGCAAGAAGTCTAGCCACGATTGGTTTCGCCTTGTCATACATCTCTTGAGTGCCAAAGCGCGCCTCCAACCGTTCGATTCCTCTGCTTAGTGATGGGGCTATGGCCACGCTAGCCTGATCCAAACTTAAATTGGACTGCTCAAGAGATGCCAAGAACTCCCGTGATGAACCTTTGACGCCATTCTCCAAAAGATAATAGAACGTATTTTTAGGAATTCCGTTGTGTGCCGCGAGCCTATTCCCGAACGCGCGGCCAGATCCAATGCCGTAGCGTCTCCAAAAAAAGACAGCCAGTGCAACCAGAATCAAGAATCCTATGACTGCCTGAATATGTACCAAGGTTCCGATTTCCTCCTGAAGGTATTGCAATGATGAGCGTTGCGGCTCTCGCCGTGGTTCCTGTCCCAATGCCTAACTTTGTATTATTGCTTCGGCCCGATGAAGTATTAAGCGGCATACCTGACGCGCCGGTCTTGGAAGTAGC
>NZ_FLQY01000093.1 GCF_900089945.1 Candidatus Propionivibrio aalborgensis | reverse complement strand
CGGTGTGGTCGGCACGTAAACACTGACGTAGTCGCCCTTGAGATGATTGAGGACATCGCCACCTGGCTTGCCCGTGAGAAAGGCGATCGTCCAAGAACCCGCGCGAGGGTACTGGACCAGTAGCGCTTTGCGGAAAGCGTTGCCGGATGAGGAGAAGAGGGTGTCGGAAACCTGCTTGACGCTGTGGTAGATTGAATTGACCACCGGAATACGCGCCAGGAGTTTCTCCCACCAGATAACCAGTCTCTGACCAATGAAATTGGTGGCGAGCAGGCCGGTTAGAAGGATGATGACCAATGTCAGGATGACGCCGGCACCGGGGATGTTGAAGCCGAACAAGGTTTGGGGGTGAATGGCCCTGGGCAGCAGGAGCAGCGACTGGTCCATGCTGTTGACGATCAACGACAGTACCCAGGCGGTGATCGCCAAGGGTACCCAGATCAGCAGGCCGGTCAGGAAATAGCGCTTGATCAGCTGCCTGCGCATGGGCCTGCGCTCGCACAGGTTCCAGTGCCACCCGCGCAGGGCGGGGTGCTATCTGTCGCTTTCGGCTGTGCGGCAGCAGGGGAGGGCGGCGGCCCCCCCTTGAAGTCGGTGGCATACCAGCCATTGCCTTTCAACTGGAAGCCTGCGGCGGTAACTTGCTTGACGTACGATGCCACGCCGCACTCAGGGCAGATGCATAGCACCGGGTCGCTGAGCTTCTGCAAATGATCCTTTTGGAAACCGCAGGAGCCGCAACGATACGAGTAGATTGGCATGGATGACCTCTAAGAAACACTCGAAAAGCGCGAATTATACCCGAACGAGCAAGTCTGTCGTGGGTCTCAATGCCAATGAAATTGGGGTGAATGGTGTATTTTCAAGTGCCTACATCAAGCGCAGATAGCTCTGCGTGAGTTCCTTGCCCCAGAAGAAAGCGAGCAATCCGGCAGCCGCCAGGTAGGGGCCGAAGGGAATGGGCACTTGACGACCACGTTTGGCCAACAGGATCAGGCCGATGCCGACGACGGCGCCAACCAGAGAGGAGAGCAATATGGTCAGCGGCAGCATTTGCCAGCCCAGCCAGGCGCCAAGCGCGGCGAGAAGCTTGAAATCACCGTAGCCCATGCCTTCCTTGCCCGTGGCGAGTTTGAATCCCCAATAGACAACCCATAAGGAGAGATAACCGCCCATTGCGCCGGTCACCGCCGATGGGAGATCGGTAAATGTGCCGAACAGATTGAACAGCAGGCCGAGCCAGAGCAGCGGCAGTGTGATCGAATCGGGCAACAATTGCGTGTCAACGTCGATGAACGTCAGTGCAATCAAGCACCAGATCAGGATCATGGCTCCCGCGGCCGACCATCCGAAGCCGAAATGCAAGGCCGCAAAGGCGCTAAACAGACCGCTCAGGGCCTCGACGACGGGGTAGCGAGGCGAGATCGGCGTATGGCAAGCTGAACATTTGCCGCGCAGAGCCAGCCAACTGAACACCGGGATGTTCTCCAGTGCGGTGATCGAATGCCCACATTGAGGGCAGCGTGAGCGCGGCCGGGCAAGAGTCAGATGCTCGCAATCAGGAAGTGCAACCCCGTTCAGTTCTGCGCACTGGTTGCGCCAATCGTTGTCCATCATCTTTGGCAGACGATGGACAACAACATTGAGGAAGCTGCCGACCATCAGGCCGATAACACCAGAGAAGAGGGTAAATGCAGTCGTGTCCAGGAATATGGCCTGCCAGCCCTGCATCATCAGACGACAGCGCCCAGCTTGAAGATGGGCAGGTACATGGCGATGACCATGCCGCCAATTAGTGTTCCAAGAACAACCATGATAATCGGTTCCATGAGGCTGGAGAGGGCGTCCACAGCGTCATCGACCTCTGCTTCAAAGAAGTCAGCCACCTTGCCAAGCATGGAATCCAGCGCGCCGGATTCTTCGCCAATGGCCACCATCTGATTGACCATGTTGGGAAACAGCTGGCTGTTCTGCATCGCCGTGGTCAGACTGGTACCGGTGCTGACCTCGCCTTGTATCTGTTTAGTTGCGATCTTGTAGACGATGTTTCCGGCAGCACCGCCAACTGAGTCGAGTGATTCGACCAGCGGAACACCGGCGGCGAACATGGTGGACAGGGTGCGCGTCCAGCGGGCAATTACCGATTTGCGAACGAGACTACCAAAAACCGGAATTCGGAGAAGCAGCCGGTCCATGATGAACTGTAGTTTTTCCGAGCGCTTCCAGACGTAAAAGAAGGCGAAAATTCCGCCGCCGGTAGCGCCAAAAATGAGCCACCAATACGCTACAAAAAAGTCTGAAATAGCCATCACCAACAGGGTCGGTGCCGGAAGGTCGGCACCAAAACTCGTGAAAACTTCCTTGAAAGCAGGGATGACGAAAATCATGATCACTGCGGTAATGATGAAGGCCACGATGATGATTGACACCGGGTAAAAAAGCGCGGACTTGATTTTTGACTTGATGGCGATCATTTTTTCCTTGTACGTCGCCAGCCGCTCAAGCAATGTCTCCAAAATACCCGCCTGTTCGCCTGCTGCGATCAGGTTGCAGTAGAGTTGGTCAAAGTGGAGAGGAAACTTCCGGAAGGCTTGTGAAAGCGAACTCCCGGTTTCCACGTCGGATTTGATGTCGAGCAGAAGTTTGCCAACCGCGGGGTTGTCATGGCCACGTCCGACGATGTCGAACGTCTGCAATAGCGGAACGCCAGCTTTCATCATGGTTGCCAGCTGCCGGGTGAACAGCGCAACGTCTTTCTCGGTGACCTGCCCGCCGCGCCTGAACCCCTGTTTCGAAACCTTGGTGACCAGAACTCCCTGACGCCGAAGCGTGGCATTGACAACGGCTTCACTTGTCGCGCGCTGTTCGCCGCGAATGATCTTTCCAGCCTTGTTTTTTCCGACCCAGATATAAGTGAACTCCTTGACTTGCTGGGTACGCTTTGTTGTGCTCGTTGCGGTCGCCATGCTGTCCCCTTTCGTTATTCTTTAAGCGTTGGTGCTTCCCAGA
>NZ_FLQY01000092.1 GCF_900089945.1 Candidatus Propionivibrio aalborgensis | reverse complement strand
GCGACACGAGTGTTGTTTTGATTGCCGCGTCGCCTCGATGGGCCGTTGTCAGGTTGAATACGCCGCCCAGGCAGAAAGGTCATGAGCAATCCTCAGTAACAGGTAAAATTGCGCCCTTTTTGGCCGCAGAAGGAGCCGATGCCCTCAAATTCCCCAGGCCGCCCGTCAATCAAAATTGCACTTCGGATTCGAACTCACGAATCCGTTATCGATCCGCAGCAGACGATATAACCCTCTTTCGAAAATATGATGCTTAAGAACTATAACCTAGCATGTGCCATCAATCATCACTCTATGATCAATCCTGGAGCCCCAGCGGTAGTATGCCAAGGCCGTTCGCTGACCTACGGCGAACTGGCCGAGCGTGCAGCCCGTCTTGCCGCCTGTCTGACCCACAGACTTGATTGGCAGCGCCTGGACGGGCAACCACCCTGCGTCGGGATTCTCGCTTCCCGTGGAATCGATGCTTGCGTTGCCTTGCTCGGCGCGTGCTGGGCAGGGGCGACCTACGTTCCGATCAGTCTGAAACAGCCGGAAGAGCGAATCTTGACCTTGCTCGCCCAATGCGGATTATCGGCAATCATTGCCGATGACGAGGGGGCAAAGCTGCTCAGCGAGCGCGTGCTCGCCGCCTGTCCGCAGGTCGTGATTCACGCCGGGCAAACATCGCTTACGCCGCGGGATGGCGCCGTAGAAATAATCGAGATGGCGACGCTTCCAACGGTGATTCCTGAGGAACCGGCGCCCATGGCGGCGCCTGACACGGCGTACATCATTTTCACCTCGGGAACGACCGGCATCCCGAAGGGCGTTATGATTTCTGCTTGTTCTGCACGCCACTACGTGGCGATGATCGCTGAGTGGCTTGAGTTGCGAGCCAGTGACCGAGCCTTGGAAACCTGCGAACTCAGCTTCGATTTCTCGGTGCACAACATGTTCGCAACTTGGGAAGCCGGAGCCGCCCTGTATATCCTGCCGGCCACTACGGTAATGAATGCCGTCAAATTTGCTCGAAATTCGGGGTTGACGGTGTGGAACTCGGTTCCCTCGCTGGCCGGGATGCTTCGCCAGATCAAGGCGCTCGCTCCAGAAAGCCTGGCCACTCTGCGCGTCACTGTTTTCGGCGGCGAACAGTTGCCTGCGAGTACCGTTACCGCTTGGCAGCACGCGGCACCAAACAGCAGCATCTTCAACCTTTATGGTCCGACCGAGGCAACGGTTTTCTGTTTGGCCCAGACGGTCGCCAACCCCCTGCCACTCACGCCGGGACGCGACGTTCTTGCGATCGGTACGCCGCTGCCCGGCAACGAGGCCAGGGTCGTCGACGAAAGCGGTCAGACCATGGCTGACGGCACTTCGGGCGAGCTGGTGATTGCCGGCAAGCAACTTGCCGACGGCTATCTCGGAGCCCACGAACTAACGGCCTCACGTTTTCCAACTCTGGATGGCAAGCGCTGGTACCGAACCGGCGATCTGGCCCTGCGTGACGCCACGGGTTGCTTTCATTGCTTGGGCCGGATCGACAACCAAGTCAAGGTGCTGGGCTACCGCGTTGAACTGGAAGAAATTGACGCTCATCTTCGCGTCGTCTCTGGCGCCGATGTTGTCGGTTCTGTCGCCTGGCCGCAGGCTGACGGGATGGCAAGCGGCATCGTCAGCTTTGTCGGTGCATCAACCGTCGATGCCGAGCAGGTTATCGACGCACTGAAGAAGCGGCTTCCGCCATATATGCTCCCCAGCCGAGTCATCGCCTTGGAAACAATGCCGCTCAGTTCGAGTGGCAAGGTTGACCGACGGGCATTGCGCCAATTGCTCGATGCCGCTGCGTGATGAACCCACCGGCACCCAAAGAGGCCGTGCTAACGCAGCATGGCGGAATCGATAACGCGTCGCACGGAAGCGGGCTACGCCGCTTCCTGGCCATCGATGAGCGCGAGAATTTCATAAAGTGGTCGCAAACGACTACCGGCCGATTGATTATCTACTTCACGGCAATTGTTGCCGTAGCCACCTACTTTCCCTGGTGGGAAACCACTTTGGTCGTCAGCGCAGCAATGGCGGCGTCCTATGCGCCGAAATTCCGCAATTCGATCTTGTTCACCGCGACCTGGTCGGCGGCATTCCTTGAAATGGGACTCGCCGAGAACTCCATCCTGAAAGATATCGGTGCCGTCATGCAGCAGGAGCATGTCACTCGCACGCCACCGATAGTAATGGCAACCGTGTTTCTGCTCTCCGTCATGATCGGTGCCTGCGGGGCCTTGATGAAGGTTCGCCAGAATCCGAAGTGCTTCCTGGCCCGCCGACCCATGATCACTCTGTTGGCGCTTGAAGCGCTTTTGTACGGACTGACAACCATTGACATCATGCAGGGGCTGCCTCGCGTCATGCTCTGGTCAATGATGATCGTGCTGTCACCCTACATTTGGTTTCTGCCCTATGCCATCGTCGACCACCGTTCTCAGCAAGCGGCCTCCCCGCTCATGCAATTGGCTGTGTTGCGCCCGTTCTGGAGCCCGACCTACCTGCCGTTCGGCAAGGGAGCCGCATTCCTGCGCAAGAAACTATCCAAGACACCGGAGGACTTGGCTATCACGCAGCTTAAGGCAATCAAACTACTCCTCTGGTCAAACGCACTGCTCGCGATGAAGTCGGGCATGAGTTGGGTA
>NZ_FLQY01000091.1 GCF_900089945.1 Candidatus Propionivibrio aalborgensis | reverse complement strand
GGCTGGGGCGTCAACGGCCACGTCGGAACGCTCAACTTGAAGAACGTTCACAACGGCGACTACACGGACTGGAAAATCGGCGTAACCAAGGACATTTCCGGATGGGTGGTGGCGCTTTCCTATGTCGACACCAATGCCTCGGGCAAATGCTCTGGCGCGTCAACCTATCAACCCTATTGTTTCTATAGTTCGCTTTCCGACAGCAACGGTACGCTTCAGACCAGCTCGCACACCAAGGACGCGGGTAACGGCATCGCCATCGTTTCGGTCAGCAAGTCATTCTGACATCTTTTTGTAACCGGGGAGGTGTCACCCTCCCCAGAATTGGAGCACATCATGAAAATGGTTACCGCAATCATCAAGCCCTTCAAGCTTGACGAAGTGCGTGAAGCGCTTTCCGTCATCGGCGTACAGGGCATCACGGTCACCGAGGTCAAGGGCTTCGGTCGTCAGAAAGGTCACACCGAGCTTTATCGTGGCGCCGAGTATGTCGTCGATTTTCTGCCGAAAGTCAAAGTCGATGCCGCGATTCAGGATTCGATGCTGGACCAGGTGATCGAAGCCATCGAAAAATCCGCCGGCACCGGAAAGATCGGCGACGGCAAAATTTTTGTTTTCGACCTTGAACAGGTCATCCGCATCCGCACCGGCGAAACCGGTGAGGAAGCCCTGTGAGGAGCGCATCATGAAAAACCTCTTAGTCATACTCGCTCTGTTTGGTGCCGTGACCTGCACCGCACCGGCATGGGCAGACGAAAAAGCGGCAGACGCGCCGCCAGCCACGGCCATGGCCACGCCAACTTCAGCGGCCGCAGCAGAAGCTCCTGCCGCACCAGCATTCGCGATGAACAAGGCGGACAACGCCTGGATCATGGTCTGTGCGGCGCTGGTGATCCTGATGTCGATCCCGGGCCTGGCATTGTTCTACGGCGGACTGGTCCGTTCCAAGAACATGCTATCGGTGCTGATGCAGGTCTTTGTCACCTTCTCGATGATCAGCGTCCTCTGGGTAGTCTATGGCTACTCGATGGCCTTTACCGAGGGTGGCAGCTTCTTTGGGACGCTTGACAAGCTGTTCCTGAAGGGCGTCACGCCCGAATCGTTGGGAGCCACCTTCAGCAAGGGGGTCTATATCTCGGAACTCACCTTCGTGATTTTCCAGGGCGCCTTCGCGGCAATCACCTGCGGACTGATCGTCGGTGCGTTCGCCGAGCGTGCCAAGTTCTCCGCCATCCTGGTCTTCATGCTCATCTGGTTCACCTTCTCCTACCTGCCGATGGCGCATATGGTGTGGTATTGGGCAGGTCCGGACGCGTATATCGACGCAGCGGCGGCAGAGGCCGCGGGCAAGACGGCAGGCTTCCTGTTCCAGAAAGGCGCGCTCGACTTTGCCGGCGGCACCGTGGTGCATATCAATGCGGCTGTCGCCGGGCTGGTAGGCGCCTTCATGATCGGCAAACGGGTCGGTTACGGCAAGGAATCGATGGCCCCGCACAGTCTGACCTTCACCATGATCGGCGCCTCACTTCTGTGGTTTGGCTGGTTCGGTTTCAACGCCGGATCCGCTCTGGAAGCATCGGGCGGCTCGGCCCTGGCGATGGTCAATACCTGGGTTGCCACGGCTTGTGCGGCCATGTCCTGGATGCTGGCTGAATGGCTGATCAAGGGCAAGCCTTCGATGCTGGGTGCAGCTTCCGGCGCGGTAGCCGGTCTGGTGGCGATCACCCCGGCGGCCGGTTTTGTCGGTGTCATGGGCGCCATCATCATTGGCCTGCTGGCTGGCATCGTCTGCCTGTGGGGCGTCAATGGCCTGAAGAGGATGCTTGGGGCCGACGACTCGCTCGACGTGTTCGGCGTGCATGGTGTCGGCGGCATACTCGGCGCCATCCTAACGGGTGTTTTCTGTGCCCCTTCGCTCGGCGGTACCGGTGTCTATGACTACGTGGCCAATGCGGTTGGCGATTACGACATGGGCGCCCAGGTAATCAACCAGTTGTGGGGCGTGGGTACGACAGTCGTGTGGTCCGGCCTGGTTTCGTTGGTCGCCTTCAAGGTGGTCGACATGTTCATCGGTCTGCGTGTGCCGGAAGAAGAAGAGCGCGAAGGTCTGGACATCACTTCGCATGGCGAGTCGGCTTACCACATCTGATATCTTTTCGCAGACAACCTCCTTTGGGCGCCCTTGTGGCGCCCTTTTTTATGTGGCTTCTGCAACCAAATCCAACTCGGACCATCAAGAAAAACTGGTGAATCGATGGTCGGCACGACGAGCAGTCTTTCAAACCGCTCAGCATTGCGTGATCAAATCGCTTCGGGTAGCATCGCCCGAAAATGTATTCGAGTATGGCCTCCGGGAACTCCGATCCAACCATGCTGTCAGGTAATGAGTTCAACACGCGGCGGCGCTTCACTTTGCACACCAACCAGGTACACAGCCAAGGGCTGCAAGTGACTCGACAATGAACGAGAACGCCATTCGGATCAGGACGAACTGGAGCAGCGATGCTGGACATTGCGATCAAGTTTCTTGCTGACGAAGTCAATACCCACCTGAAAAAGCGCGCCTTGTCGGCGAGCGGACTCGGCGAGGTTGTCACCGGACAGATTGTCGATGACGCGGGCAAGTGGGCGACTGCGGCCGACAACATCGGCCTGACACTGGTCAATATCGAAGAAGACCGCATCATGCGTGAGCATCTGCCTGAG
>NZ_FLQY01000090.1 GCF_900089945.1 Candidatus Propionivibrio aalborgensis | reverse complement strand
CAACCGCCTAGAGGGCTTCGTGCTTCAGGAAAACAACTAAACAACTAAAGCAGGGATTTCCGAGCCTTAATCCACGGCAAGCGCATAGCAGCGGTCAAGCTGCGAATGCAATAGCTTGACCATTTCAGGATCAATGCGTCCTTGCGCACTCAGGCTGTCAATTCGCGAAATCACTTCGCTCTTGGCCATGTGTCCGCGGTAGGGGCGTTCCTGTGACAGTGCGTGGAAAATGTCGGCAACGGCGATCAGGCGCGCCTCGCGCGGGATGTCCGGTGCCAGGGATCGGTAAGGATAACCGGTGCCGAGCAGGTTTTCGTGATGCATGGAAGCCCATTCGGCTATCGGTTGTCCGGGAAACATTTTGCCGAGGATATGGCCGCTGTCATAGCTGTGTCGCATGACAAAGGCGCGTTCTTCACGCGTCAGCGGTCCTGGTTTATCAATGATTTCCTCGGGTACGCGCAACTTCCCGATGTCATGTAAGAGGCCGGCTATTTCGACCATGTCGAGGTGTTCGGCGCGAATGCCGCTGGCCTCGGCCAGCAACCTGCCAATGCTGGCTACGCGAGTCGAATGATCAAGCGTATAGATGCTCTTGGTGTCGACAATACGTGCAAAAAGCCTGGCTATGGCCAGCGCACCCACAGTATCGAGCTCGATCTGGTTGCCACGGTGCAGATGATATTCGATATGATCTTCAATGTAGGCCGGGTCCATGTCCAGCCAGAAGGATTCGCGGGAAGCGGCCCGGCGGAAGGCTTCGACAAGTTGAGGGGCGAACAATGTGCCACCGAGACCGGAAATGCGTTCCACGATCTCGGGGTATTCCCAGAGGATTTCATTCTTTAGCGAAGCGCCGACGAAATACGGAGCAAGGAGAAAATCGGTTCGGTCAGCGAGAAACAGAAGATTGGATTCAGCGCGCAGTTCATCGTCAATGTTCTCGAGGAGAAGAGCTTCCCAGCGAGTGTGGTGCCAGCGAACAACGCCCGAATACTCCGCCAGTGGCGGGCAGGTTGCCAGATAGTCTGCGCCCCGCAAGCAGTGATTCTGCGCCCCCTCCCATTCGAGTGTTTCGGTTATGGCTCGGTGTTCCTTGGCGCGCGATACCCCGCAGTCCAGCAGCATTCCCGCATAAAGCATTCTTTCGCAACGCAGTTGCGGCCAGTTCATTGCGCTAGCAATTTTCGCAGCCATCAGAGCCACACGCTTGCTGTGCTGAAATTCATCGGTACCGACAAAGTCGAGAACATTGGTCAGTGTGGAGATCGTGCGCTGCAAATTGATTTTCATATCGAACTTAGAACTGTGACGCGTTTCGTGGAATTAACGGAAAAGAGTGTTGAGCGATACGCGGGTTGCCGCACGGTTGCGCAAAGCGACACAGGATACACAAAACGCTTGGTTTTGTTGTGTCTCGTTAACAGAAACCGAAAACTATTGGTCACATTGTGTGACCCGCCTTGGACCACCTAGCCCAATGATCGCAATACTGTCGATCTACGCCAGTCTCGGCAAGATACGACTCCACGCCCCGAATTGTGTCGACGCCAGGTGACTATGCCGCCGAGTGGTTACAATAGCGATCGATAACTCGATTGAGGATCCCCACTGTGACCGAACGAGAGTCCCTTTCCGCAAACGATGGATTGCTGCTGCCAGCCATCAGAGTTGAAACCGCCAAGTCGCCCGAGTGGTCGGTAGTCTGGCTGCATGGGTTGGGAGCCGACGGGCACGACTTTGAGCCCATCGTCAATGAGCTGGATATTGATTCGCTTCCCGGTATCCGCTTCATCTTTCCCCATGCGCCGATGCGGCCAGTAACCATCAATGGAGGCTTTGTAATGCGTGCCTGGTACGATATTACATCGCCCGATTTCTCACAACGACGCGAAGACGAGCGGGGGGTGCGTGAATCTGCCGGACAGATTGAAGCATTGATTGCCCGCGAAAACGCATTGGGTATCGCCGATGACCACATTGTGCTCGCCGGCTTTTCCCAGGGGGGCGCCATCGCGCTGCACACCGGCTTGCGGCACACCCAGAGGCTGGCGGGAGTACTTGCTCTATCGACGTACTTGCCTTTGGATGACACCTTGACGGCCGAGGCAAACACAGCAAATCGCGATGTGCCGATATTCATGGCTCACGGCCATGGCGATACGGTGATTCCGTATGAGATGGGTCTGCGCTCGAGTGAACTGCTCAAGACTCAGGGCTACCCGCTGACCTGGCATCCCTACTTTGCCGAGCACACGGTCTGTATGGAAGAGTTGCGCGACATCGAGACTTGGTTGCACGAGATCCTTGGCGGCACGACCTGATCGTTGCTCCTGCATCGGTGCTCACTGAAATGCTCCAGGCGCCAGTGAATTGCCAATACGAATGGGTTTGGTGCCTACCGGGAAACTGAATTCAGCAGCCGGAATCAGATCCATGCCATTGGCCTGTCCTGGAATCCTGACCGATCCGCGCAACGGAGAAGAGCTGTTCAGTCGTACCGGCACCCCCCCATAATCGATCAGATCGCGACGTAGTGCCGATTGATTGCCTTCGAACCGGCCATGGGCCGGCTGATTCAGATCGCCATACCCCACCGTCAGATTATTGATGATCCAGCTCTCAATACCCCCAGGGAACTTCTCATCCCAAAGTTGGACGAAAGTTCCGGTGTGAAAATCATTGACCAGGGTGTTGTGAACCAGGAAGAGTTTGTTGACCGGCCAGCGTGGTCCTTCGGCGCCATATGAGACCAGGACGGGGTTATCCGTTCCGGCACTCTGGCCGATCACGTTGCCGAGCACATAGGCAATTCCTCCATTGGGAAACTCCAGCTCGTACGAAGAGCGACCCGACATGCCATCGGCTAGCATGTTGTTGCGCACAATATTCTCCCTGGCGCGAGATTTGACCAGATGCCCCTTGTAACCTTGTTCGAAGCGGCTTCCAGAAAGCGTGAATTTCCCGATCGCGCCGACATAGAGCAGGTGATGCAGGTCTGCCATATCATGCGGTGCGGCGGAAAATTCGCTATCGCGAACCTCAAGGGTCATATCCGCTAGATTCGACGTGAGTATCCCCATCTCGTTGTCGACAAAGGTGCACCGGGTTACAACGAGATGCCCTCGCTCGAAACGAATGCCTGCCCCGTTGCCCGACGGCACGCGTGCCCCCCGGAACTCGATGTTCTCTATTCGCACGTTGCCGCCCTTGATCACCCAGATGGCCTTGTCTTCGGCACTCTTGCCGTCGGCCAGCATCACTGGACGCTCACCCGAACCACGGATGACCAGATTGTTCTGGGTCCACACGGCCGGTTGTCCACGATACGACCCTGGGCGGATCTCGATCACCTCTCCGTCACGGGCCAGCTTCGCCGCCTCGGAGATCGTGGTGATCCTTTCCTGGCTGCCGACGCGCATGGTTGCTGGTTTTGCAGAGTCGTCGACAGCTGGTTTGAGCGGATCGGTACTCGCCTCGACCCGTAACTTGCCGTCCGCACCCCGCCGAATCTCTCCCTTGTAAACGGGCGATACGGGAAGCTGTTCTGCAGCACGCGCCGCTGTGCAGATTGAGGCGGCAGACACAAACACCAACAAGAACAAGTTTCGCGGCAGCGTGCTGCCTTGGGCAAAGAACATGCCATCGGCAATAGCGCTTAGCGTATTCATTAGCGGCATTCGTTTCTCCCCTTGGGCTGTTTCAATGCGCCTCATCCCAGTTGTCGCCCACGCCAACTTCGACGACCAGCGGCACGTTAAGCCTGGCGACCTGTGTCATGTGCGGTGGTAGTTCGACGCGAACTCTGGCCAGCTCTTCGTCAGGGACTTCGAGCACAAGTTCGTCATGTACCTGCATCACTAGGCGAGTCTTCAGACTATCGGAGTCGATCCAGCGTTGCACGGCAATCATCGCGAGTTTGATCAGATCGGCGGCGGTGCCTTGCATCGGCGCATTGATTGCCGCGCGTTCGGCGCCTTGGCGGCGCGCGGCCTGACTGGCGTGGATCTCCGGCAGCCACAGGCGACGACCAAAGACAGTTTCGACAAAGCCATTTGCCTTTGCCGCGCTGCGGGTGCTTTCCATGTATTTGGCAACGCCTGGATAGCGCGTAAAGTAACGCTCGATATAGGCCTGTGCCGCACTGCGTTCGATGTCAAGCTGGCGGGCGAGGCCAAAGGCGCTCATGCCGTAGATCAGGCCGAAGTTGATAACCTTGGCGACACGACGTTGATCGGCACCCACCTCGATTGGCGTGACGCCGAATATCTCGGCAGCCGTGGCACGATGTACATCCTCTCCCTGTGCAAAAGCCTCCAGCAGGCGCGCGTCTTCCGAGAGGTGCGCCATAATGCGCAACTCGATCTGCGAGTAGTCGGCTGACACGATATGGCTGCCCGGTGGCGCGATAAAGGCGGCGCGAATGCGTCTTCCCTCGGCGGTGCGTACCGGTATGTTCTGCAGATTCGGGTCGCTTGAAGCCAGTCGTCCGGTCACCGCCACGGCTTGTGCGTAGCTGGTGTGAACGCGGCCGGTTTGGCGGTTGACCATCTTCGGCAGCTTGTCGGTGTAGGTGCTTTTCAGTTTGGAAAGCTGTCTCGATTCAAGAAGCAATTTGGGCAGCGGGTAGTCGAGCGCCAGTTCGGAGAGCACTTCCTCGTCGGTTGACGGCGTGCCTGACGGCGTTTTCTTTTTCACCGGCAAGCCAAGCTTGTCAAACAGGATCTCGGCAAGCTGTTTCGGTGAATTGACGTTGAACGGTTGGCCGGCAGCCTCGTGCGCCAGTGCTTCGAGTTCAATCAGGCGTTCGCCGAGTTCCTGACTCTGCTGCGCGAGCAGTCCGGAGTCAATGAGAACGCCGGTGCGCTCGACGCGGAAAAGAATCTCGCGCACTGGCATTTCGATCTCGCCGTAGATGCGTTCCAATCCCTTGTTTGCAGCGATCTGCGGGAAGCATTTCTGGTGCAAAAGCAGACAAAGGTCCGCGTCTTCTGCTGCGTAGTCGGTGGCTTGGTCGACAGCCACCTGATTGAATCCGATCTGGCTCGCCCCCTTGCCGCAAATGTCTTCGAAGGCAATGGTTGCCAGGCCAAGATGGCGTAGTGCAAGTCGTCCGAGATCGTGGCCGCGCACGCCGTCCTTGCCCGATTCGAGCACGTACGACTGGAGCAGCGTGTCGTGGGCGATACCTGCCAGCGCGATACCATGGTTGGCAAACACATGCTGATCGTATTTCAGATTCTGACCGATTTTGGCGTGCTGTTCCGATTCGAGCCACGGCTTAAGGCGTTTGAGCACGGTCTCCAGCTCAAGCTGGGCGGGCGCGCCGGCATAGTCGTGACTTAGTGGAAGATAAACGGCTTCGCCGGGCGACACAGCCAGCGAAATGCCGACGAGACGAGCCGCAAAAGGATCCAGGCTGGTCGTTTCAGTGTCGAGCGAGGTCAGCGGCGACTGTTCAATCTTCGTGAGCCATGATTCGAAGCCGGCCCAGTCGAGGATGCACGCGTAGTTCTTGCGGTGATCGTCGGAAGCTGCGTTCACTACGGTTGCTTCCGCCGGGGGCTCTTGACGCGAGGCTTCGGCTGAATCCGCCAACGGCTTGTCCGCAGCCCCCCGCACTTCCTTCAGCCAGGATTTCATTTCGTAGCGCAAGAAAAGCTCCGCAAGTTGCGACCGATCGGCCTCGCGCGGTTTGAGGTCGTCAATCGACACGGGCAGTTCGAGGTCGCAACGAACGGTGACGAGCTTTCGCCCAAGCGGCAGGAAATCGACAGCATTGCGCAGGTTCTTTCCGACTGCCCCGCCAATTTCAGCAGCTGCAGCGATTACGGCGTCAAGCGACCCGTACTGCGACAACCACTTGACCGCCGTTTTCGGGCCGACCTTTTCAACACCGGGTACGTTATCCACGGTGTCGCCGACCAGCGTCAGGTAGTCGACGACGCGCTCCGGAGGCACGCCAAACTTGGCTAGCACACCGGCTTCGTCGAGCATTTCGTTGCTCATGGTATTGATCAGCGTAATCTTGGGGCTGACAAGTTGTGCGAGGTCCTTGTCGCCGGTCGAGATAACCACCTGGATTCCCAGTGCCTCGGCTTGCCTCGCCAGGGTGCCGATCACGTCGTCGGCTTCGACGCCGTCGATCATCAGCACCGGCCAGCCCGAAGCGGCAACACCGACGTGTATCGGTTCGATCTGGCGGACCAGATCCGCAGGCATCGCCGGTCGAGTGGCCTTATAGTCGGCATACCAGTCGTCGCGGAATGTCTTGCCCTTGGCGTCGAAAACGCATGCCTTGTAAACAATGTCCTGCGCCTTGTAGTCGCTATCCAGCCGGCGTAGCATGTTCAGTACGCCGTAGATCGCGCCCGTTGGTTCGCCTTGTGAATTGCGCAGGTCCGGCATGGCGTGAAACGCCCGGTAGAGATACGACGATCCGTCGACCAGCAGCAAAATTGGCATATATTCGAAAAGATGAAATGAGCGCTAAAGAAAAAATACTCCCGGTCGCCGATACGAACGCATCCAAGATCAGTGCTGAGCACGAGGCCTGGCGGGTGTTCGATATTATGTCAGAGTTCGTCGAAGCCACGCAGCGTCTGTCGGCCATTCGGCCTGCGGTATCGATCTTCGGCAGTTCGCGGATCCAGTCGGATTCGCCATTTTACAAGCTGACCGAAGACATCGCCCGCCAACTGTCCGATGCCGGCTTCTCGGTGATCTCCGGAGGCGGCCCCGGCGTCATGGAGGCAGCCAACAAGGGGGCGTTCCACGGCAAGTCGCTCAGCGTCGGCCTCAACATTCAGTTGCCGCACGAGCAGACGAGCAACGAGTTCCAGGACATATCGCAGAGCTTTCGCCACTTCTTCGCGCGCAAGTACATGTTCGTGCGCTTTGCCAATGCCTATGTCGTAATGCCTGGTGGTTTTGGAACGCTTGACGAACTGCATGAAGCCTTGACTCTCGTACAGACCGGAAAGAGCCAGCGGATTCCGATTATCCTGGTACATGAGCCCTTCTGGCGCGGCTTGGTCGACTGGTTTCGCTCCACGCTGGTCGACGAGAAGCTCATATCGCCCGAGGATCTCGATTTGATCCAGGTGATCGACAAGCCTGCAGAAGTGGTCGAAGCAATTTTCAGACATTACGAAAACCGGTGCTTCGCTCCACTCCCGTCGGAACGCGAGTTGATGCTCAATCTGTAATACAATCAAGGCTGATCTACAGCCAACTGGAAAGTAACTTCATGCGCCGTACTCATGCCTTCATTGCTCTGCTGGCCCTTGTCGCCGTCCCGGCTCTGGCGCAGGCTCCTGCCGCCGAGCCGCCACCCGTGCCGGATGTTCGGCCGCCGGCCATGGTGCCGCTCGATGACTCAATCGAGCCGCAGGTGACCATCAGGAAACGCGAAGGCAGCACGGTCGAGGAATACCGCATCAACGGCAGGCTTTACAAGATCATAGTTACGCCGGAGCACGGTGTTCCCTATACGCTGGTGGATCAGCAGGGCGACGGTTCTTTTGCGATCCAGGATTCCCCGGGAACCCCAACGCTGAGCGTGCCAATGTGGGTCATTGGCACCTTCTGACTTGCTGTGCCGGTTACTTGCCGCTACTCATCTCAGAGCCGGCTGGATTGCGACAATGTGCGCTTGAAATGTCCGGAAAAACATGCTCAGGCGCTGCACTTTCGTACTTCATCATTCAACTGATTTGAGCGAATAAAGTCATGGAAACCTTTCCGATTCAAGCTCCCGCCTTTAACGGCAATAGTCGCGCCGTACCTGCCAGCAATGCCTTTGAATGGCTCAAGCAGGGCTGGGCGCTGTTTATCGTCAACCCCGGTTTGTGGATCGCATTGACCATCGTCTTGTTGGTCATTCTTCTTGGACTCAATATCGTTCCCATGATCGGCACCCTGGCCGCCAACCTTCTGATGCCGGTACTTTCCGCAGGCATGCTTCTGGCGTGCCAGAAAGTGTCAAACGGGGAAGAGCTCGAGATCGCCGACCTGTTTGCCGGATTCAAGCAGAATACCGGCGACATGATCATGCTTGGCGTGCTCTACATGGTGGCCATGTTGATCATCGTCGTCGTCGTAATCGTTCTGGGTGGTGGCAGCATGGCGGGTGGTGTGCTGATGGGCCGCCCTGCCGGAGTCGGCTTGGCTTTCGGTGGCATGCTGCTCGCCATGTTGCTGTGGTTGGTACTCTCGGTGCCGTTATTCATGGCCATCTGGTTCGCGCCGGCGCTGGTGTTCTTCAATAGAATGGCGCCGGTTGACGCGCTCAAGGCCAGCTTCAATGCCTGCCTGAAGAATTTCCTGTCGTTGCTGGTCTACGGTTTGATCGTCATGGTGCTGATGTTCTTTGCCGCACTGCCGGCCTTCCTCGGCTTCCTTGTGCTGATTCCGGTTCTTTTCGGATCGGTGTATGTGTCCTACCGGGATATTTTTGTTGCCAACTGAACAGTGCGTGCACCATTTCCTTGAATCCGGTCGTCCTTGTGCGCCTTCGTTCCTCTCCTGACTCGCTTCACTGACCGGGTTCCATGAAAGCGCTGACTCTTCCTGCAGGGCGCGGCTGGCATTGGCTGTCCGGCGGATTCAGACTATTCCGCAAAGGTAGACTGGTGCTTTCACTCGCCGTGCTCGGCTACTGGCTGTGTATGGCCTTGATCAATTCGTTCCCGATTGTCGGACAGATCGCAGCATCTCTGCTTGTCCCGGCTTTCTCGGTCGGCTTGATGAATGTCTGTCGTCTGATCGAGCAGGGTGGCACGCTTCAAGCGCGGGAACTGTTCTCCGGACTTCGCCAAAATCAGCGCACCCTGCTTGTTCTTGGGGCCATCTACATTGTTGCCGGTGTCTGCGTTCTCGGATTCGTATCATTGATCGATGGAGGTGTGCTCTTTCAGGCCATTGTCCTTGGTGACCGACTCGACGAACGCACGCTTTCCAGTGGCGAGTTTGTTCTTGCGGTGCAAGTCGCCCTGTTGCTCTTCTCGCCGATCATGATGACGTACTTGTTCGCGCCCGTGCTGGCTGTCTGGCATGGTTTCCCCGCAGGCAAGTCGCTGTTCTTCAGCTTTTTTGCCTGTGCACGAAACTGGCGCGCATTTGTTGCCTATGCCGTGGCGGTCATACTATATGGCGCGCTTCTGCCGGGTTTGCTCGTCGGTTTGCTTGTTTCAGTGATCCCCGGAGGAAGCGAACTGTTCTCTGTGCTGTTGCCGATGCTCATCATGCTCATTTTTCTGCCTACGCTATACGCTAGTTTCTACGTGAGCTATCGAGACATTTTTGTTTCCATTGACGAGAATGCCTGAAGCTTCCGACCGGGCTGCGCTCGGCATCTTCGGCGGAACCTTCGATCCGGTTCACTTCGGACACTTGCGGCTCGCCGAGGAGGCTGCAGATAGCTTGGGACTGGAACGCGTCCGCTGGATTCCGGCTGGCCGGCCGGCCTTACGAGACTCTCCGGAAGTGAGTGCCGAGCAACGGCTCGAGATGGTTCGCCTGGCCATTTCCGGCAACCCGCGTTTCGAGCTGGATTCGGCAGAGGTCAACGATGCCCGACCAAGCTACACTGTGCCGACCCTTGAACGCCTGCGAACGACCGATGAGTTCGGGCCGCAGCGGCCCCTGGTCCTGCTTGTTGGGGCTGACGCTTTTTCCGGCATGGCAGGCTGGCATCGTTGGGAATCGTTGTTCGATCTGGCGCACATTGCGGTGGCGCACCGGCCTGGCTTCCCAGTCAATGCGGCCAGCCTGCCAACACAGGTTGCCGCGGCTTACCAGCAGCGCCTCAGTAGTTCACCCGCAGCACTCCAAGATGCTCCTGCCGGTCGTATCGTGACCTTCGCCATGACCCAACTGGCCGTCTCGGCCACACAGATCAGAACGCTGCTGCTCAACGGTCGCAGCCCGCGCTATTTGCTGCCAGAAGCGGTTATCGCTTATATTCAGAGTACTCAGCTTTACTCCAAACGATGAAACCCGCCCAATCCTGATGAACATTACCCAACTGCAGAAAATCGTCGTCGACGCCCTTGAAGACATCAAAGGTCGTGACATCGAAGTCATCAACACCAGCAAGCTCACCCCACTTTTTGAACGCATCATCATTGCCTGCGGCGACTCCAACCGTCAGGTCAAGTCACTTGCGCGCAACGTGCAGGACAAGGTGCGCGAAGCGGACGGCCAGATCATTTCCACCGAGGGTGAGGAAAGCGGTGAATGGGTGCTGGTCGATCTCGGGGATATCGTTGTCCATGTCATGCAGCCGGCCATTCGCAGCTACTACAACCTTGAAGAGCTGTGGGGCGGCAAGGGCCCTGAACGTGTCCGCCGGGTTGCCGCCGCTGGCGCATGAGACTCGGTATTCTTGCTGTTGGCCACAAGCTTCCCGAATGGGTAGCCAAAGGTTGTGCCGAGTATACCAAGCGCTTGCCGCATGAATTGCCGCTCTCCGTTGTCGAGGTCAAGCCCGAGCCGCGCGGTTCGAAAACGCGCGAGCAACTTCTGGCTGCCGAGAAGCTTCGTTTGCAGAACGCCTTGCAGAGTTTCAGCCGGAAGGTCGTACTCGATGAGAAGGGCGCCGATCTGACCACCCTGGAGCTGGCTCGACGCCTGGAAGGCTGGATGCGCGAAGGCGGTGATACCGCCTTCATCATCGGTGGCGCCGATGGCATCGATGAGACATTGAAACGGCAGGCCGACGACACGATTCGTCTTTCCAGCCTGACACTACCGCACGCCATGGCACGGCTGGTTCTCTGCGAACAGTTGTATCGCGCTGCAAGCGTGATCAAGAACCATCCATATCATCGGGAGGGATGATGGTACCTATCAGCCAACAGCATCCGCGTATCTATCTGGCGTCACGCAGCCCACGCCGCCGCGAGCTGTTGACGCAGATTGGCGTTCAGTTCGACACCATCGTCTTGCGTAACCATCCACGCGAGGACAGGGAGACCGATGAAGTGCCGCTGGATGGCGAAGGCCCGACCGAGTACGTTGAACGCGTCGCACGAACCAAGGCCGAGCAGGGCTGGCGTATCGTCAGTTGGCGGAAATTGATATCGCAACCCGTGCTTGCTGCGGATACGACGATTGAATTCGAAGGCCGGATTCTGGGTAAGCCGATTGATGAGGAGGATGCAAAGTACATACTGCGCCGCCTTTCGGGCAATGTGCACCGTGTTCTCACTGCCGTCGCCGTGGCTTTTGAAGGGCGTATCGAATCGGTGCTTTCGGTTAGCGAAGTGCGTTTTGGCGTAATCGACGAGGCTGAAATACGGCGTTATGTAATGAGTGGTGAGCCTCTGGACAAGGCCGGTGCCTACGGTATTCAAGGCCGTGCCGGCTTGTATGTCGAACATCTGACCGGGAGCTATTCGGGCGTCGTGGGTTTGCCCTTGTTTGAGACAGGGGTTTTGCTCAAGCGCTTCAATTTCCCGTTGTGACCTTGTGAGCGATCTGTCACCTGGCGCACGCTTCGCCCTGTATTTTTTGGGCAAACACCTGTATAATCCGCGCCTCGTTCGTCAGGCTCCAAATGCGAGCGACTGCTGGGGAGTCGCCAAGTTGGTCAAGGCACCGGATTTTGATTCCGGCATTCGAAGGTTCGAATCCTTCTTCCCCAGCCATTCGGTTTTTTCAAGCCGGGCGGGTAGTCAGCCTACCTGCCCGTATTGCTTTATATGCAGCGTCTTGCCGACGCTACGGGGATGCGCAATATGGCCTACGACAGCCTGATGGTCTTCACCGGTAACGCCAACCCCAAGCTGGCCGCCGATGTCGTCAAACGCCTGAACATTTCGCTTGGACGGGCCAAAGTGGGGCGTTTCTCCGATGGCGAAATCACGGTTGAGTTACAGGAGCACGTGCGCGGCAAGGACGTTTTCATACTGCAATCGACCTGTTCGCCGGCCAACGAAAACCTGATGGAGTTGCTGGTCATGGTCGATGCGCTAAAGCGCGCCTCGGCTACCCGCATTACTGCGGCCATACCTTACTTCGGATACTCGCGTCAGGATCGGCGGGTGCGCTCGGCGCGCGTACCGATTGCCGCAAAACTGGTTGCCGACCTGCTGACCGCCGCCGGTGTTCACCGTGTGCTGACCATGGATTTGCATGCCGAGCAGGTCCAGGGGTTTTTCAATATTCCGGTGGACAATATTTACTCGCTGCCGATCATGCTGGCAGATGTGTGGAAAAAGGATATTGATGGCCTGATGGTTGTTTCCCCCGATGTCGGAGGTGTGGTTCGCGCGCGGGCGTTGGCCAAGCGTCTTGAGTGCGATCTGGCCATTATTGACAAACGTCGTCCCAAGGCCAACGTATCTGAAGTAATGAACATCATTGGCGAGGTCGAAGGCCGTACTTGCGTGATCATGGATGACATGGTTGATACGGCAGGCACGCTGTGCAAGGCCGCCAGCGCGCTCAAGAACAAGGGCGCCAATCTGGTGCTAGCCTACTGCGTGCACCCGATCCTCTCCGGGACAGCCGTCAGCCGCATCAATGACTCGGAAATCGACGAGCTGGTGGTGACCGATACCATCCCACTGAGCGATGAGGCGCAGAAGTCACCGCGTATCCGTCAGTTGTCGGTGGCCGATGTGCTGGCCGAAACGATACGTCGTATCAGCAACGAGGATTCCGTTTCCTCGCTATTTATTGAGTAGTTTTATCAACCACCCTGTCTGGTCGCGGGCAGGGGCTGTTTCAACCAGGAGCCAAAATGAAATTTGAACTTAACGCGCAGAAGCGCACATTGCAGGGGTCCGGAGCGAGCCGCCGCCTGCGTCGCGCAAACAAGGTGCCGGGCATCGTTTACGGTGGGACAGCCGTCCCGACCTTGATTGAAATCGAGCACAACGATCTTCTTTTGTCCTTGCGCAAGGAAGCATTTCACTCGTCGGTACTGACAATCAAGATCGATGGCGTCGCTGAAAGCGTTCTGCTGCGTGATTCGCAGATGCATCCCTACAAGCCGCTGGTTCAGCATGTCGATTTTCTGCGCGTTGACGCTACCCATGCGATTCATCAGAGAGTCCCCTTGCACTTTCTCAATGCCGAAGTATCTCCAGGGGTCAAGCTTGCTGGCGGCAATGTATCACCGGCAATGAACGACATAGAAGTCAGTTGTCTGCCGCAAGATCTGCCCCCCTTCATTGAGGTTGATCTGAAGGATATGGAAGTCGGTCAATCGTTCCACCTTTCGCAGATTGTGTTTCCGAAGGGTGTTGCGCCCACGGCACACACCGGTGACGATCCGGTCGTGGTTACGATTTCGGCCAAGAAGGCGGAAGTTGTTGAGGAAGGCGAAGGCGAACGTGAGGGAGAGGGAGAGGGCGAAGCCGCCACTCCTGCTGCCTGATCTTCTGCATCAAGACGAAAGGCCGCCGTTTGGAGCCTGGCTCCCCGGCGGCCGTTTCGTTCAGCAGTTCTGACGCGTGATCGACGGCAAAGGCACGCAACAGCATTGAGCTCGACAATTTGGCCGCGCCAGATGACTTCCGTGTTCCCTTGTTCATTTGTACTCATGAGTTGAGTTTCGGGTTCTAAAACACCATGACCTCTCCCCGCCTGATTGTCGGCCTCGGTAATCCCGGAAGCGAATATGCGGATAACCGTCACAATCTCGGTTTCTGGTTTATCGAACGGTTGGCGAGCGATCTCAAGGTGTCACTTACGCCGCAGGGCAAGTTCTTTGGCGTCGTCGCTCGCGTGGGTGAGCTGAGCTTGCTGCAACCGACGACCTTCATGAACCGCTCCGGACAGTCAGTCGCCGCTCTGGCGCGATTCTACAAACTCATGCCGGAAGAAATACTGGTCGTGCATGACGATCTAGACCTGCAACCGGGCGGCATCCGGCTCAAGAATGGTGGGGGTAACGGAGGGCATAACGGGCTGCGAGACATTCAGGCGCACCTGTCTACCCCGGATTTCTGGCGCTTGCGCGTGGGCATCGGGCATCCGGGTGAGCGCAGCGAGGTCGTCAATTTCGTCCTTCAGGCGCCGCGTCGCGAGGAGCGGGAATTGATCGATCACGCGCTGGATCGTTGCCTGCTGGCCTGGCCGAAATTGTGTGCCGGTGACTACGCTGCGGCGCAACGCCTCCTGCACAGCAAAGCCACATAACAATTGTCACGAACAGGAATTTCACCATGAGTCTCAAATGCGGAATCGTCGGTCTGCCCAATGTCGGCAAATCCACGCTGTTCAATGCCTTGACCAAGGCAGGTGTAGCGGCGGAAAACTACCCCTTCTGTACCATTGAACCTTCGGTTGGAGTTGTCGAAGTGCCGGATCCGCGCCTCGAAAAGCTGTCTGCGATCGTCAAACCGCAGCGCGTGGTGCCGGCGGTGACCGAGTTCGTTGACATCGCTGGTCTGGTGGCTGGTGCCTCCAAGGGGGAAGGGCTGGGCAACAAGTTCCTGGCCAACATTCGCGAAACTGACGCCGTTCTCCATGTCGTCCGCTGCTTTTCCAACGACAACGTGATTCACGTCTCAGGAAATGTCGACCCTATCCGCGATATCGAAATCATCGACACCGAACTTGCGCTGGCTGATATGGCCACGGTCGAAAAGGCGCTGCTGCGTTATCGCAGGCCGGCCAGTGCCGGTGACAAGGAAGCCAAGCTTCTTGTCGCCGTGCTGGACACGTGTTTTGCTCAGCTTGACCAGGGCAAGCCGATTCGTGCACTCGATCTCTCGAAGGAGGAGTGGAGCAATCTCAAACCTTTCTGCCTGATTACCGCCAAGCCGGTACTGTATGCCGCCAACGTTGCCGAGGGCGGCTTCGAAAACAACCCGCATCTCGATGCGGTGCGGGCTCATGCTGCGACCGAAAGGGCCGAAGTGGTTGCCGTATGCGCTTCGATCGAAGCTGAGATTGCAGATCTGGACGACGACGAGAAACAATTGTTTCTCGCCGATCTCGGTCTTGAGGAACCCGGGCTCGACCGTTTGGTGCATGCCGGCTACCACTTGCTTGGCCTGCAGACGTATTTCACCGCGGGTGTCAAGGAAGTGAGAGCGTGGACGATCCACAAGGGCGATACGGCACCGCAAGCTGCCGGAGTCATTCACACCGACTTTGAACGCGGTTTCATCCGCGCGCAGACGATTGCTTACGACGATTTCATTGCCTGTGGCGGCGAGCATGGCGCCAAGGAAGCGGGCAAGATGCGCGCTGAAGGCAAGGAGTACATTGTCAAGGATGGAGATGTCCTTAATTTCCTATTCAATGTTTAGCAGCTCGTGCCAAGCATTTGAAGAAGTGTTCCCACGCAGTGGCAGTGGCCTTGAATTGGCACGTTTTGCCTGCGACATCCCGTGCCCAGGGAAGTGATCGTATCGTCCGTGTATCACACCTATGACGCCGATTTGCGGCTGACAAATTGCCGGAACTCTTCCAGTGGAAGCGGAGCACTGAACAGATAGCCCTGACAGGCATGGCATCCGGAAACGGCAAGGAATTCGCGCTGCTCCTCCGTTTCCACTCCCTCGGCGATTACCGAAAGCCCCAGGCTCTGTGCCAGCGCGACGATGGTGCGAGCAATGGCCGCGTCATTGGGGTCACTCAGTACGTCACGTACGAACGTTTGATCAATCTTTAACTGGTTCAGTGGCAGTCGTTTCAGGTATGACAACGACGAATAGCCTGTGCCAAAATCATCCAGCGCAAAGCTCACACCGGAACTCCTCAGCGCGTTCATCTTGAGGATGATCTCTTCGACGTTGTCGAGCAACAGACTTTCAGTGAGTTCCAGCTTGAGTTTCGTCGGATTGGCGCTCGATGTTTCAAGTGTGGTCAATACCTGCCCCACAAAATCCGGCTGGCGAAACTGTCGGGCGCTGACGTTGACCGCCAAAGTGAGATTTGCCATTGCCGGATCGCTTGACCAAGATACCAACTGATTGCACGCGGTCGTCAGCACCCAGGCGCCGAGCGGCAGAATCAGTCCGGTTTCCTCGGCCAGAGGAATGAATTCGATGGGGGAAATCAAGCCGCGGAGGGGATGCCGCCACCTGACCAGTACTTCCGCACCGGTCACCGTGCCACTGCCGTCTACCTGCGGCTGGTAGTGAAGCAGCAGCTGACCCTGCTTCAGCCCTTCGCGAAGATCGCCCTCGAGCGCGGTGCGCGCGGCAACCGCGGCCTGCATTTCCGGATCAAAAAATCGCAGGGTATTGCGTCCGGCCCCCTTGGCCTGATACATGGCCATGTCGGCCCGTTTCATCAGTTCCTCGAAAGTCGTTTCCCGGTCGGTGAGAAGGGTGATGCCGATGCTCGGCGTGCTGTTGGTTTGATGGCCGTCCAGATCGTAGGGCCGAACCAGTTCGGCGTGTATCTTCTCGCCAATGATCTCGACTTGCCTGGCGCCTTCGAATACTTCCCCGCTCAGATCCTCAAGGATGACGACGAATTCGTCGCCGCCCAAGCGCGCCACGGTGTCTCCTTCCCTGACGCAGTGCTCAAGACGTTTGGCAACCTGTTGCAGCAGCAGGTCGCCGATGCCGTGGCCGAGGGTGTCGTTGAGAATCTTGAAGTTGTCCAGATCAATGAATAGCACCGCCACCTGCTTGCCGCTGCGAGCACTCGATGCGATTGCCTGCTGCAGGCGATCGACCAGCAGTCGCCGGTTGGGTAGATGGGTTAGCGTGTCGTAAAACGCCAGGCGCCGGACTTCCTCCTCGGTGGCTTTGCGTTCGGTGATATCGCGTGCAAAACCAACCGTGCCGATGACATGTTCGTCGATCAGGACCGGTGACTTGTAGGTTTCGAACCATATCCTCTTGCCGCCGACTTCAATGGGTTCCTCTACATTTGTCGGGCGGCCGCTCTCGAGTACGGCCCGATCGTCCGCTTGATAGGCTTCAGCCAGATCACGCGGCCAGATATCGAGATCGGATTTGCCGACCAGGTGGTTTGGCGAAGGTTGGCCGCAGGCCTCGGCAAACGGCTTGTTGACGGCGAGAAAGCGGCTGCTATTGTCCTTGAGCCAGACCAGGAACGGGAAGTTGTCGAGCAACGCACGCTGCCTTAGCGCCTCCTCGATCCTGACCTGTTCGGTGATGTCGCGGGTGACCGAAAGCAGGCATTCGTCGCCATCAACGGGAATGGCGTGCACCGACATCTGTCCGATCAGTTCGCTGCCGTCCTTGCGGCGGAAGCGGAACTGCATGTTCTCGCAAAAGCCATCCTGTCTCAACTTTTCGACCATGCGCCGGCGATCCTCCGGGTCCACCCAGATCCCGAGCTCCAGTGAACTTCGGCCGATCACTTCGTCGCGCCGCCAACCGGTCATGCGCTCGAAGCCCTCATTTGTATCTACGAAACAACCATCGGCAATGCGGTTGATGTTGACCGAATCGCAGCTGGTGCGAAAAGCCACACGGTAGCGTTCTTCGCTATCGCGCACCGCCTGCTCGGCCTGGTTGCGGCGGGTAATGTCGCGGGCTATGCCCAGCACGCCGATCAGCTTGCCTGTGGCGTCGTGCATCGGCGTCTTGGTGGTTTCCACCAGGACACGGCGACCATCGTCGGCAAAAGTGATCCATTCTTCATTGCTCATCGGCTTGCCGGCGGCCTGAGCCTTGCGATCATGGTCGCGAAAGAAATCCGCCTGTTCACGATCCACGAAATGGTAGTCCGTCTTGCCGACAATCTGCGCTTCCCTTGCACCATAGAGGTGTTCAAACTGCTGATTGCAAAACAGATACACTCCCGCTTCGTCCTTGAGCCAGACGAGGTCGGGGATGGTTTCGAGCAGAACGCGCAAGCGCGCACGCTCGTTTTCCAGTTGCGCGGTGCGTTGATTCACCTCGCGCCGCAAAGCGGCCCCCCAAACCGCAAGCAAAACTCCGGTCAGCGCAGCGATCATCAGGGCATAGGCAAGGTAACGCCCATAAGGCAGAACGTTCAGCTTGCTGCCCATCCATTTGTCGTGCAGCGCCTGTTGTTCGTCGTCAGAGATTGCCGAGAAGCCCTGGTTCACCAATGCCAGGGTTGTTGCGTCGCCCTTATGCACTGCCCGATGAAACTTGCCCGTATAGAGCTGGAAGGCCTTGTTGAAATCGTGTTCCGCATGATGGCGATAGAGGAGGTAGTTGGCGGGAGGTTCATCCAGACAGAACACACGGATCTGCCCTGCAACGGCAGCCGCCACCAGCGCTTCATAGTTGCCGAATTCCTGCAAATGCGTAATGCCCAAATCTCTGAGCTTGCTGATGCAGGCATCGCCGGCTTTGACGCCGACCGCAAAGCCACGCAGAGTATCGGGGCCGGTAATTCCGCCGAGCCCAGAATGGCTGAAGATCGTCACCGGAATCAGTTCGTAGGGAGGCGTGAAATCCAGCGTCCTTTGACGCTCTTGAGTCATAAACATGGTATCGATGACATCGGCCTGACCGTCAGCCATCAATTGCTGCGCCTTTTGCCAGTCGGTGGCGACCAGATCGACGCGTACTCCGGTCTTGCTCTCCCAGAGTTTCCAGAGATCGACAAGGTATCCGTCCAGCATGCCGCTCGAATCGCGAAATACATAAGGCGGATAGTTGTCGTCCATCACCACCGTTAGTGTGCGACCGCCATTGGCATGCCCTGCCCTGGACTCCATTTCGGCACAGGGCGCCACTGCGACTACCAGCAGCATGAGCAAACCGGCCGTGTATCTCGCCCAGGACTCAAACCTGCCGCTCCGTTTTTCGCTCATCCGCAAGACCTCCAAGGGCAGGCCAGCATTGCTTCGGAGCCATTATGGTCCGGAACAGAAATGGCATCAAGGTGACACGGCCGACGAGGCGAAACGTCAGAGCGGGGTGCCGTTGAAGCGGGCGCCGACTCCGGCGCAGAGAACCGGAAGCGAATTCGCCAACCTTTACAAGTCACGTTAATGCGCTTTATTCGAATCAAGCCACCGAGAACGATATCTCGCGTCAATTTTGCGTTCGCGCTTTCAGCAACACGTTTGTTGACAGAAATCACGTCCAACAACCGGCGAGTGGCCGAACCGGCGACCACGGCAACGATCCAGCCCAGCGCAGGAATTGCAATAGCACCCAATACTTGACGGATATCGCCTTCGACGGAAGTTTATCGTGTCGTTGCAGAAGCGTTGAAGCCCATATCGTGGTCCTACAATGATACAAAACAGACGAAGATGACGTCGTTGTGACGACGCAATATGAAAAACGTTCCCTGAATTGTTCCCAAGCCGGTTTCGAAACGCCAACTGACCAATCAGAAATGCCAGCCGTTTCGGCAGGATTACATGAACAGGGCTACGTCGGCTTTTTGCGCCACCGGCAGAAAGGTCGCCGCGCCGGCGTAGTCCAAACTTGGAATGAAGTCGTCGTGGCCAAAGCCGAAAAGGTCCACGGTCATCTGGCAAGCGATGAGCTTGACATTGGCCTCCAGCGCCAGTCTACGCAGTTCTTCAATGCTGGCAACGCCGTTGTTCCTGATGGTTTGTTGCATCAGCAGCGTGGCTACGGTCTCGAAACCCGGAATGCCGGCCTGGATCAAGTTGGGTATATTCCAATTGATGTTCTTGAACCAGTCCGGGCCGAAGGGCATCTTCATCGGCATTCCGGGATTGCCGAGCGGACTCACCTTGAGGTCGGAGATGTCCTTCTTCAGCAGATTCAAGCCATAGAACGTGAAGAAGATCGAAACATCCCACCCCAGCGCAGCAGCCGTGGAGCCTAGGATGAAGGGTGGGTAGGCCCAATCCAGCGTGCCGCGGGACGCAATGATGGCCATTGAAGGCGTTTTCGCTTCTTCGCGCTGACGCAGTGCCTCTTCGATCTTCTGCGGCAGCAACTCGTCCAAGCGGCGATTGACGAGTTCTTCGATACCGGCCATTGCGGAAGTGGCAACCATATCGTCTCCTGATCAGCCGAGTCGCCTTGTAGATGTTTACAGGCTATCCGGGCTTGATGAAAAAAACATACTCCTGGCTACCGTCTGCACTGGCCGGCAGTTGCATCGATTTAGCGATCTCCCTCGTAGGCCAGAACAACTCCCGAGAGGGGTGGAAGCGTCAGCAGCAGTGAATGCGAACGGTTCATCCATGGCCAATCGTCTGCTTGAAGCGGCGCACTTCCATTGCCGACGTTGCTTCCGCCGTAAATTTCCGAGTCGGAGTTCAATACTTCGCGATAGCGCCCGGGCGAGGGCACGCCAATCCGATATTCGTAACGCGGCACGGGTGTGAGGTTGACGACCACTACCATCATTTCGTCGCCAACGCCCTTGCGCAGATAGCTGATCACCGACTGCTGGGCGTCATGGCAATCGATCCACTCGAATCCATTCCAGTCGAATTCGTGGCGGTGCAGTGCCGGGCTTGCCTGATAGAGATGGTTCAGATCCCGCACCAGGCGTTGCATGCCTTGATGCAGGGGGTATTCGAGCACGTACCAGTCGAGTACCCCGCAGCTGTCCCACTCCTTCCCTTGAGCGAACTCTGTGCCCATGAACATGAGCTTCTTGCCAGGATGCGTGAACTGGTAGGCGTAGAGCGTACGCAGATTGGCATGCCTTTGCCACTCGTCTCCGGGCATCTTGTGCAGCATCGACTGCTTGCCGTGTACCACCTCGTCATGCGAGAAGGGCAGCATGAAGTTCTCGGTGAAGCAATAGAGCATGCTGAAGGTGAGAATGCCCTGGTTGTATTGGCGGTATATGGGCTCGAGTGCCATGTAGTCCAGAGTGTCGTTCATCCAGCCCATGTTCCACTTGATGTCGAAACCCAGACCACCGATGTAGGTCGGGCGACTGACCTGTGGCCACGAAGTCGACTCCTCGGCAATCATCAGGACACCGGGGCACTGGTCGTGTACCGCGACGTTGAGTTCGCGCAGGAAATCGATCGCCGCAATGTTTTCGCGCCCGCCGTACTGGTTGGGAATCCACTCGCCTTCGTTGCGCGAGTAATCGAGATAGAGCATCGAGGCCACGGCGTCAACGCGCAGGCCGTCGATGTGCATGTCTTCCAGCCAGTAAACCGCACTCGACAGGAGAAAGCACTTCACTTCGTTGCGGCTGAAATTAAAGATCAGCGTGGACCAGTCCTTGTGTTCGCCAAGGCGGGGGTCAGCGTGCTCGTAAAGCGGCGTGCCGTCGAAGCTGGCAAGGCCGTGGGCATCCTTGGGGAAATGCGCGGGAACCCAGTCGAGCAGTACGCCGATGCCATTCCGGTGGCAGTAGTCGACAAAGTAACGGCAGTCGTCGGGGTCGCCAAAACGGCTGGTTGCCGCGAAGTAGCCGGTGGTTTGGTAACCCCAGGAGGGGTCGTAGGGGTGCTCGGTGATCGGCATCAGTTCGATATGCGTAAAGCCCATGTACTTCACGTAATCCACAAGTCGGTGTGCCGCCTCGCGATAGTTGAGGAACTCACCCTCCTGGCCGCGTTGCCAGGAACCCAGATGGACTTCGTACACGGACATCGGAGCATGCTGCCAATCGTGGGAGCGACGCCGCTCCATCCAGTCGCCGTCTCCCCAGCCATAGTTGCCGAGTGCGGGAACGATGGCGCCGGTGCGCGGACGATACTCGTGGCGTTGACCGTAAGGATCGGTCTTTTGCAGAACCTGGCCGGTGTGGCGATTACGGATTTCGTATTTGTAGATCTGTCCGGCATCGAGATCGGGGATAAACAACTCCCAGACGCCGCTACCACCACGCACGCGCATCTGGTGGCGACGCCCGTCCCACCCATTGAAGTCGCCAATGACACTGGCGCGCTCGGCGTTTGGCGCCCAGATGGCAAACAGCACGCCGCCGACGCCATCTACTTCGTGCTCATGGGCGCCGAGGAAATTGTGGGCGTGCCGGTGACGCCCCTCGCTGAACAGATACAGATCGAGATCGCCGATCTGCGGCATAAATGTATAGGGATCGCGCCCGATATGCTCGCGATTGTGACTATCGGTCCAGATCAGGCTGTAATGTTCCGGCAGTGCTTTGCCGTCGCCTTGCCACTCGAAATGGTCTGTGTCCGGCAGCCGGGTCATCGTCATTCCGCCTTCGGCGATGCGCACCTCGGCGGCGAAGGGCATGAATGCACGGACGATGACCTTCTTGCCTTCAGGATGCCGCCCAAGGATTGCGAAGGGATCATGGTGGCGTGCTTCGCTGATGCGTTGCCGTTCCGAATCGATGTGGCTCTGGTTCATAGTCAATCTCCAAGAAGTCGTGAGTGAAGGCGTGAAAGATTCTATATACTAATATTCCAATTGCGTAAAACGTGGGCAAACAAATTCTTCGTTGGGCGTTCAACGTCCGGGAAATCTTCTGGAGCGGGTATTGGGTCGACAAAAGACGAGGCAGTGCGCGATACAAGTCGAGGCGTTGGATTCAAGGCCCAACTTTTTCGGTATGAACTGTTGGAAGTGCCCATTCATGTTTTTGTCGACACCGTAATTCCACGAAGGCAGGCAACGCTTGACTCGCGTCACCGCATGAGTGGTCTGCGCTTCGTTATTACCCACTTTCAGCGTACGTTTATTATTGTACCACCCCATACACAGCATCGCAGACAGACTGCGTCATTCAGGCCGCGGTCGCCTGCTCATGTGCGCATGGCGGAGCCGGTAAACACAGGCTATTTGCGCTTGATGAAGAACTCGTATTCCTTGTTGTTTTCCGCACTGGCCAGCAGTTCGTTTCCGGTTTGCCTGGCAAATGCGGCAAAATCCTTTACCGATCCCGGATCGGTGGAAATCACGTGAAGCACCTGGCCCGACTGAAGTTCGGCCAGAGCCTTTTTTGAGCGCAGGATGGGCAGAGGGCAGCCGAGGCCGCGGGCGTCGACTTCCTTGTCGAAGTTCATGTTCATTCCTCTCTGTTGAGTCTGCAGCGGCACGACGGATCGGGTGCTTCAATGAACCAGAATATACATCAAGCCCATTCGTCATTCACATCCAAATGGGGCGGCGTCCGAGCCTCCCGTTAAACGCCAAGCAATCCGTTTGGCAGGAAATACGGGCACGCCAGGAGTATTCTGGAGTATTGGCGGAACCGACCGCAAGCTGACACCTCCTAGCATCTATGCTCGAAATCGAAAATCTTTGCCGCCGCTTCAACGGCCGCGACGTGCTACACGACGTCTCCTTGCGCCTCGTACCGGGCGAGTACGTCGCCATCGTCGGCGAATCAGGTGTTGGCAAATCCACGCTGCTCAACCTCATTGCCGGTCTGGACCGCCCCGACAGCGGTCGGTTGGCGCTGGACGGGAACAGCTACGACGGATTTGACGATGACGCGCTCACCCGCTTGCGCCGGGACAAGCTGGGCTTCGTTTTCCAGGCCTTCCATGTGCTGCCGCATCTCACCGTGCGCCAGAACGTCGCATTACCCCTGTGGTTGCAGGGTTTGGACGGTCCGGCCGCCGACGGCCCGGCGCAGCAACTCCTTGATGCCGTGGGTCTGGGCGATCGCGCAGCAAGCTGGCCGCGCGAGCTTTCCGGCGGTGAAATGCAGCGCGTGGCGATTGCTCGCGCGCTGGTTCATCGCCCACGCCTGGTGCTGGCCGACGA
>NZ_FLQY01000089.1 GCF_900089945.1 Candidatus Propionivibrio aalborgensis | reverse complement strand
GGCAAGGCCAGACTGACTGGCGCGGTGCAAATCGCGCTACTATCTCTGCAAACCACGCGGGCAGTGATGCTTCTTCCTGTCCCGACTAGCCACCCTTCAGCCCGTTCAGTCCATGCCAAAGCCACCCACCGACACCTCGCAGTCAGCACCAGCACCAGCGCCGGGATTCTCGCTGGAGGCGTTGCATCCGGGAAATTTCGCGCTGGTCATGGCCAGCGGGATCATCTCGATAGGTTTCAGTACGCTACACCATGAATTGCTGGCCGACGTTGTTTGCGTCTTCGCGATTGTTGCCTGGGTGACGTTACTGACGTTGAACGTGGGGCGGTTTTTCATGTTTTCGCGAGCGGTGCGCATCGACCTGCTCAATCCGCGAATGGTTTTTTCATTCTTCACGCTGGTGGCTGCGACAGATATTGTCGGACTGCTGTTGAACGCGCGCGGTCATACCGGTCTGGCGATGGGATGCTGGGTAATCGCTTTTCTCGCCTGGTGCTTGCTGCTCTATCTTGCCTTCAGCGTGCTGACCTTCTTGAGCCACGAGAACAACGTCAACATCGTGCACGGCGGCTGGTTGATCTCCATCGTTGGAACGCAGTCGCTGGTCTTGCTGGGCGCGGCGATTGCGCCCGCACTGGGCGAGTACGCCGGCTACATGATGGTCGAAGTGCATATGCTGTGGGGGCTCGGTCTCCTGTTCTATGGCATTTTCGTAACCCTCTTCTGCTATCGCATCTTTTTCCTGGCGCTCAAGCCGCAGGATATCTCGCCGCTGCTGTGGGTCATCATGGGCGCCGCGGCGATCAGCGCCAATGCCGGCACCTCGCTGCTCAGCGAGGATCCGTACCTGCCATTCCTTGCCGCGCAGAGACCGTTCGTCGAAGGCGTAACGATGATGATATGGGCATGGGGCACCTGGTGGATTCCGATGCTCTTGATGTTCGGCTTTTGGAAGCACATCGCGCGCGGCCTTCCGCTTAAATACGAGCCGGCGATGTGGAGCTTCGTCTTCCCGCTGGGCATGTACACCGTCGCCAGTGCCCGTCTCGGTCTGGCTGCCGAGTTTCCGCCGCTGCAATGGATTTCGCAGATCATGATCTGGGTGGCCTTTGCGGTATGGTTGTTCGTTCTGGGCGGATTGGCAAGAGGGCTGCTGACCCGGCTGGCGGGTGTCCGGGCACGTACCGCCGCACCGCCTTGAATCCGGCTTCGCGCCGCTGTAATTGACCCCAGCAGAATAAAGAGGAGCAAACCAATGGAACTGACCACTTGTTTGCGCGCTGTTCAGCGGGCGCAATTTGCCTTGTGGCACGTGCGATCCATGAGAAAAGTCCGGGCGGTGCCGATGCTGCTCTGCGCATTGGTTGGCGCGTTCGTGACCATTGAATCCCGGGCGTTCGCTACAGCGACCGAGTATGGCGGTACCTGTGACGTTTCGGCGGCGGTCTCGCTGGGCGAGCAGCAATTCGTCGTTGCCAATGATGAGGACAATGTACTGCGCGTTTATCGGGAGGGCCGGACCGCGGCACCCGTCAGCACACTCGATCTCTCGGAATTTCTGAAGTCGGACCCGAAACACCCCGAGGCCGACCTTGAAGCGGCGGCTCGCATCGGCAACCGGATTTACTGGATCGCTTCGCACGGCACCAATAGCGATGGC
>NZ_FLQY01000088.1 GCF_900089945.1 Candidatus Propionivibrio aalborgensis | reverse complement strand
GCGGCGGCTCGCATCGGCAACCGGATTTACTGGATCGCTTCGCACGGCACCAATAGCGATGGCAAGTTGCGCAGTGGAAGGCGGCGGTTTTTTGCGACCCAGATCAATGGAGCCGGTGAAGCCGTTGAGCTGTCTGTCGTCGGCAAACCCTATCGGAAGCTGGTGCGCGACTTGACCCGGTTGCCTGCGCTCAAAGCCTACAAGCTGGGCGATGCGGCAAAGATTCCGCCCAAGGAGCCAGGCGGGTTGAACATCGAGGGACTTGCCGCGACGCCGGATGGGCCCTTGCTGATCGGTCTGCGCGGCCCCATTCCCGATGGCAAGGCGCTGCTGATTCCGCTGAATAATCCACAGGAAGTCGTTGCCGGCAAGTCGGCCCGGCTGGGTGCGCCGATCCTGTTGGCTCTCGGCGGGCGTGGCGTGCGCAGCATTGATTACGTGCCCGCACTGGGCCAGTACATCATCATGGCCGGCGCGGCGGGCATTAGCGGCAAATTCCAAATGTACCGGTGGTCTGGCGTAGCAGACGAGGACCCGGTGGCAGTGAATGGAGAAAATTTCAGCGGCCTGCAACCGGAAGCCATGATTGCCTACCCCGGCCCCCCGGTCAGGATGCTGGTGTTCTCGGATGACGGCACGCGCGAGAAAGGGTCGCTAATGTGTAAGGATTTGCCGGTCGGACAACGGCGTTTCAGGACGCTCTGGATTACGCTTTGACGCTACCCGCCTGCGTTTCGAGTCGCCGTTCACGTTGACTTTGCATGGCTTTGCTCAGAACTCCAGCGGGTCCACTTCCAGATGCCAACGCAGACGCGAGGGAGTCTTGATCGTCTCAAGCACTAGTCGCAATACACCGAGGAAGGCCTGCAGGGCGCGTCGTGACGGCGACTCGATGAGCAACTGGGCACGCTCGAAGTTGGCGCGACGCGCCAGGCGCATCGGCACCGGATCGTAGAGCATTACTTCGTCATGCGCGCCAGTTTGCGGCCCGGCCCGCGCCGTCGCAAGAAATGCCAGCGCGTCGGCCATGTGGGGTGAT
>NZ_FLQY01000087.1 GCF_900089945.1 Candidatus Propionivibrio aalborgensis | reverse complement strand
GCGTCGGGCGAGAGGTCAAGGGCATCGACCTTTGATTCCGGGAAAGCGTGGGCCGCGAGGATGGCCAGACAGCCGGAACCGGTGCACAGATCCAGAACGCGGGTCACCGCCCACGGATCGTCGACCCATGGACTGAGTTGTTCGCGCAGCAGCTCGGCGATATGCGAACGCGGGACAATCACCCGTTCATCGACGTAGAAACGGTAATCGCCAAGCCAGGCTTCGTTGGTCAGGTAGGCGGCTGGAAGGCGAGCGGCGATACGGCGTTTGATCACCTTGAGCACGGCGGCGCGTTCGTCGCTGGTCAAGCGGGCATCCATGAATGGATCCAGACGATCAAGCGGCAACTTCAGCGTGTGCAACAGCAAATAGGCGGCCTCGTCCCAGGCGTTATCGTTGCCGTGACCAAAAAACAGTTCGGACTCGATAAAGCGACTGACAGCAAAACGCATCAGGTCGCGCAAGGTTGAGAGTTCGTTTTGGGCTTGATCAAACATATCAGGGCAGTAGTTGTTCCAGAATACGGCGATAAATGGCGGAAAGCCGGGGAAGGGCAGCAATTTCAATGCATTCGTCGATCTTGTGGATGCTCGCATTGACGGGGCCGATTTCGATGATCTGCGGGCAGAGGTCGGCGATGAAACGACCATCCGAGGTGCCGCCAGTCGTTGATAGCTCGGCCTCGATGCCCGTTTCTTCGCGGATTGCCTTGAGTGAGGTGTTGACGAGTACACCACTCCCGGTCAGAAAGGGCTTGGCACCGAGTGTCCAGTCGATCTCGTAATCCAGGCCATGGCGATCCAGGATTTCTCCGGCGCGCGCTTTCAATTCCTCCGGCGTGCTGGTCGTGGCAAAGCGGAAATTGAACTGGATGAGCACGTTGCCGGGAATGACGTTATTGGCGCCGGTGCCACCATGAATATTGGAAATCTGCCAGGTCGTGGGCGGGAAGGATGCGTTGCCTTGATCCCATATGCAATTGACCAGTTCAGTCATTGCCGGTGCGACCAGGTGGATCGGGTTTTTCGCCAGATGCGGATAGGCGATATGGCCTTGCACTCCCCTGACGGTGAGCTTGCCGGTCAGCGAGCCGCGACGACCGTTCTTGATCGTGTCGCCGAGACGACTGGCCGCCGTCGGTTCGCCGACAACGCAGAAGTCCATCTTCTCGCCGCGCACCGCGAGCGCTTCGGTCACGGCAACCGTGCCATCCACCGCATCGCCTTCCTCGTCCGAAGTGAGCAGGAAGGCGATGGAGCCGCTATGTTCCGGGCGGCTAGCGACGAAGGCTTCGGTTGCTGTAACAAAGGCAGCGAGCGAGCTTTTCATGTCTGCCGCACCGCGGCCATAGAGCAAGCCGTCTCGCCGGGTCGGCTGAAATGGGTCGCTCTGCCACTGATCAAGAGGACCGGTCGGAACAACGTCGGTATGCCCGGCAAAGCAGAACAGGGGACTGGCCGAGCCCCGGCGTGCCCATAGGTTGGTAACGCCACCACGGTTGATGTATTCGCATCCGAATCCCATACGCTCTAGGCGCTCGCCGATGATGCGCATGCAGCCGCCATCTTCGGGGGTGACGGAACGGCAGGCGATCAGTTGCTCGGCGAGCTTGAGTGTTGCGTCACCGGGCATCTCAGGTTTCTTCTGGGGCGTCGTTGAGACTCAGCGAAAATTCCTTGAAGGACGCTCCAGAGTCGCTGGTTTCCGAGAAATCCAGCGGCGTTTCGACGCGTAGCTCTTCGTTTTGTGTGCCGCTGGTGATTTCGGAATTGTTGATCAGCCAGGAAAGGTTGGTGGGCGAGTCGGCATTCCCCAGCGCTTCATCGAGAGTGATGGTGTTTTCACGATAGAGGCGGAACAGATCCTGTTCAAAGGTCTGCGATCCCGGCGCAAGACTCTGTTCCATTGCCTCCTTGACGGCCAGGACTTCGCCGCGCTCGATCAATTCCTGGACGTGACGCGTATTGAGCAGAATTTCGGCGGCAGGCGTTCGCTTTCCGTCCGGCTTCTTGACCAGGCGTTGCGAGACGATGGCCTTCAAGCTGGCGGAAAGATCGAGATAAAGCGAAGTTCGGGTTTCCAGCGGGAAGAAATTGATGACGCGGTTAAGCGCGTGGTAGCTGTTGTTGGCGTGCAGCGTGGCGAGGCACAAATGGCCGGTCTGGGCGTAGGCGATGGCGGCCTGCATGGTTTCCTTGTCGCGGATTTCGCCGATCAGGATGCAGTCGGGGGCTTGGCGCATGGCGTTTTTCAGAGCCGGTTCCCAACCCAGGGTGTCCATGCCCAATTCGCGCTGATTGACGATCGATTTCTTGTGCCTGAAAAGAAACTCGATGGGATCCTCGATGGTCAGGATGTGACCGCTGCGGTTGGCATTGCGGTAGTCGAGCATGGACGCGATGGTCGTCGACTTGCCTGAACCGGTTGAGCCGACAATCAGGATCAGGCCGCGTTTCTCCATGATCAGCTCACCCAGCACCGAGGGCAGCATGAGGGAGTCAAGGGACGGAATGTTGCCGAGGATATAGCGCACAACGATCGAGATCGAGGCGCGCTGCCGGAAGATATTGACCCGGAAATTGCCTACGTTGGGAACGCCAAAGGAGAGATTCATCTCCATCGTCGCTTCGAAGGTCCGGAGCTGGTCAGGCGACATCAGTTCGAAGGCGATCTTTTCGATCATCGCCGAGTCCATGACCTGTTGATTGACCGGAACCGAATTGCCCTGGATCTTGATGTGAATCGGGACGCCGGCAGAGACAAAAATATCCGAAGCCTGCTTTTCTGCCATCAACTGGAATAGTTTGTCCAGAATCATGTGGCCTCCGCCGTTGTCAAGAATACGAAAAGTGAAAAAGAATGAGGGAACGAAGAGGAGTTAGTCGCCGCGCAAGAGGTCGTTGATACTGGTCTTGGCGCGTGTCTTGGCGTCGACCTTCTTGACGATCACTGCACAATAGAGACTGTAGCTGCCGTCTGTTGCCGGCAGGTTGCCGGAAACAACAACCGAGCCGGGGGGGATGCGCCCATAGCTGACTTCCCCGGTTTCGCGATCGAAGATCTTTGTTGATTGGCCGATGTACACGCCCATCGAGATCACGGAGCCTTCGCCGACGATTACGCCTTCAACGACCTCCGAGCGGGCGCCGATGAAGCAGTTGTCTTCGATGATTGTCGGGTTGGCCTGCAAGGGCTCCAGTACGCCGCCAATTCCGACGCCGCCGGAAAGGTGCACGTTCTTGCCGATCTGTGCGCATGAGCCGACAGTAGACCACGTATCGACCATCGTTCCCTCGTCGACGTAGGCTCCGATATTCACGTAGGAGGGCATCAGTACGACGTTCCTGGCGATAAAGGCGCCGCGTCGGGCGGTGGCCGGTGGCACCACGCGGAAACCGCCGCGCTCGAATGCCTTGGCGTCGTATCGTGCGAACTTGGTCGGTACCTTGTCGAAATAGCGCATCGGGCCACCGTCGATCAGCTGGTTGTCCTCAAGCCTGAAAGAGAGCAGAACAGCCTTCTTGAGCCACTGATGGGTAATCCATTCGCCGTTGACCTTTTCAGCCACGCGAAGCCGGCCTTCGTCGAGTTCGGTCAGCGCTGCGCTAACGGCTTCACCCACTTTGGCGGGTGCGCTGCCGGGTTGTAACGAAGTCCGGTCTTCCCAGGCTTCTTCAATGGTTTGCTGAAATTGCTGCATGTATTTTTCCTAAAGTTTTGAAACGAATTCTCGTATTCGATCTGCGGCTTCGAGGCATTCGGCGAGCGGTGCGACCAGTGCGATACGCACAAATCCGGCGCCCGGATTGACGCCGCAGGACTGACGGGCGAGAAAGCTGCCCGGCAGAACGACTACATTATAATCGGCGGCCAGCGCGCGGGCGAATTCGGTATCGGCCAGTGGGGTCCTTGCCCACAGGTAGAAGCTGGCATCGGGCATTGCCGTTCCCAGCACGCGGGTCAGTAGCGGTGTAACGGCTGCAAACTTCTCCCGGTAAAGATCGCGGTTTGCGACAACGTGAGATTCGTCATTCCAGGCGGCGATACTGGCAGCCTGAACGGCGGGATTCATCGCACTTCCATGATAGGTACGGTAGAGAAGAAACTGCTTGAGGATCGCCGCATCGCCGGCAACGAAGCCGGAGCGCATGCCCGGAACATTCGAACGTTTCGACAGGCTGGAAAACATCACCAGTCGGTCGAAAGAGCGGCCAAGTGTCCTGGCTGCCTGAAGGCATCCGAGCGGAGGATTCGCCTCGTCAAAGAAAATCTCCGAGTAACACTCGTCGGAGGCGATGATAAAGCCATATTTGTCAGACAAGGCGAAGAGGAGCTTCCAGTCTTCAAGATCGAGTGTTTTCCCGGTCGGGTTGCCGGGCGAGCAAACAAAAAGGAGCTGAACCCGTTGCCATTCTTCGTCGCTCAGGGTGTCGTAATCGAAAGCAAAGTTGTTTTCCGGCAGGGTATTCAGAAAGCGCAGATCGGCGCCGGCGAGGTAAGCCGCACCCTCGTAAATCTGATAGAAGGGATTGGGGCTCACAACCAGAGGGATGTAACTTCGGTTGCTGCTCCCCGACGGATCAATAACCGTCTGTGCAAAGGCGAACAGCGCCTCGCGCGAGCCGTTGACCGGGATGATATGCGCCTCCGGATCGATGTCGGGAAGGCCATAGCGGCGCTCCATCCATTCGGCGACGGCATGACGCAAGGCGGGTATGCCCAGCGTGGTAGGATAATTCGACAGACCGCCGAGTCCGGCAGTCAGCGCGTCCTTGATGAAAGCCGGTGTCGCGTGTTGCGGCTCGCCAATCGAGAGCTTGATCTCCCGCAGTTTGGGGTTCGGCGTCATGCCGGAAAAGAGCTGGCGCAGTCTTTCAAACGGGTAGGGATGCAGTCTGGCGAGATTTGGATTCACGTTATTTGCAATACGCCGTATGGGATAGGGAATTATAAGGGGCATCACTGAATTAGGGGATATCGCTTGACGGTAATGGGAGGGGCGGAAGCAACAGCCAGGAGCGATGCGCAACGCGAGAAACGTACGGCCATTCTCTCGCTGCTCGCGGGTGCGCTGGTCTGGGGGGTCATCTGGTATCCCTACCGCATTCTGCGCGATGCCGGAATAGACGGCGTTGTGGCACTAGCAATTACCTACGGTGTGGCCTTTGTATCAGGGTTGTTCTTCTTCAGGCGCGAGCTTGCCAGTTTTTCCCCCTCATGGACGTTGCTCTGGCTTGCCCTGGCCTCGGCAGGCTGCAACCTTGGCTATGTGCTTGCCACGCTGAATGGCGAGGTCGTTCGCGTCCTTCTGCTGTTTTACCTCGCCCCGTTGTGGACCGTGCTGCTTTCGCACTTCCTGCTCGGCGAGCGCCTCAATCGCTTTGGTGCTTTCGTCATTTCGCTTTCGTTGGCGGGCGCAGCAACCATGCTCTGGCATCCGCGCATCGGTCTGCCCGTGCCTCAGGATGCGGGCGATTGGTTCGGATTGGGTGCGGGCTTCTCGTTTGCTCTGCTCAATGTGCTTTCCAGGCGAGCGCAAGGTGTAAGCATCGAAATCAAATCGATGGCGACCTTTGCCGGAGCGGTGCTGGTCGGTATGGCGCTTGTTCTTGCCGGATTTGCTCAGCCGCAAATGCCGGACTCACCCACGATCTGGCTACTGCTCGGCCTGATCGGTTGCGTATTGCTCGTTGTCAATCTCGTTGTTCAGTATGGGCTTGCACGAGTCGCCGCCAACCGGGCAATTGTCATCATGCTTTCAGAGGTTGGCTTTGCGGCGCTGGCTTCCTGGTTGCTTGCCGGCGAGGTGATCGGCCATCGCGAATGGGTAGGAGGCGCGATGATCGTCGCCGCAAGTGTATTCTCAGCAAAGATGGAGAGAATAGACTGTGAAGCCTGAGGTTTTTGGCTGTCGTCAACCCGGATGGAAGTTGCCCGTTGATTTGTGTAATGCCCCAGAAAGAATTCGGGGCGAATGAATACTGGAGCAGGCAAGATGAAAGAAATCGAATCGGTCAAACGAGGCATCGTACTGTTGCTGCTTGTCCTGACAGGTATTGGTAGTGCCTGGGCGGATCGCGGCTATGGCCACCGATATGGCCATGGGTATGGTCATCGATCTGCCCAATTCGGTTTCGTGATCACTCCCGGCTGGGGCCCCTGGTATTACCCACCTCCCTTCTACTATCCACCGACCCAGCCGATAGTGATTGAACGTGCTCCGCCCGTCTACATCGAGCAGGTATTGCCTGCGCCTGGGCCACCAGAAACACAAACCAACTACTGGTATTACTGTGGCGCAACAAGAGCGTACTATCCCTATGTGAATGAATGCCCCGGTGGCTGGCAGAAGGTGTTGCCGCGCCCCCCAGGACAACCTTGATGCTGCAAAGAAAGCATTGACATGAATATTTCCGGTGTATTGATCTCCTCAACGGTTGTGGTGCTGCTAGTTGGGTGCGCCAGCGCACCAACAGGTCCGAGTGTTCTGTCTTTGCCTGGAACCGGGAAGAGTTTCGGCGACTTTCGCCTGGATGATGCGCAGTGCCGTCAGTATGCCGCGCAACAGACAGGTGCTCTGCCGAGCGACCCGGGAGTTCGCAATGCAGTCATCGCAACGGCCGTAGGTGCCTTGGCGGGTGCGGCGATCAATGGGAGTCAGGGTGCTGGCATTGGAGCGGGTGCCGGACTGGTCGTCGGGAGTGTGTCAGGGGCAGGAGAAGCGCGTGGTGCTACGTACAGTTCGCAGCATCAGTATGACAATGCCTA